>JBKPPP010000246.1:0-7516 GCA_046733615.1 Acidobacteriota bacterium | reverse complement strand
CTCTTCTTCAGCACGCGACAGATCGAGCCGGGCGCCAAGCTCCCGGAACGTATTCAAAGCGCGGCTGAGATGTTCGCCGGCGCGCTCCGGCAGGATCTTCGTGTAAGCGCGTCCGAGTTCGAGATGCGCGCGAGCGGCCCGGTAGCGATCGCCCAACATGTCGAAGATCGAAACGCTGCTGCCGAAGTGTTGCGCGGCAGCGGCGGGATCGCCTTGCGCCATGTTTAGTATTCCGGAGAGGCGGTGCGCCTCGCCTGTGAAACCAAGATCGGTGGCGGAATCGGTGGTCTGTTCAGTAACGAATTGCAGCTCCTGAGCGGCGTTGTCGAGTTGGCGAGTTAACAGGTACGACTCCGCGGCGATCAAACGCGATTCGCAAATCGCCTGGCGGTCGCCGATGTTTTCCGCCAGCGTCAACGCCTCATGGGCCTTGGCCAACGCCTTTTCCGGATCGACTATCGCGATGTAACAGCGCGCGAGAGTTCGCAGCGCCTGTCCGGCGTACCACTTATTTCCGTTTTCAGTCGCGAGTGTAACGGCGCGCGTCAGGTAATCTTTCGCCTCGTCGAGATCGCCGCGCAGCATGTGCAGCTCTCCGAGCGAGTCGAGAATCATCGGAACTTTCGCGCCGCGCTCGTCCACTTCCGTCGCCAGCGCAAACGCCCTCTCCAGAGCTTCCTGCGCGCGGTCCCACTGCCCAATCAGCACGAGATTGATGCCGAGATTGTTGTAACCATCGGCGGCGTTGGTCTTGTGATCGGTGCGCTCATAGTAGGTGATCGCTTTCTTGAGGTGATCGATCCCTTCCTGCGGACGCTTCAGGAACCAGCAGGCGCCGGCCATGTTCGCGTACGTTCTGCCGAGAACATAAGCCGCCGGCCGATCGCCGATCAGTTTCAAAGCCTGTTCGAGGTTCTCGAGACCCGACGCGTAATTTCCCTCGTGAATGTCGGCGACGCCGACGCCGAAATACGACTCGGCGAGCCCACGCCAGTCGCCGCTCAAACGGAAACTCTCCAAAGCACGCTGCGCGTAATCGCGCGCGATCGGGTATTCGCTGATGGTTCGATAAATGCGAGAAAGCGCCGCGTAGATATGACCCGGATTTGAGCCACCGCTTTCAGTGTAGTCGCGCAGCGTCGACTTCAACATTGCGATGGCTTTAGGATGATCGCCGTTGTAGTTGTAACCGAGACCGATTTGAACGCGGATGTGGCTGGTGGTGTCGTAATCGAGCTTGGCGCGCGACTCCGGCGTCTCATACATTGAAACTGCGGCGAGCGAGTCGCGATAGTGGCCCTGTTGTTCGAGGGCGGTGGAGAGCGCGCACCGAGCGAGCGCCAGCACTGACGGATGGTGACGCGCGTCGGAAAACAGAAGCGCCAAACGGTCTTTGGCTTCGGTGGAAAGACCCTGATCGAGTAGCGAGCGAACCTCGTCGAGCTCCCGCATCAATGACTCGGTGGTCGGCTTGGCTCGCGAACGGATCCGCACGCGCGCGTCTGCGAGATCGACCACACCTCGCTCTGTAGGGGGCTTTTCCTGATCACGTCCCGAGGCGTGACCCACACGTTTATCCATTTCTTACCTTAAAAGCTCAATCATGCAGACTTTTCATGACGCTTTTATGGGAGGGAAACTGCTCCAAACGAAATCCAGCTTTACGGCTTGGATGCGCGAACGCTTTATTCGTGCTGAATTTAACACAACATGCGAGACTCGTACAGTTTCTTTCCATACAAGAACCGGGGCCAACACGCTCACGCGGCTTTGGCCGAACCGGAAAACAGCGATTTGCGGCCGGAGAATTGACACCCCAGAGGTCGGTCGCTATCATTTCCGTTTCCGTCCGCAGCGCGGAACTACGCCTAGGGTTATATGTTTGAGTCGCTCTCGGATAAGTTAAAGCGCACGCTGAAAAATCTGCGGGGCGAAGGCGTTCTGACGAAAGAACACGTTGACGCGGCGCTGCGCGAGATCCGTCTGGCCTTGTTGGAGGCCGACGTTAACTATAAAGTCGCGAAAGACTTTATAGCTTCCGTTCAGCAAAAAGCGGAAGGTCAGCAGGTTTGGCAGGAGCTCAAACCGTCCGAACAGGTCGTCAAGATCGTTTTCGACGAGCTGGTTGAATTGCTGGGAGGCCAGTCTTCGCGCCTCGTCTTTACCAAACAGATTCCCAACACTGTAATGGTGGTGGGACTGCAAGGCTCGGGTAAGACCACTTCGACCGGAAAGATCGCGCGCTGGTTAGCGGCAAACCAAAGCCGCAAGCCGCTACTGCTTTCAGTTGACGTTTATCGTCCAGCCGCGCGGGAACAGCTCAAGGTCATCGCCAAGGCGACTGGCCAACAGATCTTTGAAGACCCACAGACTAACGATCCGCTGACGCTCGTTCGCGGCGCACTCAAACACGCGCAGCAAACCGGCTTCGACACGCTGCTCGTCGATACCGCGGGACGCCTGCACATCGACGATCAGTTGATGGAAGAGCTGGTCACGATCAAAAGCGAGACGCACCCGTCCGAGATTCTGTTCGTCGCCGATGCGATGACGGGCCAGGACGCGGTTCGCTCCGCGGAAGAGTTTCACCGCCGCGTCGGGATTACCGGCGTGATCCTGACGAAGATGGATGGCGACGCACGCGGCGGCGCGGCGCTCTCGATCAAGCAGGTTACCGGGCAGCCGGTGAAGTTCGTCGGTGTCGGTGAACGTTACGACGCGCTCGAGCCGTTTTATCCCGATCGTGTAGCGCAACGCATTCTGGGCATGGGCGACGTGCTGTCGCTGATCGAGGAAGTTCAGGCGAAGGTCGATCAGAGTGAAGCCGAAGCGCAGCTCAAGAAGCTTCAGCAGAACCAGTTCACGTTAGACGATTTTCGCTCGCAGTTGCGGCAGGTCAAGAAGCTCGGCTCTTTCACCAAGATCATGAAGCTGCTTCCGGACCAGCTTCTCGGCGGCATGGGCATGCCGGAGTTGACCGAGGAGCAGTCGAAGGAGATGGAGCGGGAGCTGAAGCGCACCGAAGCCATCATCGACTCGATGACCTGGGAAGAGCGCAACGATCACCGGGTCCTGAACGCTAATCGCCGGCGCCGGATCGCGCGCGGTTCGGGAACGTCGGTGGCGAGTGTCAATCAGCTCATCAAGCAGTACGTCGAGATGCGCCAGATGATGCGACAGCTTTCCGGCTCGGGGCTGTTCGGCGGCAGCGGTTTGAAGGGCAAGATGATGAGAAAGATCACGGGGATACCGGACTTGGGTGGGTTCGGCGGTGGTGAAGATGGGGGCAGCGGCGAGATGCCATCAATGCCATCGCTGCCGTCCTTGCCAACTGGGCCATCAAGAAAGAAACTGAAGAAGAAAAAGAAGAAACGACGACGATAGGAGAACAGTCTTGTTAGCGATTAAATTAATGCGCACCGGAGCGAAGAAAAGCCCTTCGTATCGAGTGGTCGTAAAAGAGAAGCAGTCGAAACGCGACGGCGCTTATCTCGAGAACCTGGGCACGTACAATCCGACGCGCAACCCGGCTGAGATAAAGCTCAACCTGGCGCGAGTCAATTACTGGATCGAAAAAGGTGCGCAGCCGACCGACACCGTCAGCCGGCTCATCAAAGCCAGCGCCAAGGCTGAACGCGCCACGGCCGAAGCACAAGCCTAAAACTTCTTTCTCAAACCGAAAACCATGCGAGACGCCATCGAGATGATCGTGAAGTCGCTGGTCGACGAGAGCGACTCCGTGGATATTCGCGAAGTTGAGCAACGTAACGGGGCCACGCTGATTGAAGTGCGAGTGGCGCCGCAGGACGTTGGTAAAATTATTGGGAAACAGGGGCGAACGATACGCGCCCTGAGATCTTTGGCAAAAATCGCCGGTACGAAAAAGAATCGCCGCTACCTCCTGGAAATCGTGGAGTGAGCGAGATGGAGACCGCGGGCTCGGATGATTTGCTTTTGATCGCCCGGGCGGTGAAGACACACGGCCTGAAAGGCGAAATCGTCGCGGAGCTTTTGACCGACTTTCCGGAGCGGTTCGACGATCTCGACGAGCTGATTCTGATTTCACCTACCGGGCAACAAAAGCAGGTCGAGCTCGAGGACCACTGGTTCCAAAAGGAACGCGTGGTTTTGAAACTGGCCGGTTACGACGACGTCGACGCCGCGAAGCAACTCGTCGGTTTTAGTTTTGCAGTTCCGGAATCGGAGCGCGTGCCGCTTGAAGCGGACGAGTTTTACGACTGGGAGCTCGAAGGCTGCACGGTCAAAGCCGGCGAGCGGACGATCGGCAAGGTCCGCGCGGTGATGCGGACAGGCGGCGCTGAGATCCTCGTGATTGACGACGAAGCTGGAAATGAACGGCTGGTGCCGCTCGCGGCTTCGATCGTCGTGGAGATAGACACGGCCGGAAAGACCATCGTAGTCGATCCGCCCGAGGGTTTGCTGGAGTTGTAGATCGATCTTTGATTGGCGGCAAGGATGTTACGCTTTGATATCATCACGATTTTCCCGGAGTACTTCAGCGAAGTAATCGACTGCGGAATCGTGAGACGGGCGCGTAACGCAGGGCTCGTCGAAATCGTCGCGCACGACTTGCGGCAGTGGACCACGGACAAGCATCAAGTCGTCGACGATCGTCCGTTTGGCGGTGGCGACGGGATGGTGCTGAAGCCCGAGCCGATCTTCGCCGCTGTGGAAGCACTGACGGGCGCGAGCCGAAAAGAAGACGTGCCCGTCGGCGTGCGAGTGGTGCTGCTATCGGCGCAGGGTGAAACGTTTTCGCAGCCGCTGGCGCGGGATCTTTCCGAGAGCTCGATTCGAGTCGTGCTGTTGTGCGGACGCTACGAAGGAATCGATGAGCGCGTCGCCGAAGCGTTGGTCACCGACGAGATTTCGATTGGCGATTATGTTTTGTCCGGTGGTGAACCGGCAGCAATGGTCGTGATCGATTCGGTGGTTCGTTTGCTACCCGGCGCGTTAGGCAGCGAGACGTCGGCAGTCAACGAGTCGTTTTCGCAAGGATTGCTGGATTACCCGCAGTACACGCGGCCGCCGGACTTCCGCGGCATGAAAGTGCCGGAAGTTTTGTTGAGTGGGAATCACGCCGAGATTGAGCGCTGGCGCAGAGAAGCCGCGCTGGAAAAGACGCGACGCAAGCGTCCGGATTTATTGAAGAAGAATATGTGAGCGCGAGACAAGGAGCACTAGAAATGAACCGATTGGATAAGATTGAAGAGAGTCAGTTGCGGAAAAATATTCCGGAGTTTCAGCCGGGCGACACGGTCCGCGTTCACGTCAGGATCAAAGAATCCGAGACCAAAGAGAGATTGCAGGCGTTCGAGGGCGTTGTGATTGCGCGCAAACACGGTGGCGCCCGCGAAACCATCACGGTACGCAAGACGAGTTTCGGCGTCGGCGTCGAAAGAATCTTTCCGTTGCACGCGACGATCATCGACCACATCGATCTGGTCAAGAGAGGTCGCGTTCGTCGGGCCAAGCTTTATTACCTGCGCGGACTTCGCGGCAAGGCAGCGCGTATTCGCGAGCGCGATACGCGCGGCCACCAGGCCGATGAAGCGCAGGCTTCAGCAGCAAAAGGTAAGTAACCCTTGGCCGGAGGCTGGCCCAGCCTGTTCCGGCGTGAAACTTTCACGGGAGAGACCGATTGCGCATCGCAATCGATGCCCATTCTGTTGGGGCGCAGCTTGCCGGAAACGAAAGCTACGCCGTTAACCTTATCGAGGCGCTGGCGCAAATCGATAACGTTAACGATTACACTCTCTTCGTCACCACTGCCGAAGCCTACGATCGCTTCAACCGTCGCTGGCCCAATTTCAAAGTTCAGACCACGCTGCCTCACACGCCCCTGATCAGGATTCCCCTGATACTCAGCGCCGAGCTTCGCAAACATCCGGTGGACGTGCTGCACGTGCAGTTCACCGCGCCGCCGTTCTGCCCGTGTCCGGCGGTCGTCAGCATTCACGATCTATCTTTCGAACATCTGCCGCAGACTTTCAATCGACGCAGCCGCACACAGCTTCGTCTGACTGTGCGGCATTCCGCCCGACGCGCCGCGCACATTCTCTCACTCTCCGAACACACGCGACGCGACATCATCGACACTTACAAGATCGATCCGGCGCGAGTCACCTCGATTCCACTCGCCGCGCCCGCGCACTTTAGTCCGGTAACCGACGATAAGGAACTTCAACGTGTGCGACACACTTACGGGATAGAGCGGGACTACGTTTTGTCGGTCGGTTCCATTCAGCCCCGCAAAAATTTGGTACGTCTAATTAAGGCTTACGCGTCGTTGCGAGGCGTTCAGGCTGAAGGTCATTTTCCAAAGCTCGTCCTGGTCGGAAAGTGCGGCTGGCTGTATGACGAGACTTTACGCGCTCTCGAAGAATCGGGCATCAGAGAGTCGATCGTACTGACAGGCTACGTTCCCGAATCAGATCTTCCGGCACTGTATTCCGGCGCAGTCTGTTTTGTTTACCCGTCATATTTCGAAGGTTTTGGTTTGCCGCCGCTCGAAGCGATGAGATGCGGCGCGCCGGTGGTCGTTGGAAACAGGACCAGCCTGCCGGAAGTCGTCGGCGACGCGGGTTTGCAGGTCGATCCATTTGAGGTTTCCGCAATTGCCGGCGCAATGGGCCGGCTAATTGCTGATTCAGAGCTACGCCGCGAACTGAGTATCAAAGGGCGCCAAAGAGCAGAGACGTTCGACTGGCGCGAGACGGCGCGGCGAACTTTGCAGGTTTACGAACGAGTGGTGCAGCAGTCGCGACAATCAGCCGCGAGTTGATTCAAAAATGCGCATCGCAATCCTGGGAACGCGAGGTATTCCGGCCAGCTACGGCGGCTTCGAGACGTTTGCCGAGCATCTTTCGACTCGGCTCGTGGCCCGCGGGCACCAAGTGACCGTTTACTGCCGAGCGCACTACGTCTCGCCGCGCCAGTTGGAATTTCACGGCGTACGGCTCGAAGTGCTGCCGACGATCCGGCACAAGTATTTCGACACCGTCGTGCACGCGTTTCTTTCCGCGATTCACGCGGTGTCGAAACGCTTCGACGCCGCGCTGATTTGCAACGCCGCGAACGCTCCTTTCAGTCCCCTCCTGCGTCTGACCGGAACTCCGGTCGCGATCAACGTCGACGGACTCGAGCACAAACGGAAGAAGTGGGGCTGGCTCGGCCGGCGCTACTACAAGCTCGCCGAGTATCTCTCGACCGTGCTGCCAAACGAGATGATCACCGACGCGCAGGTCATCCACGATTACTACCGGGTCCGTCATAAGGCGCCGTCGACGATGATTGCTTACGGCGGCGAAGTCGAACGACGTCCCGACCGCGCGCTGGTCCGGAAGTGGCGCGTGGAGCCGAACCGGTACGTTCTCTACGTGTCCCGGCTGGAACCCGAGAATAACGCGCACCTCGTAATCGAAGCGTTCAAGAAAGTCAGAACTGCTTACCGCCTGCTGATTGTCGGCGATGCGCCCTACGCCGAAAACTACAT
>JBKPPP010000245.1:0-22730 GCA_046733615.1 Acidobacteriota bacterium | reverse complement strand
ATCAAACGAGTGCGAGCTCGACCGGAACAGCACCGCGATTTCTGAAAGTGGCGCGCCTTCGTCACGCCGCTCGACAATCCGCTGCGCCACAAACCGCGACTGCTCGTTCTCATCGCGCGCGCTGACGACCACGGGCGGCTGGCCGCCTTCGATGCGCGAATAGAGCCGCTTCTTGTAGCTCTCCTTAACGTCCGCGATGATCGCGTTCGCGACGTCGAGAATGGGCTGCGTGCTGCGGAAGTTCTCTTCGAGCTTGATGATCTGCGACTTGGGAAACAGCTTCGGAAACTCGAGCATGTTTCGATGACTCGCGCCGCGAAACGAGTAGATCGATTGAAACTCATCGCCAACCACCGCGACATTTTCATGCCGAGCCGTCAGCAGCTTCACGATCTGCGCCTGAAGCTTGTTCGTGTCCTGGTACTCGTCGACCATGATGTAACGGTACTGATCCGACAGTTGCTCGCGCATCGTGGCGCTGGCCTCGAGCGCTTCGCGAAAGCGCACCAACAGATCGTCGTACGTGAGCATGTGCCGCGTGCGTTTGAAGTCTTCGAACGATTTGAAGAGCGTCTCCAGATTGCGCCGCTCGTCAACGAACTGCGGGTACTCGTTATTCAAGACCTGCTTCAGCGACTGCACTTTGTTCACGGCCATGCTGAAGATCGCGGCGATCGTGCGTTTGCGCGGGAAGTGACGATCCTTCGTAATCCGGATCTGGCGGCGCAGTAGATCGATCAAGTCTTCGGTGTCGCTTTGGTCGAGCACGGTGAAGTTTCGTTGCACGCCCGCCTGGTCGGCAAACTTGCGCAACACCGAGTGGCCCAGTGAATGAAAAGTTCCACCGGAAACACGCTGGCAGCGTGGGTCGCCCATCGCGGCGGCACGCGTCAACATGCTGGCGGCTGCTCTCCGGGTGAACGTGAGCAGCAGGATCGACTCCGGCTTCACGCCGATCTCGACGAGATGCGCGACACGATAGACAAGTGTGCGCGTCTTGCCGGTGCCCGCGCCCGCGACAATCAGAAGCGGTCCCTCAGTCGTCGTAACTGCTTTGAGCTGCTCCTCGTTTAGATCCTGCGCGTAGTCGATCGTGCGCGCGCCGGCGACGAGGCGTTTCAGGATCAGTTTGGTTTTGGATGCGACGGGCAGCGTCTTGCCCAACTCGAGATCGCGTTTGATCTGCTTCAGCTCCGCGGCAAGCTCGTCGACGGTTTGATAACGTTCCTTCGGCGTCTTGGCGAGCGCCTTGGCGAGGATTCGTTGCACGTCGAACGGCAGCTCCGGCCGGCCATCACCGGGAAACTGTGGCTCGCGATGAAGAATGGCGTGCATCGTGTCGATGCGATTGTCGTGAACGAACGGCGCGGTTCCGGTCAACATTTCGCAGAGCACTACGCCGAAAGAGAAGACGTCGCAACGGCGATCGACTCGCTGGCCCAGCAACTGTTCGGGCGCCATGTAGTTGACCGTGCCCATCAACGTGCCTGACTCGGTTTGGACTCCGCGGATCAGTGTTTTCTGTTCGCTGTCGGCGACGAGCGCGCGATCGCGTTCGGCGACCAGTTTTGCCAGGCCGAAGTCGAGAATCTTTGCGTAACCGTCGCGGCTCAGCATCAGGTTTTCGGGTTTTAGATCGCGGTGAATGATGCCGAGCTCGTGAGCGCGGGCGAGTCCGGCAGCGATCTGGATGGCGATCTCGATCGTGTCTTTGAGCTGGAGCGCGTTTGACTGGATCTTCTGACGCAGCGTTTCGCCTTCGACGTACTCCATCGCGATGTAAGGCTTGCCGTCGTCTTCGCCCACTTCGTAGACGGTCAGGATGTGTGGATGGTTCAGGGCGGACGCTGCGCGTGCCTCCTGGAAGAAACGGCGGCGGCGATCCTGTTGGGAGACGTACTCCGGCGGCAGCACTTTCAGCGCCACTATGCGCTGGAGCTTGTTGTCGAAGGCTTTGTAGACCGCGCCCATGCCGCCGGCCCCGAGGGGCTCGATAAGACGGTAATGAGCGATCGTTGTTACGGGAATCGCCTTCGTGGCCTTCATGGCAGGAGTTTACAACACGATGTTAACCGCAGTTCCGGGTTTTCCGTAACACGAACCAAGGTCGTAGAATTGTCGTATCCGTCAGTGCACGCCGAAGCGAAACCGAGTGACGGCAACCAGGACAGGAGCTGCCTATGATATGCCCGCGCTGTACTTCCAACCAAAGCGACGATCTGAACTTCTGTAAAAATTGTGGCGCGAACCTGCAAGCAGTGCGCGATGCGCTCGAGGGGCGCGACCCGGGGAAATTCGACTGGGGCGATACGTGGCTCGCGGAGATGTTTCGCTCGGGCCAGGCGGCTGAGCTGCGCAAGCTGGAGATGGAGCGGCGCATGGGAATCACGCCGCAGGTCAAACGCTACAACGAGATCAAGGCTGGGGTGATCACGAGCAGCGTCGGCGTCGGCGTGTCCATCTTTTTGTTCGTGTTCATGCAGGGGTTGGTGAATGTTGTTGGGATCGAGGCAAAACAGATACTGCCGTATCTTTGGGTCGCGGGAGTGATTCCGTTCATGATTGGTCTGGCGCTGATCATCAATGGAATGGTTGTGAGTAAGAAGTTGGCTGAGATTCAGGAAAGTGAGATGAAGCGCGTGAATGCGCTCGACGCTGAGGCGAATGCGGCGCGTCGTTTGCGGCCGGCTGATACGAGCGAGTTTGTGCCGCCGGGTTTCAGTGTGACTGACCAGACGACGCGACACCTGGCCGGTTCAGAGAGGAAGTCGAAAGAGGGAGAAGGGTTCTGACGAGAGATCAAAGGGCGCGTTGATGAACAGGATTTCAGGTGTAGAAAAGAATCAGGCGCCGTGGCACCTGCGTTGGTTCTACACCGCGATGCGCAAGATGTTTGGCAAAGACCTGACGCCCGTGAAGCAGCAAATGCGTGTGCCGGGAATGGTCTGGGGCAGCATCGCGATGGAAGCGGGCCTCGGGAAGAAGCGTCGCGTCTCGTTGCGATTTATCCAGTTGGGGAAGGTACGGACGGCGGCGCGTGTGGGTTGTCCGTTTTGAGTGGACATCAATTCTGCCGTGGGCAGAAAAGCCGGACTGACTGATGAAAAACTGCTCGCGGTGGTGCGCGAAGATCTGTTCTCTGACGATCCGTCTCACGCCCAGCTGCCGTTTTCTCGCGACGAGCTCCTCGTGATCGAGCTTGCCGACGCAATGGTCGACACGCCCTCCAACATCAGCGACGATCTATACGCCCGCCTGCGCGAAAAATTCTCCGAAGAGCAGCTCCTCCAACTCGCCGGCCAACTAGCCTTCGAAAACTACCGCGCCCGCCTGAACCGCGTCTTCGACGTCGGCAGCGACGAGCTGTACAAGCCCGAACAGGCTAAAGCAGCTTCTTGAACTGCTCAACGGTTAGACCCGCATCGCGGGCGATACCTCCCATGGTGAAGGCGTTGACTGGATTGTGACGAGGAATCGTGAGGATGCGAGCTCCGTCTGACATTAGATGTGTTTACCTTGCCTGACGATTCGAAAGCCGGCTTTTTGCAACGCCTTTACCGCATCGAGATGATTGACTCCGGGAATCTTCGGCACGACTAAACCGCTACACTCACTTCGCGGACGTGCTTACCCTTAACCAAATCCTCAATGGCGGCGAGATATTCGACGATCGCCTCCTGGATGTTTTCGAGCGCTTCCTCTTCAGTCTCACCTTGGGACCAACAGCCGGGCAAACCCGGACACGACACGCTGAATCCTTCCTCCGACTCTTCCAGGACAACTTTGTAATTCACAGCAACCTCCGTTGGGCATTATAGCAGGACCGCCATAGCCGGACCGCGCTGAACGATAGTCTGAACCTCAGCCCTTCGTGAGGTTTTCGAGTTCTTCGAGGGTGCGCGGCCAGTCGTCTTTCAGGAGACGCGAGAGGGCGCGATCCGCGAGGAGGCGCCCTCCGGTCTGACACTTCGGACAGTAGTTCGTTTCGTTTGAGCCGTAACGTATCCGCTGGATCTTGCTCCCACAGCGAGGGCATGGCTGGCCGTATTTCCCATGCGTCGCCATGTCCGGCCGGAATGCCGTCACCTTCTCGGGAAAACGCCCGCGATACTCCGCGCGCAAGCGTTCCAGCCAATCCATCAATGACGACTTCACAGCGGCGAAAAGCCGCGCGATCTCATCGTTCGTGAGTTTCTGCGTCAGCGTGAATGGCGAGAGTTGGGCCGTGAAGAGTATCTCGTCTGAGTAAGCATTGCCGATGCCGCTCAGGATGCGCGGATCGGTGAGGGCGCGTTTCAAGGTGTGATTACGAGCGCGAAGCGCAGCCGCAAACTGCTCTTCGGTCGCGTCGAAGACTTCCAACCCACCAGGATCGAGCCGCGCGAGTCCGGCTTCACCTTCGACCACGTGAAGCGATGCGCGCTTCTGCGTGCCCGCTTCAGTCAGAGTCAAAACACCGCTGCTAAACTGAAACGCCGCCAGCCCACGAGCCTTCAAAGCCTTCGCCGGATCCTCGTACCAGTGCAAACGCCCGGCAATCATCAGGTGCAGCACCAGCCACAAATCGCCTTCGACACCGATGCAGATCCGTTTGCCGAGCCGTCGCAGGCCAGTGACTTTCCTGCCCTCGACGCTCGACAGTGGCGGCGCCGCTGTGCGCAGCAGAAATGGACTCGCGACTGAAACGCGTTTCAGCGTCGTGCCTTGAATACGCTGCTCGAGAGCCTCGATGTAAACAGCGATGTCGGGCAATTCAGGCACTAACGTTGTAACGAATCGCTAGACAGTGCTGCGCCCGCGGATCATGCGCCAGACCCAGAGCACGATGATCGCACCGAGGATCGAGAGCAACAGACCCGCCGGACGAAAGCCGCTGTTGGCCGTGTCAGCTCCCCAAATCGCCCAGCTAATGAGGCCACCCAGAATCGAACCGACGATTCCCAGTAACATCGTCGCCACCCAACTCATCGCATCCCTGCCCGGCATGATCAAACGCGCCAGCGCACCAGCAATCAACCCAATGATTAGCCACCAGATGAAGCTAAGCATGCTCTTCTTCTCCTCACTCAAAGCAAAAGTTTGCCTTGCAAAAGGGGGCCGCGGAGGAACTTCAGTTGAACCGATGGCGCGTTTATATCATTCCTCCCGGCCCGTCACAACAGTGGAACGCGGCGCGCCCGAACGGTAAAATCCTCGGAGTTCACAACTCTTAACAAATTTTTACGTGCAGTTGACACGGCCCGGCCTGTTTCAGCGTATTCTCTGCCGCACTGTGCTACATCTCGCGGAGGCTGGCATGAAGTCGAAAAGAGAAAAACTCTTGGGCGGCAACACCCGCGCGCGGCTGTTCCTTACGCTCGGCCTGGCAGTCGTGCTCCCGGCGCTCACGCTGATTTACGTCAACTACCAGCACGTTAAATCTATCCAGCGCGACAAGAAAGTCGAAGCTCTGATCCATCGCGACTTCCAGTATCTGCTCGGCATCTCCGAGAAGAAGATGAACCAGAAAGTAAACGCGATGATCGAACAGGCCAAAGATCAGTTTCCGACTTGCAACGATCCCGAACCTGAGAAGCGCAGGAAACTGGCGGCCATCCTTGCTGAGAGTCCGTGGTTCGCTCACGTGTTTCTTTACGATTCCGAGAACGGGATCATTCTGGAGGCGCAGCCCGGAGGCATGGGCGATGCGCAGCGAGAAGACACCGGCAAGATGTACAGTGGATGGTTCGGTATGGAAGGCCACACGCTGATGAGCCAGATGCACAAGAAGCGTCCGGTAGTCTGGTTCGCGGGCGAAACGGATGAACCGCACGCTTCAACCTACACCAGCACGGGTCTGTTCACTTTTCCGCTGGTCCCAAAGGATCGAGTGCTGCTGGGCGGAGTCAGTTTCGATCCGAACTATCTCAAGCAAACATTTTTTCCGGAAGTGTTCGCGGAGATCATCGCACAGAAACCAACCGACGAGCAGAACGGTAACTTTGGCGAGATGTTCGACAAACTCACAACGAAAGAGCTGCGTGAGGACCAGAGACTGGCGATGATGGTCTTTCCCGGCGAAGCGGGAAAGTGGGAGTACGATCGGCCGTTCACCAAATCAGACGGTTGGGGCGCCGGCAAACCGGAAGTCGCACAGAATCTCGATGGACCGTTTCGCGGCCTGACGCTCGGCATCAAGTTTCAGGGCACGACAGCCGAAGCGATCAGCCGTCGCTGGGTGCTTCAGAGTTTCTTGATCCTCGGCGTGTTGTCGGTGCTGATGATTGGCGGACTGGTGCTGACGTATCGCAGCGTCAACAAGCAAGTCGCACTGGCGCGACTCAAATCCGATTTTGTTTCCAACGTGTCGCACGAGTTGCGCACGCCGCTGGCGCTGATTCGTCTCTACGCGGAAACACTCGAGCTCGGCCGCATTACCACGCAGGAAAAGAAGCACGAGTACTACGGCATCATTCGCAAAGAGAGCGAGCGTCTGACGGCGCTCATCAACAACATTCTCGACTTCTCGCGCATCGAGGCCGGCCGCAAGGAGTACGACTTCAAAGAGACTGACATCGCGGAGCTCGTTCGCAACACGCTCGATTCCTATCGTTACCAGATCGAGCAACAGGGCTTTGCGTTCGAAGAGCAGATCGATCCGGGGATTCCGAAAGTGCGCGTCGACCGCGAAGCCATCGCGCGCGCACTTGTCAACCTGGTCAACAATGCACTGAAATATTCCGACAGCGAAAAATTCCTGGGCGTGAAGCTGTATCGCGAGAAGGAGCTACTGAAGTTAGAGGTAGTCGACCGCGGTATCGGCATCGAGCGCACCGAGCAGTCGCGAATCTTTGAAAAGTTCTACCGCACCTGCGATCCACTGGTGCACAACACGAAGGGCAGCGGTCTTGGCTTATCACTTGTCCGCCACATCACGCACGCGCACGGCGGCCAGGTGGAAGTTGAAAGCACACCGGGACGCGGCAGCAAATTCACGCTCTCGCTGCCGCTGGCCGGCGCTCAACCCGGCACCACCGGCGCCGCTTAGGAGGCGATCGTATGAAAAGCAAAATACTCATTGTCGAAGACGAACCAGCAATGGTCGCCGGACTGCGCGATAATTTTGAATACGAAGGCTACGAAGTCATCAGTGCGGAAGACGGCGTCAAGGGGCTCGAGCGCGCACTCGCAGACTCGCCCGATCTCGTCGTGCTCGACGTGATGATGCCGCGCATGAGCGGTCTCGACGTTTGCAAACAGTTGAAAGCGAGACGCCCGTCAGTGCCGATCATCATGCTAACCGCGCGTGGACAGGAGATCGACAAAGTCGTCGGGCTGGAGCTGGGCGCCGACGATTACGTCACCAAGCCGTTTTCAATTCGCGAGCTGATGGCGCGAGTTAAGGCCGTGTTACGGCGCGCTTCAACGCCGGTTGCGATTCCAGACGTTTACCGCTTCAGCGACGTCGAAGTGAACATCCGCAGTAACGAAGTGCGGCGCGATGGAACTGTCATCGATCTCTCGGCGAAAGAGTTTGCCTTGCTCGCTTACTTCATCGCGCATCCCGTCGAGACGTTGAGCCGCGATCGATTGCTGGATGCGGTGTGGGGTTACGAAAATTATCCGAGCACTCGCACAGTCGATACGCACATCGTTCATCTTCGGCAAAAGCTCGAACCAAATCCGGAAGAACCTCGTTTCATACTTACCGTTCATGGCAGTGGCTACAAGTTCGTTGGCTAGGTCTTCAGACCTGAACATGGTCCGACGTTTGTACAAGGGACTTACATCATGACTGTTGCAGCACTAACCGCAGGGTTACTCCCCAGACGCGCAGTCGCGACGCGCGCCGCAGTGTCGCAGCCGACCAAAGAGCAAAAGCATTTGCTCGATCTTGAATTCAAACTGGAAACGCTTCAGCAGCAATACGCTGAGCTGAACACGGCGATCTTCCAAGCCGCACAGGTGCACCGTCGGTTGTGCGCGCCGAGTCTGCTGCATTACGGAGCGTTCGATATTGCGAGTGAGATCTTCGCCGTGCGCCATTTGCCCGGCGACTTCTTCGCCGTTGAAGAGACGAGCGAGGGAATGGTGCTTGCGCTCGGCGACATCGGTGGCAAAGGTCTCGCCGCCGGAATGTGGGTGAGTCATTTGGTTGGTCTGATACGCACGCACACCGCGAACAACAGCAGTCCTGAGACGATCGTCGCGGGCGTGAATCGCGACTACGCGCGCCTGTCGTCGGTGGCGCCGTTAAGCAGCATGTTTGTGGCGCGACTCGACAAGCATTCAGGCCGGCTCGACTACTGTAGCGCCGGACATCCGCCGGGTTTACTGCTGCGTGCAGATGGCCGGTTGGAGAGTCTCTCCGATGGCGGCCCAGTTCTCGGCGTTGTGGCGGAAGCGTTGTTTGCTTGCGGGACGGTGGAACTTCACGACGGCGACGCGCTGCTGGTCTGTTCCGACGGAATTCTCGAATCGTTCAATGAAGGCGATCAGGAGTTTGGCGCCGTTCGTCTCGAAACTGAGTTTCGCCGCGCGCATGGCGGCTCCGCCGAAGCGGTGCTCTTTTCAGTGTTGGGCGCGGTGCAGGACTTTGCGGCGCCGCGGCCGCTGACGGACGACATGACGCTCGTGCTCGTTACAAAAAGCAGGAGAACAATATGAAACGGAATCTCACATACAGGTTTTTGATCGCACTCGTCGTGCTCGCTGGTGCTGTTTGCGCTGCCGCTCAGGACGACTCGCGTTTTGCGAAGCTCGATGGCAACAAGATTCATTACAAAAGCTACGGCGGCTCCAGTCGCGACGCGATTGTGCTGGTTCACGGCTGGGGCTGCAATCTCGATCACTGGCGCGATCAGATTCCTGAACTGTCGAAGCGTGCGCGTGTGATCGCGGTCGATCTGCCGGGTCACGGGCTGAGCGACAAACCGGACATCAGCTACACGATGGATCTCTTCGCCGCCGCCATCGAAGCCGTGATGAAAGACGCGAAGGTCGAACGCGCGGTGCTCGTGGGCCACAGCATGGGCACGCCAGTCGTGCGACAGTTCTATCGCAAGTATCCGAAACAGACGCTCGGAATCGTGATCGTCGACGGCGGCTTGCGGCCGTTTGCCGACAAGGCGCATCGCGATCAGTTCATCGACATGTTTCGCGGGCCAAACTATAAAGAGGCCGGCGCGCAGATGTTTACCGCCATGACGGCTACGATGGCCGAAGCCGATCGCGAACGAGTCAAAACTTCATTTTCCAGCACGCCGCAAAAGGTGCTCGTGAGCGCGATGGAGTCGATGAACGAAGACGCGCTCTATACCACCGACAAGATCAACGTGCCGGTGCTGGCGATCCTCGCGAAGTCGCCGTACTGGCCGGCAGATACAGAACAGTTTTTCCGCAGTCTCGCACCCGACCTGACGTATGTAATGTGGGAAGGCGTCGGCCATTTCCTGATGATCGAGCGGCCGAAAGAATTCAACGCCGCGGTAATCGCCTTCCTCGACAAGAAAGCTTTATTGAAGTAAAAGACCGATCCAAAAGAAAGGGAAATCTATGGCAAACGTGAAACCGATTCCGGAAGGATATCATTCTCTAACCCCCTACTTGATAGTCGATGGAGGCGCTGAGGCCATCGAGTACTACAAGAAAGCTTTTGGCGCTACCGAACTCTTTCGCATGGACCACGGCGGTAAAATCGGTCATGCCGAGATGAAGATTGGCGACTCGCCATTCATGCTCGGCGACGAGCAACCACAGATGGGGTATCGCGGGCCGAAATCGATCGGCGGCACGCCGGTGAGTCTCATGATCTACGTCGAAGACGTCGACACGATTTACAAACAGGCGATCGAAGCGGGCGGTGTGGAAGTGAAGCCGCTGCAAGATCAGTTTTACGGCGATCGCTCCGGCACGTTGACCGATCCGTTTGGTCACGTCTGGACCGTCGCCACGCACAAGGAAGACGTTACCCCGGAAGAGATGGACAGGCGGCTGGCCGCGCTTCATGGCGGCGGTCAACAAGCGTCGGCAGCTAGTTAATCGCCGAGCGCACGTCGCGCAGCCGGCGTTCGAGAAAGCGGCGCTCACTGTCGTTCGTTACTAAGCTCAAAGCGAGCTCGTAACTCTGCGCCGCCTCGACGTTCGAGCCAAGGCGGCGCAACATGTCGGCGCGTGCGGCATGCAGCAGGTGATAGTCGTCCAATTCACCCGACGCGGCGAGCTCGTCGATGATTGGCAGAGCTGTTCGTGGCCCACTGGCCATGTCGATCGCAACGGCCCGATTCAAGGCGACAACCGGCGAGGGCAGCAGTTGTTGCAGCAAATCGTAGAGCCTGACGATTCGCGGCCAGTCAGTATCTTCGGCCCGAGCGGCTTTACAGTGCTCAGCGGCAATCGCGGCCTCCAGGGCAAACGGGCCGGGGCTGCCGCTGAGTGCTGCGTCGACTAACTTCAACGCTTCCGTGATCTGATCTTTGTTCCAACGGCTGCGATCCTGTTCCTCCAGCACTACAAGATCGCCGGCCGGGTCGAGTCGTGCCTCGCGTCGTGAATCGTGCAGCAACATCAACGCGACGAGCGCAGTCGTTTCCGGCGGTGGATCAGGCGCGAGCAGCGTTGTCACGAGGCGTCCCAAACGAATCGCTTCAGTGCAAAGATCGGCACGGACGAGTGGCGCGCCTCGGGTCGCGGCGTAGCCTTCGGAAAAAATGAGATAGATCGCCGTCAACACCGCATCGAGCCGTTCAGGCATGTCGCTGGTGTCGGGAACAGTGAATGGAATTCCGGCGTCGCGGATCTTTCGTTTGGCGCGGACGAGTCGCTGGGCCATCGTCGCCGTTGGCACTAGAAACGCGCGCGCGATCTCGTCAGTTTGCAGTCCGCCGAGTGTGCGCAACGTGAGCGCCACTTGCGCTTCGAGTGCGAGTGCCGGGTGGCAGCAGGTGAAGATCAATCGCAGACGATCGTCGGGGATCTCGCCGTAATTGAAGTGTGGTTCGTCGACGATCTCGCTGGGAAAGAATTCAGGATGTGTCTCGATCTTTTCTTTCAGACGAGTTTGACGCCGCAGGCGATCGATGGCTTTATGTTTCGCAGTCTGAATGATCCAGGCGCTGGGCGACTCGGGCACGCCCTCACTGCGCCACTGATCGACAGCCGCGGTGAACGCTTCCTGAGCGGCGTCTTCCGCGAGCTCGAAATCGCCGAACTGGCGGATGAGCGTGGCCACAATGCGGCCCCAGTCAGACCGGTAGACCGCATCGACGGCGACGTTCGCATTGGGAAGCACGTTTCGATAATAAAAAAATTCCCGCGCGAGTGTCGATTCGGGAGCTCTTCGTTCGACTTACCGCTGGAGGCATAAATTTCTCATGAAATACATGTTGCTGGTTTATCTCGACGAAACATCGCTGAGCGAGACTGAACGCGAACACTGTTACGTGGAATCGGCGCAGCTCGCACGCGATCTCAGTGCCAATGGTCAGTATCTTGCCGCTGGACCGCTTCATCCGACCGCCACCGCAACGAGCGTGCGAGTGCGCGATGGAAAACGGCTGGTGACAGATGGGCCATTCGCCGAGACTCGCGAGCAGCTTGGCGGTTACTATCTGATCGAGGCGCGCGATCTCGACGAAGCAATGAACATCGCCGAACGTGTTCCCGTGGCCAAGCACGGCACGATCGAGATCCGGCCCGTCCTCGAAATACCTGGCCTGCCGGCGTGAGCTCGTTTAGAAGCTCGTTCAAGAGAAGGAGAGAGAATGAACATACTGCTTTGGATCATTCAGATATTGCTGGCGCTGCTGTTTGTATTTTCCGGTGGGTTGAAGTTGGTCGTGCCGGCGGACATGTTGCAGGCGCAAGCCCCGCCGGGCGCCATTACTTTTTCGGCCTGGTTTCTGAAGTTCATCGGCTTGTGTGAAGTGTTGGGTGGATTGGGGCTGGTGTTGCCGGGTGTGTTTCGCACGCGTCGAGGTTTGATCCCGCTCGCGGCGATCGGATTGACTATCATCATGATCGGGGCTGTTGTGGTGAGCGTTATGGGCATGGGAGTCAAAGCGGGGATCATGCCGCTGGTGACCGGATTGCTCTGCGTGTTTGTGGCGTACGGCCGTAGGAATTATCTGGCTCGGTGAAGATATGAACACACGACGATTCAACTGGCCGCTGTGGCTTGGTTTTCTGCTGACGATCTTCGCGGCGTTCAGTTACTTCGCCATCTTCGTTCAGTATCCCCTCACGCGCGACTTTCCGTGGGCCAACCTGTTGCTCTTCGCGTTGGCGGCAGTGTTTCTATTCTTCGGTATACGCCGGGGATTCGCGCGCGACCAGAAGCGCCCGACAGCTTCGAAGATCCTGGCCACGCTGGTAAGCGGGTTGAGTGTTTTGATCTTCGCGTTTTTTATCTTCGCGATCTTCATTGCCGCGCGCTGGCTGCCGGCGTCGGCAGGCGCGCCGAAAGTGGGGCAGAAGGCGCCGGAGTTTACGTTGGCGGATACGGGTGGCAAGCAGGTGTCGCTGGCTGAGCTTCTTTCAACGCCGATTGAAAGCAAGGCGCCGAAGGGTGTGTTGCTCGTCTTCTATCGCGGCTACTGGTGACCGTCGTGCAACTCCGAGTTGCGGAGCATCGAACAGCGATTGGCGGACTTTTCCGCGGCGGGTATTCGACCGGTGGCGATCAGCGTTGACAGTTCGCAGACTTCGCGCGAGCTGTCGCAGAAGGCGGGTTACACGTTTCCGATCTTGTCTGATCCGAATGCGGAAGTGATTCGTCGTTACGACCTGGTGCACGCGGGCGCCGGTGAGAATGGTCACGACATCGCGCGTCCCGCTGAGTTTCTGGTTGATGCGAGCGGGACTGTGCGTTGGGTAAATCTGACAGAGAACTACTGGATCCGCGCCCGAGCCGAAGACATTCTCGACAAAGCGAAGCTGCTTCCTTGAAAACCAAACAGCCACGGATGAATACGGATCGACAGTTCCAACGTCGGTCTGTTTCGCGGTTCAGGCGGTCCTCAAAACGAAAATGCCGCGATGTTGCCACCGCAGCACTTGTTGTTACCAGTCGATCAGTTTAGTCGACCAGTTTTAGCCGGCCCGCTGCTTCAGGGCTCGTTCGTGCTGACCTGTCCGGTACCCATCCTGGTAACCGCGCGAGAATCCGGATCGGTAAACTTCGGCGAAGTTACCAAATCCTGACTCCTTGAAGTAATGAGAGCGCTGAGGATCAAAGCTCTTCGCTTTCTTACCATCATCTTTGCCCGTTTTGAAACCGTCTTTGTAAGCCTGATTCATGGCTTCGTCGCCATTATCAAAAACGTACCTGCGATAGTAGCTTCCGTACGGCGACCAGGGGTCATATCCCCAACCATACGGGCTACCCCACCAGTAATGGCCAAAACCAAACGGACGATAGATGCGATACGGGTAAGGACGAACAATGACAATCCTGCGGCGTCCCTGCGCCTGCACATCGCTCGGGAAAACGAAAGCGACGCCGGCGAACAGAAACGCTGTGAGGATCAGACCGCCTATTCTTCGTAGATATCTACTTTTCAATTTCAACCTCCTTGAACTTCGCACTCGGCTGAGCCTCGTGCTGACAAACATCGGTCGGGCGTCACCCCCTTCGTCCGGGGAGAGCCCGACCTATCTTTTAAGACACGCTCGTGCGTGTTTTGGTTACAGTTTATCGGGATTCAACTACTCTTTGCCGCCGTGATCTTCGATGAGTTTCAGCGCCAATTCGTTTACAAAAACCCGGGCGTGAAACTGCCTCCCCCAGCCGAGCGCCGTCACGTTGCGGTACTCGTACGTTTTCTCGGTGTCGTATTTGGGCGCGTAGCCTTCATGGAGCCGCTTGCGCAGCGAGGCGCGAATATTCGGGTCGGCGCCGCGCTCGAGCAGCAGTTCCGTGAACGGCGCCGTGAGCGGCTTCCCACCGTAGTTCATCCAGAAATTCGGCTGCGAGACAACGGTGCCAAACAGTGCTGTGTGACCGCCAAACCCATCCGCGTCGACGGCGGCTTGAACGTTGGGATCCATGCCCCGATCGAGCAGCCAGCGCGCGATTTCGAGCTCGTCGTAATCGGCGCAGAGATGCAGGAGAGTAGTTCCTTTCAACGGCGTGCCCTGCGTGGCGAGGACTTCGTCGTGACAGCCGAACTCAGGCGGGTAGATCTCTTCGTGAGTGAAGGTGCGTTCGAGGAGTTTGGGATCGCGGCGCAGGTGATCTTCGAGTAAGTCAAGGCGGCCGCGGTGGAGCGCCATGACGGGAGTGTCGGGAAGTGTGAGACCGTGCTGAACGTAGAGCTCCAGGATCTGGTGCTTTGCTTCGGGTTTGCGGGAGTCGGTTTCCAGAACGAGGTCGACAGGTGCGATGCGATTGCCGTTTTCGTCTACAGCCTTCCCGCCGAGTTCGAGAACCAGCGCCGTTCCAGTGGCGCTCAGCGTGTAGGCTGCACCTCCGAGTGCGCTGTCAGGGAGCACGGGCGAGCCCATCAACTTGTGCAACAGGCGAGCAGTGTCGATCTTGCTTTGCAGCAGAGCGCGATCGACGGCGGATTTGAGGTCGCGGGCGCCGAGATCGTAGAGCAGTTGAATGATGCGATCGCGACCGAGGTTTGCCGCGTAGGTCATTGGCGGTCCCCAGTTGTTGTTTTGGATGCCAGCGTTTTCGTGCAGCAGGTTTGGGTGCCTGGTTACCAGATCGCGGACCACCTCGGGATCGTCGCGCCAGATTGCGTCGATGAGGTTGCAGCATTGAACGAGCCTGGCCCAATTGCCGGCGCCGTACGCGCGCGCGAGTGCGTGCTGCACGTCGCTCAACTTGATCTGTTGTGGGTTCTGAGCAGCGTGCGGAGTGAAAGTTCTTAACTCAGACAGCGCTTCGGCGTCACCAGCGCGCAGACGGCGGAGCCAGTCTTTGGCCTGATGCTTGAGGTGATCGAGATTGGGGCGAACCGGAAGAGAACGAGTGGCGGGTGGGTTTTTCTGATCGGACATACGAGCCTCCTTCATGCTATGCCCGCTGTCCGCTACTCGGGCGAAAGGAGGTTCGCAAGATGGAACCCATCGATTTCGAGAATGAGGTGGACTCAGTCCTACCCGCGGACGGGAGGCGCCCCCCGTGCGCCCGCGCGCAGCATAGCTCCGGAAGTGACTCGCAATCAAGAACGCCGAGTGTCGAGTTCTAACCTGTATTCGGCTGCGCGTATAATCGCAAGCCGCATGGAACGTGAAGTCACCTTTCGAATCGTCCTGGAAACACCACCGGCAGGCGTCGACTTCGGTTTGCAGCAGGGACACGGCAACGACTACGAAACCGTCCAGACGCAGAGATCCGGTTCAGGCGATCTGCGTTTCGTCTTCTCAGCCAGAGCCAAAGAAGCCAAAGACGGCACGCCGGCATTTGTCGGTCCGTTCATCCAGGGGCCGACTCACGGCCGCTTTGTTTATCTCGACATCGGAACTTACGCGGGCCAGAAAGAAACTCAGTGGAGCAGACGATTGAAAGTTCCGTTGCGCGACATCTCAAGGAAGACCGTCGAGCAAGTGTCCGACCGTGGCCACGTTTTGGAGACGCGTGTTCAAGGAACCGGCGGGGACGGCGGTCCGACGTGTGGAACCGTCAAGCCTTTTGCTGGATGGGTTGTTAAGGTGAAGTAGAGTTAACCCACACACACGACGCTTAGGTCGACACCTCCACGGCGCGCTGAAAAGCTCCCTCGAAATACACCGGCTCTAATCCCGTGGCCCAGTATTGCACCGAAGTGCGATTTGGCTGTGACGTCTCCTGTCCGGTTTGCAGCGTCGGGCTGATGTCGTCCATCGGCTCGAATTCGAGCCAGCCGGTCCACGTGCCGTCCGCCCTCTCCTGGCCATAACTGCGGACCACGTATATCGTTCCGTCGGGCGCATTCACCAGCGTCGAGTACTCCTGTAGCAGTATAGCCATTCCCGTTTCCCCCAATGAGTTTTTGACTCCGCACATTTTGTCATTGTATTCAATTTCTAAGAAATAATTTCGAGAACTGTCGATCTCGAGGCCTCTCGTTCGATTAAGCTGTGGAAAGTGAAAATAGCGAATAAGGAGCTAAATAAATGGCCGCTACTAATCCGACTCCAACCCCGCGCAAGCAAAAGATCACCACATTTCTCTGGTTTGACAACAACGCCGAGGAGGCAGTGAATTTTTACGTCTCCGTTTTCAAGAACGCCAGAATCCTCGAAACATCGCGCTACACCGAAGCCGGCCCTGGTCCGGCGGGATCCATCATGACGATTGCCTTCGAACTCGACGGCCAGCAGTTCACCGCGCTCAACGGTGGTCCGCAGTTCAAGTTCACCGAAGCGATCTCGCTGGTCATTAACTGCGAGTCGCAGGAAGAGGTTGATTACTACTGGAACAAACTCACCGCGGATGGCGGGCAGGAAAGCCAGTGCGGTTGGGTGAAAGACAAGTTTGGACTCTCGTGGCAGGTTGTGCCGGAGGCCTTGATGAGACTACTCAAAGAGGCGCACGGCGAGAAAGGCAAACGCGTAATGCAGGCGCTGCTTCAGATGAAGAAGCTCGACGTCAAGAAGCTCGAAGAGGCGGCGCAGGGCTGAAGATTCAAACTCAGATCGGACCTTTAAGGGGACGCCAGCGCTTCGTGCGCGTGCAACCGGCGACGTAATTATCCTGTCTGATTTTCGGCATCTCGCCCAGCAGTGAAGGCGAGAGCGTCAACACCGACGCTTTCGACGAGCTGCCGGGCATTGCCGAAGCACAAGTATCTTCCACCACGGTTTGAAAATCCTGGATGACGCGCATGCGTCCGCCTTGAAAACTCAGCAATGAGGCCATCTCGATCAGTGTTCCCTGGGCCATATCGCCCGTCGTCATCAGCAGTTCGTTGATGCCGTCGCCGTTCAGATCCGTCTTCAGCACGATGCTACCTCTGAAATCCACATCGACGTCCGCGACGAGCTGCTGACCCGAGAAGATCGCGACGCGCTTCGAGCCGAAGTTGTCGGCGTGAGAAGCGTTGCATTCGTTGACGAAGATCACGTAGGCGGTTTCGTTCTGTCCGGCGGCAGTAAAACTTCCGGTCGCCGAATCGGCGATCGAAGGCACGATCTGACCAGCACGGCGCGCTCCGCGCAGAAAATCTTCACCGGCATCGAAGTTCTGGCTGCACTTGTTCGCGTCCGTTAGATATTTACGAAAAACTTTCGAAAGCACCATGCGTTGAGTTGCAGCGGGAATTCTTGCGGGCCGAATGTCCCGGTCGTTGCGAAAGTCGAACAGCACCTGGCGTGGCGGTGTTGGTGTTTGAGGTTGTCTTTGCGCGAACAGGTTGAGCGAGAGTAACAGCAGGAGGAAGGGGATCGTTTTCATATCCACAGATTACACTGTTAGAATCAGCGGCGCTATGAACAAAGTACTGCTCGCCTTGCTACTCGCGACGCTTCTTTCCGGTGACGAATGGACGCAGTTTCGTGGCCCAAACGGCACCGGCGTTTCCGCAACCACTGGCCTGCCTGACACCTTTGGTCCAACGAAGAATGTCATCTGGAAGACTGAGCTGCCTCCGGGCCATTCGTCTCCGGTGCTGACGCGCGACCGACTGTTCGTAACGGCGCACAAGGACAACCATCTCTACGTGATCGCGCTCGACCGGCAGAACGGCAAGATCCTGTGGCAGCGTGAAGTGCCGCGCTCGCAAACCGGCCGTTTGCAGAACGTGAACGGTCCGGCGTCGCCGAGTCCCGTCACTGACGGCTCGAACGTGTACGTGTTCTTCCAGGACTTCGGCATGATCTCGTACGACGCCGCGGGCAAGGAACGTTGGAAACTTCCGCTCGGACCTTTCAACATGTTCTACGGCTTTGGCGCGTCGCCGATTCTCGTGGACGACAAAGTCATCCTGCCGGTCGATCAAGACAATCCGAGTTCCTACATGATCGCCGTCGATAAGAACAGCGGGAAGGTGCGTTGGAAGGTCGAGCGGCCGGTGGTGATCTCCGGATACTCGACGCCGATCGTTTACGCACCGAAACAGGGCCCGAAGCAGATCATCGTGCCTGAATCGTTTCAGCTTTCCGCGTACTCAGTGGCTGACGGAAAACGAGTGTGGTGGGTGCGCGGGCTCGCGTGCGAGATGAAGTCGATCGCGAGTCACGACGACGAGTATCTCTACATCAACGGTTGGGGTTTTCCGCAGAACCAACCTGGAAGACAGATCCCGACCATTCCTTTTGACGAGGCGCTCGAGCGCTACGACAAAGACAAGGACCGCCAGATCACGAAAGCAGAGGCGACCGGCACCGAGCCGATGGACAAGATACTGAACGCGGCGTTTGAAGCGTTCGACACGAATCGCGACGAGAAGCTCGATGCGAAAGACTGGGAAGTGTTTCGCGCGATGATGTCGTCGGAAAACGGGCTGCTGGCGATCAAGATGGGCGGGCAAGGCGATCAGACCGCGACGGCGATTCGCTGGCGTTACCAGAAGCCTGTGCCGCAGGTGCCTTCGACACTGCTCTACAAAGGCGTGCTCTACATGATCAACGACAGCGGCATCCTCATCACGTTCGATCCGGCGACCGGCAACGTGATCAAGCAGGGACGACTGCACGGCGCGATCGATAAGTACTTCTCGTCGCCGGTCGCGGCCGACGACAAGGTGTTTCTGATCGGCCAGGGCGGGCAGGTTTCGGTTTTGAAGGCGGGCGGCGAGTGGGAAGTGCTGGCCGTGAACGAGCTGGACGACGAGTGCTACGCGACGCCGGCGATCGCCGATGGACGAATTTACATACGCACACGCAGCGCGTTGTACGCCTTCGGAAAATCGGCCGCTGACTAGACGAATTTTCCTGTCACAGGGTCGCAGCAGGGCGGTGTTTATTCCTTGTGAAGGTCATGAGGAATATCGCCGCCCTCGGTCTGTCTGCAATTATACTTATCGTCGCGTCGTCTGCTCTGAAGGCGCAGACGCCGTCGCCGTCGCCCGTTTCTGACGTCGCCATCACCAACCTGAGCGTGACGGGAACCGTGTCTGAGCTCAAGACAGACACGCGCCAGGTAATCGTCACGACGGCCGCGGGGAATCAGGTCACCGTCACGCTCAGCGACCGCACCGTGTTCATGCGGATCCCTCCCGGCGAGAAAACCAAGGACAAGTTCATCAAGATTGCTCCGACCGATTTCGGCGTCGGCGATAGCGTGTTTGCGCGCGGCCGGATGTCGGAGGACCGGAAGAGCATGCCCGCGCTCGAGTTTTACGTGATGAGCAAAGGCGACATCGCGCAGCAACGCGAGCGGGAACGCGACGAGTGGCGCAAGCGCGGCATCGCCGGAACGATCAGCGCCGTCAAGCCTGACACGAAAGAGATCACGATCGATGCGCGCACCGCCGAAGGCGTGAAACCCATCACGATCGCGGCGACTGATGGGACGAAGCTGCGACGCTACGCGCCCGATTCAGTTCGCTTTGCCGACGCTAAGCCGAGCGCGTTTACCGAACTGAAACCCGGCGATCAGGTTCGGGCGCTCGGGAACAAGAGCGCCGACGGCACGCGCTTCGCTGCCGACGAGATCGTGACCGGCTCGTTCCAAACGATCGCCGGCGCGATCACAGCGGTCGACGCCGAGAAGCAGGAGATCAAGATCAACGACGCGCAGAGCAAGCAGCCAGTGACGGTAGTGGTCAGCAAAGACTCGCTGCTGCGCCGCGTCACGCCGGAACTGCTGGCGGCACTCATGCCGCCGAAGACGGGAGCCGCGAATGCGACATCGGCAGGCGCGTCGAATGTAGCGCCCGCAGCCGCGAAGCCGGGCGCTCCGGGAACCGCGAAAGGCAGCGGCGATCTTCAGGAAATGTTCGATCAACTTCCCACGGTAACACTCGCCGAGCTCAAACCCGGCGAATCGATCGTCGTCTCGAGCACCAAGGGCGCGGAGCCGTCGCGCGTGACGGCGATTGCCGTCGTCAGCGGTGTCGGTACGTTATTGCAAAACAATCAAGGTGGTCGTCCGGCAGCAGTCTCGTTGGGCGCGATGAGTCTCGGTGGACCGTAAGCGGTTCAGCGACGAAAAACAGTTTCCACTCACAATAAACAGAAGGGGATTGAGATGTACTGGAAGAGTCTGCTGGCGGCGATTTGTCTGCTGAGTCTGTGTATTTCTACGAGCGTGGGCCAACAACAACGCGCCGGTTCGCTGCGTGGCCAGGTTACCGATGAGCTTGGCGCGCTCGTCGTCGGCGCGACGGTCACGCTCGTTGCCGCCGACGGAACAGAGAAGACTGCGACAACCAACTCGGAAGGTGTGTACACCTTCACCGGCGTCACTGCCGGCGCCTACACGCTGCGCGTCGCCGCGCAAGGTTTTTCGGCTTACGAAAAAGCAGCTTTGACGATCGCCGCCGGACCCCGCACAACGCATAATGTTCAGCTCGTCGTCGGTCTAGAGAAGCAGGTCATCACCGTCACTGAAGATCACGCGCTGAATACCGATCCGGCGGGCAATGCCGACGCGGTCGTGCTGAAGGGCCAGGATATCGACGTGCTGCCCGACGATCCGGACGCGCTCGCTTCGGCGGTGCAGGCGATGGCGGGACCGTCCGCCGGTCCAAACGGCGGCCAGATTTTCATCGACGGTTTCACTGGCGGACGCATGCCGCCGAAAGAGTCGATTCGCGAAGTGCGGATCAACCAGAATCCCTTCAACGCCGAAAACAACAATATCGGTTTTGGCAATATCGAAATCTTCACCAAGCCCGGCGCCGACAAACTGCACGGCAGCTCCTTCTTCAACTTCAGCGACGAGAGTCTGAATTCCCGCAATCCGTTTGCACCGAGCCGCGCGCCGTATCAAGTGCGCTATTTTGGCGGCAGCGTCAGCGGCCCGATCACGAAAGGAAAGTCGTCGTTTTTTCTCGACGTACAGCGTCGCGTGATCGACGACAACGCAATCGTCAACGCTACGATTCTGAATTCAAACTTGATCCCGGGGCCATTCAATCTGGCGCTGGTCACGCCGACGCGCTTCTTCTCGTTCAGTCCGCGGTTTGATTACCAACTGAATCCCGGCAATACACTCGTAGCGCGTTACTCCTACACGCACACGAGCGCTGACAACATCGGCGCCTCTGATTTCTCGTTGCCGGAGCGCGCCTACGATCGCTCGTCGACCACGCAGACGGCGCAAATCACCGAGACCGCGATCATCAATCCGACGCTGATGAATGAGACGCGCTTTCAGTACATCAGAACTCGTTCGCGGCAGGACGGCGATAACCGGATTCCGACGATCGTCGTGCAGGAGGCGTTCATCGCCGGCAGCTCAGGCGTCGGCCTGGCGCACTACGACGAAGACCGCTGGGAATTGCAGAACTACTCGACCTGGACCAAAGACAATCACATTCTGCGTTTCGGCGCGCGCCTGCGCGGCGTGCGCATCACCGATTTCGCGCCGACAAACTTCGGCGGCACGTTTACTTTCTCCGGCGGCATGGCGCCGCTGCTCGACGCCAACAATCAGATCGTGCGCGACGACCAGAACAAGATCGTGTTGACGCCTATTACCAGCATCGAACGCTATCGGCGCACGTTGCTGTTCCAGGGTGATCCGGAGATGCGTCTGCTCGGCGGCGGCTCAACGCAGTTTTCGATCGCGGGCGGCGATCCGGAAGCGAAAGTCAGTCAGGTCGATATGGGCCTGTTCGTTCAGGACGAATGGCGCATCAAGCCCAATCTGACTTTCACGATCGGCCTGCGCTACGAACGCCAGACGAACATCAGCAGCAATTACAATTTTGCGCCGCGCCTGTTTTTCGCGTGGGCGCCGGGTGGTACGAACGTCGGCGGTGCGCCAGGCGCGGCGCCGAGCTCCTCGTCGCCGAAGATGGTGATTCGCGGCGGCATCGGTGTTTTCTACGATCGCTTCGGCGAGCGCGCCACGCTGCTCGCGAACCGTTTCAACGGCGAGACTCAGCTCGATTTTCGCGTGTCTGACCCAACGCTACTCGACCAGTCGACGTTTTCATTGAACGGCGTCACCAACGTGCCGACTGCCGAATCGTTGGCTGCGTTTGCAGCGCCGCAGATCGTACGCCGCATCGCGCCGGATTTTCAGGCGCCGACGTTTGTGATGACGGCCGTGAATTTTGAAAGACAGTTGCCGTCGAAGTTCACACTGTTTCTCGTCGGGTTCAACTATCGCGGCAAGCACCTGCTGCGCGTGCGCAACACAAACGCGCCGCTGCCGGGCACCTACAATCCAGCGAACCCTGAGAATGCGGTGCGCCCGTTTGGCAACACCGGCGACATTTATTACTACGAGTCGAGCGCGACCTTTAACGATTATCGTTTCTTCGGCGGCGTGAGAAGACAGATGAGCAAGGGCTTCTCGCTGTTTGCGAATTTCGGCACGGGCAAAGGCAAGACCGACACGGATTGTATTTTTGGTTCGATCGCGAGTTGTTTCCCGGCGGACACTTACGACGTGAGCAGCGAGTACTCGCGCGTTGCGTTCATCCCGAGCGCGAGCTTCTTTGTCGGCGGGACGATGATCCTGCCGCGACTGAAGGTGAACCTGAATCCGTTCATCGTGTTTTCCACCGGACGTCCGTTCAATATCGTCACCGGCCGCGACACGAACGGCGATGGACTGTTTACTGAACGGCCTGCGTTTGCGACCGCGCAAACGAATCCCGCCGACTTGAAGGAAACCAGGTTCGGAAATTTCGATCTCAATCCCGCGC
>JBKPPP010000244.1:0-12580 GCA_046733615.1 Acidobacteriota bacterium | reverse complement strand
CGGTAGAAGCTGTTGTTGGGATCATCAGGACTGGTCTTGAAGCGATAGGCGAGTGTCCACTGATCGAAGTAGAGCGCGTGTTGCAGCTTGCTCGCCGCGTAAGTGAAGGAGAGCCGGGCGAGTTTCGGCAGCAGCTCGGCGTTGTTCGGCATCCTGTGCAGGCGATTGTAATACGGCCGGAAGACGTTCTTCTCACTCGCCACTTCGCCGCGATCGTACAGCTCGCGCAACTTCCGCATCACGAAACTCGACGAGCGCCAGTAGAGATTGTTTTTGCTGATGCGCACGGAGAAGCGATCGCTGGTGCGGACCCACGTGCGTCCGAGCACTTCGCCGTTGTCCAAGTCTTCCGAGAGCACCTGCAAAACGGAGCCGCTCAGCGGCGAACCTTCCATCACTTCCCAAAAACCCGCCGGCCCGCCGCGATTCACCAGATTGTCGCCGTGATGGTAGGACCAGACGCCGTGACGCGCGATGCGTAACGCTTCGCCGCGCAGGATTCTGAACCCAAACGAGATCGCCACATCGAGGTCGTAATTGCGAATCTGCTCGATTGCCTCTTCAGGAAACCAGTCGGAAAACTTCTTCATCCGCGGCAACACGGGCAGGACCGGACAGCCGGCCAGCAACTCGTCGAGCTCCGCTTCGGCAAACGCGTCTTCCTCGGGCATCGTCGCGCGCGCGTCCAGACGGTTGTAGAGCGCGTAGAGCAGGTAGTTTCTGTTTTTCCAGTAACTCTTCAGCCGGCCGCGCGGCTGCTCGTGCTGCTGCGCTTCGTTTTTGACGACGAGACAGACCTCCGCGATCGCGGAGACTTGAATGTCTTTGACGATGTTGAAGACCCAACGAGGTTGAGTGAGCGAATCGACGAGCAAACCGACGCGAATTGGGGGTTTTGAGTTAGCGGGGGCGTTCGTCATTCAGCAGTTTTCGCGTTGAAGTTGAGCTTGTCTAAATCGCAGCCGGCGGGCTGACCATCCGATGCTGCTTTTCTGTAGGGACTGCCGGGCGCGAGCCGGTAGTCGCCGTTCTGGAAATTCACGAAGCCGACGCGCTCGATAGACGCCGGAAACTGATTCTCTTTCGGATAGAGCGAAGCGTCGGCCAGCGCGAGCACGTTGTTTTTGAAAACGGCATCAGGCGCAAACTTCCTGAGCGCCGCCGTGCCCTCGCCCGTCGCATCGCCAAACACGCCGTAGCTGCTCGGGTGTCGCACCGTCAGGTTGTCGCGATAGACAAACTGCTGCGCGGGCGTGTTGTAAAGAATCATGATGTTGCCGGTTTGAAAGTGCGTGTTGTGAACGAGGGTGACTTTGTTGAAGCCGTTCATCGTGAGAAACGGACCGCGGATGTCGACGAAGAGATTGTTTGACACGAGCGCGCCGCTCGAACGTTGCGACGGTTTTTCGTTGTCGCTGCCGAGAAAGTTTATTCCACCTTCGGCGTCACGAACGACGTTGTTGGTGAACGTGACGTTTTCCACGATCGACCACGGCGCCGTTCCTTCCTGGTTGCGCACTGTGAACAGGATCGGAATGCCCGCCTGTCCATCGGTCCAGTTGTTCTCAAACACGTTCCCGTCGATCACCACGTTGCGCGCGTTCTTCAGCTCCAGCAGATTCTTCACGGTCCAGTGCTTCCCTGCGTAGCTCGGATCGTTGACCTTCCAGCTCTTCGGCTTGAACACGTAATTGTTGCGGACTTCGATGTCGGACGGCACCAGGTTCGCGATTCCCGGATCTGCACCGCCAAACATGACGTTCTCACCGGCTGCTTCCAGGTAATTATTGACGATGTGAAACGGTCCAGGGCCGTTCCAGCCTGCGACCGCTTGCGTGTCGAAGCCGACGCCATGAATGTTGGAGATGTAGGAGTTGCTGACGGTGGTCTCGGCGCTGTTGAGCGAGACGCCGCGCTGCACGTCCTGGGTGTCGAAGCCGTGAATGTAGCAGCGATCGATCACGAGATGATGCGGCACCGCGTCGGCAGTCTTCTGCGCGTGACGCGTTTCGCCAAACCTGACGAGATCGTAAATCTTGACGTTTGCGGTCGTTGTCGAGAACTCGATGCCGGCGAAACGATAGTGATGCGCGCCGGGCTCAGTTTTCACTACCGGCTCTTCGTTCTTCGTTTGCACCTTGGCGAACAGCGCCGACTGCGAAGGCTTGACGCGCACGCCTTCCGGCAACTCGTTCAGGCTCGAGCTCTGAATTATGATCTCGCCGCTGCCACTCTTCGCCGGCAACACCACGCTGCCCACGTAAGCGACTCCCGCCTTCAAAATGATCGTGTCGCCCAACTGTGCCGCGTTCAAGGCCGCTTGCAAGCTGTCTCGCGGACCGACGGTGATGATTCGCCGGCTGCCTTCGAAGTGTTCGCTGAAGGTCCCCGCCGTTTGTCTCAGGGCCAGCACCACGGCGACCGTGCCTACGACCACGAGAACGCCGATCACCAACAAAGCCCTGGATACGGATTCAGTCATCGCAGCGTTACGACGATTTCCCGCCGCTCTTCACGAACACAAACTCGTTACATCCCAATCCGACGTTGCCGCACTTCAGCTTGGTCATCTCGAAACCGCGCGCGCGGCAGAAATCAAAAACCTCGTCGGGCTTGGAGACTTCGTACGGGTAACCGCCGACCCAATCGATGATGTCGCGCCACTTCGTCATGCCGCGGTTGCGCTGGTAGCCGGTCCACGTCTCGATGTAGCTTCCCGGCCGCAGAGTCAAAACAGATTTGGTTATTAACTTCAGCTCGCCGGGCAAGGTTACGAGCGCGGCGAACGGCGTTCTGAGTATTCCCGGCAGACCGCAGTAGGTTTTCTTGATCCAGTACCAGCGCGTGCTCTGGCTACCGGTGTCGTTGTAGAGCGCGATAAAAAACTTGCCGCCGGGCGCGACTCGCTGTTGCGCGTTCTCCATCGCCGTCCACAAGTCGCCGGTATGATGTAAGACACCCCACGAATACACGACGTCGAACTGTCCGAGCGAGTTCATGTGCTCCTGGTCGAGCACCGAAGCCTCTTCGATCTTCCACGAGTCGTCCTCGCGAAAGTAATTTTTCTTCAACTCCGTCGTGCAGAAGACTGATTTGGGATCGAAGTCGAGCGAATGCACGCGCGCGCCGAGGCGTCGCGCGGCCAGACTGAACAACCCGCTGCCGGAGCCGATATCGAGAAAGCTCTTGCCCGCGAGAGATTCGACTTCCAGCATCTCTCGAAGCGAGTTCTCGGCGCGCTGAATGCGCTCCTCGTCGATGGCCGGCAAAAACTGCGACCAGTTCTGGCCGAACTCAAATCTTTCTCCACGCGCTATCTCGGCGGTGTTCGAATCCATCGTTGCAAGCCTCATCTATATTTAACCACGTAGTAGATCATCTTCACATATTCCGTCGGCACCAATCTCCAGCCTCGTCCGCTCAGCCACCACGTTGCGGGAGAAGGTGAATCGGTTCCCGTTTGGACGTTCACCAGACCGATCGCGATCCCGGTGTCGCGAAACACTCGCGAGAAGGTCCACAGCGCCCGTCGCGAGTGATAAGCGGAAGTCACGATCAAAACAGAGCCGAGCTTGTGCTCTATCGCGTACTGGCGGACCAGCAACGCCTCTTCGTACGTGCTCGTCACGGGCTGCGGCAGAACCTCGATGCGGCTCTCAGCCACGCCCGCGGATTTCAAACTCGCCAGCGCGCGTTCGTAAAAGAACGGGTTGCGCTGTTCGCTGCTGGACCACGGCCCGCGCGTGTTGTCGTTGGTCAGCAGAACACGCGGCGCTCGCCCGGCCAGCAGCAGTTCGGCCGCAAAGCGCGATCGTTCCTCGTAACTTGCCGAACCGCCGAGCACGACGATCGCGTCCGCTTTTTCCAACGGCGCTTCGGTTATCAAAAGCCTCGCCCCCGTCCACGCTGCGAGCAGCCAAAGCAGCAGGCAGCAGAGAACGATGCGAAGCCGCCTGCTCACCAGCAGATTCCCTGGTAGCCATTGCTCGACGGCCGATCGAACAGACGCACCAAATCGATCACGGTCTGGTCCGGCCGCAGACGTGACTCAATCTGCTTGAACTCCTCCGACTTGTTCCCGATCACGATCGTGTTTGCCGCACTCAACACTTCCTCGATCGAGCCGCGCATCAGTCTCGCGATGTGCGGGATCTCCCGCTCGATGTACTCGCGATTCGCGCCAACCAGCCGCGCCAGCGAAACGTCGCGATCGTAGATCACCAGCTCCAAACCCTTTCCGAGCAGCGTCTCGATCAGTGTCACCATCGGCGATTCGCGCAGGTCGTCGGTGCCCGCCTTGAAACTGAAACCCAAAACGCCGATCCGCTTGTTCCCCGTGCGCAGCACCATGTCGAGCGCGCGCTCCACCTGAAGCCGGTTCGTCATGCTGATCGCCGACAACAGCGGCACTTCCACGTCGAGCTCTTTCGCTTTGTAAGTAACGGCGCGCAGATCCTTCGGCAGGCACGAGCCGCCAAAAGCGAATCCGGGTTTCAGGTAGTAGGACGAAAGATTGAGCTTGGTGTCGGCGCAGAAGACGTTCATCACTTCATGACTGTCGAGCTCGAGCGCCTTGCAGATATTCCCGACCTCGTTCGCGAAACTCACTTTCAGCGCGTGGAAGCAGTTGCAAACGTACTTCACCATCTCGGCTGTCTTCGTCGAGGTCACGAAGACAGGCGCATCGATCTCTGAATAAAGGCTGCTCACGATCCTGGCGGTCTGTTCGTCGTCGGCGCCGATCAGCGTGAACGGCGGCGAGTAGAAATCTTTCAGCGAAGTGCCTTCACGCAGAAACTCCGGATTGACGCACAGTCCAAAGTCCTCACCGGTTTTCTTTCCAGAAGCCTGCTCGAGCGCCGGACGCGCGACGTTTTCGATACTGCCCGGAAGCATCGTGCTGCGGATCACGACGGTGTGACGTTCGCTCTTCGCGCCAATCGCGGCGCCAATCTCCTCGCAAACGTGTTGCACGTGGCCCAGGTCCAAACTCCCGTTCGGCTTGCTCGGCGTGCCGACGCAGACCAGCGACACGTCGGAACCGTTCACCGCCGCCGCGGAATCGGTGGTCGCGCGCAGCTTCCCTGCTTTAACTACTTCGCGAATGACGTCGTTTATTTCCGGCTCGACGATCGGGCTGTTGCCGCTGTTGATAATCTCCACTTTGGTAGGGTTGACGTCCACGCCAATCACCTCGTGCCCGGCCCGCGCGAAACAGGCCGCGGAAACACAGCCGACGTAACCAATGCCAAAAATACTTATTCTCATCTAGCGTTCTGGTCCTTCTCAGTTAATGGGCCACCAACTCACCAATCGGCTTGAACTCCGGTTGCGCGCCGGCGCTGCTCAAACACGCTGCTACAAACTTCTCCGTCACCTGCCGCCAGCCGTGATGCTCTCTGACATTCGCGGCCGCTCGGCGGCCCAGCTCGTTTGCGTACGACGCGTCAGTCAACACGCGCGCCACCGCTTCGGCAAACGCGAGCGGCTCGTCGGCGAGCAACACGTCGACACCGTCAGTCACAGGCAAACCTTCCGCGCCGATCGTCGTCGAGATCACCGTCTTCTCCATCGCCATCGCTTCGTAGATCTTGAGCCGCGTTCCGCCGCCGATGCGCAACGGCACGATGTAAGCCGCGGCCTGCTCGATGTACGGCCGCACGTCATCAACACGCCCGGTGATGATCAGCGACGGATCATCTTTGGCCATCTCTGTCAGCACCGCGGGCGGATTGCGGCCGACGACAGTTAAACTCGCATCAGGCACGCGCCGCTTGATCAGCGGCATGATCTCGCGCATGAAGTAACGGATCGCATCTTCGTTCGGCAGCCAGTCCATCGAGCCGGTGAAAACGATTCCGTGTCCAGCGGGGTCAACCGAGCCACTCGGCCGGAAGAACTCCGTATCGACGCCTGTCGGCACGTCGAACACAGCCTTCGCGCCGTACTCGCTCTTCATCTGTTCTCGATCCTCGACCGAAACCGCGATCACGGAATCAAACCGCCGGCACATCGCCTGTTCGAACCGGCGCATCTTCTGCCACTGCCCGTACAGGTAAGCCTTCTTCAGAGGGTTCGTCTGCACTTCGTAATGGCGCTTCCAGATCATCGCCTCGACGTTGTGCTGAAAGAGCACGGCGGGAGTTTTCAGTTTCGCCGGCACGTTCGCCGCCGGCGCGAGAAAATCGCAGACCAGCAGATCAAACGCATCGCTGCGCTCGCGCTCGACAATCTCGCGCAGCATCGCTTTCGATTCGTATTTGGCGATCGCGTACGGATACGACGCGGCCAGATTCAAAAGCAGCTCGACGTAGAAACCGGGCGTGAACTTCGCGCGCTGACGATGCGGCACACAGACCAGCTCGTGACAATACTCCGTCGCTTTCGCGCGTTCCTCGGCGGTGGCCGTGCCGTCGTCGAGCGTGAGATACGTGACGTGATGCTCTCGTTTGAGCTCCTTCAGCATGTTGTAAGTGCGGATCTTCCCGCCCTTATCAACGGGGTGAAGCAATTCAGTTTTGAGCCAAAGGATGCGCACAGTTTTTCAGAGTCGGTCAGCGCGGCACGAGCTTGCAGCGCACGATCGCGGTCGTAAACTCCCTCGTCAGCCGGTTGGCAACAGGCCGCAGTTTGCGAATCGGAACAGGTTCAAACTCCGCGAACTTGAAATCACTCGCCGCGACGATCGCCTCGAAACGCCGGATCGTCATCTGGTTGAGACCGCCTTCAGCCTCGCCAAAACGCGTTGCGCCGTCAGTCTTGAAATCGGAGCGCCAGCGAATCAACGACTTCTCCGTGAACAGCAGGTGCGCCCAGGGAAACACCGAAAAGAGGTGGCCGCCCAGCGGGTGATACCACGTCGGGCCAAACGCCGCGATCACGCAGCCGTCGTCCTTCAACAGCTTGCGCATGATGCGCAGGATCTCGGCCGGATCGTCGAAATGTTCGAACGCGTCGATCGACAAGATGACGTCAGCCTTCTCCTCGGTTTTTGTGGTGAACGTGCAAATATCGGAAACGTCTCGCGCGGAGGCGGCTTTTCTCGCTCGCTCCAGTGCGTGCTCGCGAATGTCGATACCAATCACGCGCTTTGCGCCGCGCGCCGCAACTTCGATCGCATCCTCGCCGTCGCCGCAGCCAAAGTCGATCACGACTTTGTCTTTCGTTTCGGCCCAGATGCTCTTGCCGAGCAACGTCTCGATCTTGCTGACGCCTGCGTAGGCGCTGCCGTCGCAGTAACCCGTTTGGCCGTCAGTGCTGATCCGGCGAAGTAGTTGATACGCGACTGTGCCTCCGATAATGCCCATTCGACTCTTACGTTCTCGCTGTTGCGAGGATGCTCTCTTCCAAATCGGCGGTGGCATTGTCGCCGTCGATAAATCTTCTGAACCACATTTCCAAATTGACCAGCGACCACAGTCTTTCGGAATGGTTTGCTTCCCCGCGTCGATGCTGGTTCACCAGCGCGCGGACAAACTCCGCGTTGAAGATCCGGCGGTCGGCTGCGCGTTCGCTCGTCACGTACTCGTCGAGCACCGAAGCGTACGCGCCGCGAAACCACTTTCCGATTGGCACCGGAAATCCCATCTTCGGCCGCTCCAGGATCGCCGGCGGCAGTACACCTTTCATGCTCTGGCGCAAAACGTATTTCGTGGTCCAGCGATGCAGCTTGAGCCGTTCCGGCAGGCTCGACGTAAACTCGACCAGCTTGTGATCCAGAAAAGGCACCCGGCTCTCGAGCGACGCCGCCATGCTCATCTGGTCCTGCTTCATCAGCAGCTCGTGGAGATACGTTTTGATGTCCGCGTAGAGCAGCCGGTCGAGCAACGACTGCGCGTCAGTGTGACCGAGCACTTCGCTGACGCCGGCATAAGGATCGATTCCGCCCATGCGCTCGATCGTCTCCGGCCGCAGCAATTGCTTCTGCATAGTGCGTGAAAAAACGGCGAAGTTGTCGAAGTAGATGCTTTCGATGTCCGGCGAGAGATTCAGGAACGTGCGCCGCAGCTTGAGCCGCAACTTCGAGCCGGTCATGCCGTCGAGCTGCCGACGAACCAGATTCCGAAAGCCGCTTGGCACAATGCGATGGTACTGCTCGCCCAACGCGAGATTCAGAATCGTCTTGCGATAACGAGCGTAGCCGGCCATCAGCTCGTCGCTGCCTTCGCCGGTCAGAACCACCTTCACGTGCTCCGCCGCGAGTTTCGAAACAAAGTAGAGCGCGACGCTCGAGGGGTGCGCGAGCGGTTCGTCTTCGTGCCAGATCAGGTTGGGCAGCGCGCTGAAGAAATCTTCCGGACTGATGACCACTTCGTGATGCTCCGTCTTGAAGGTGCGCGCCACCAGCCGGGCGTATTCGAGCTCGTTTGCTTCACGCTCCGCAAACGCGACTGAAAAGGTCTTGATCGGTTCGTCGACGAGCGTGCTCATCACCGCCGCGATCGCCGAGGAGTCGATGCCGCCCGACAGAAACATTCCGAGCGGCACGTCCGCCATCAGCCGCAGTTGCACTGACTTTCGAAACAGCTCGCCCCACTCGGCGATGTAGTCCGCATCGCTCCGGCCCGCGGCTTCAGTCTTCGCAAAGCTGACGTCCCAGTACTTTCGGATCTTCACTTCACCGTCGCGCCAGGTCAGCGTGTGGCCCGGGAGCAACCGTTTGACGTTGACGAAGAGCGTCTCTTCGCCGGACGGCGCGTGGTTGGCGAGGTAGTCGGAGAACGTCGCGAAGTTCAACTCGGGTTTGACCGCGCGCGCTTCGAGCAGCGACTTGATCTCCGAAGCGAAATAGAGCGAGCCGTCGTCCGTGTGAACGTAGTAGAGCGGCTTCACGCCGAGGCGATCGCGCGCGATGAACAACTCGCGGCGATCGCGATCCCAGATCCCAAACGCAAACATCCCGCGCAGGTAGTTGACGCAATCAGCGCCGTACTCCGCGTAGAGATGAAGGATTGTTTCGGTGTCGCAGTGCGTGTGGTAGACGTGGCCGCGCGCCATAAGGTCGTCGCGGTAGTCAGCGTGGTTGTAAATTTCGCCGTTGTAAGTGATGTAGAGCGAGCCGTCATTGGTCATCGGCTGATGACCCGCGGCGACGTCCACGATGCTGAGGCGCCGGTGGCCCAGGCCGATGCGGCCGTCGATGTAGCTTCCCTCGTCGTCCGGACCGCGATGCGTGATCACATCGCGCATCCTTTTGAGCTCGGCGGCGTCGACGTGGCGGCCAGACCGGCTCGAAAAGGCTATTCCGTTAATTCCGCACATAAGTTTCTTGCCTGGCGTCTCTGCTCAAGTAGGAGTAGTCGACGCGTTCGGACGACTCAACAATCTTCTGACCGGCGACCTCGAGGTTTTGTCCCCCGAGCACCAGCACCTCTGCGGGATGCGGGTCGTCGCCGGCAAATCTCAGCCACGTGTACTCGAAGTCTGAAACTACCGAAACCGTCTGCGCAAGTCCAACGCCGGTCGCGTCGCGCACCAGCAGCAGGTCGCGGGAGTTTGCGCGGCGAAGCTCGAAACATCGGCCGCCGGAGGCTTCGATCTGCTTCACTTCGATCTGTCGGACGGGGGCTTCAGCGTCTGCGGCCGTGAGCCAGGGAAGCAGAAACGTGGTTATCTCAAACGCGCCCTCGGCGGTCGCGGAAAAGACGCGGACCGGCGCGGGCGCCCTTTCTGCATAACAGTGTGAAATCCAGCCTTCTTCCTCTCTCCAGGCGCCATTATCGGCAAAATTCGCGATTTCCAGCAGGTCGGGCGAGACGCCGGAGTCGAAGTGAAACCACTGTTCGAGCTGGTGCTTGCCGGCCAGCTCGACGCGATCCGTCAGCACCCAGTAGTTCTGTTTGAGAAACAGGATGCTCCGCGAAGTGGTGCCGGGTTTCATCAACCGCTCGTAGCCGCTGTGCCGGCCGGAGACAAAGGTGAAACGCGGATGATCGAACCACGCGAGCCGTTCGCACGAGGTTTTGGTGCGCCAGGAGAAGGTGTCGGCGGGCGTGGAAGACGACTCGCCATCGACAGTCAGCGTGTTGTGCGCCGCTGAGCTGCGAAACCAGTCGCGAATGCTTTTGTCGCCGGTGTAGGTGAACGTGCCGGGATCGACGAGCAGCGTCCGGCCGTTCGCGGCCAGCTCGATTGCGAGCGCATCGGCGTGCGCGTGGCCGCAGTTATGCCAGCCGTGCGGGCCGCAGTCGAACAGGAGATAGTTGGCGGTCGTTGACCAGCCGTCGCGCATGACGTAGTAACCGCCGTCGGGAAAAGCGACGGATTGTTTCTCGGGTGGCTGCGGCTCGATGTTATCGAAGGCGCGCAGACCTTCAGGACCGAGTAACCACAGCGTCTCTTCCGAGGCCTCGCCGGCGACGAACTTGTAGTCGGCGCGATTCAGAAGCGCCGCGCCGGTTGCGAGCGGCGAGCGAAAGTCGTTGGCGGCGCGATTGTCGAGCATGGCGAGCCGTCCGCCGTCGTCGTCGCCAAACAGTGGGGTCGTGCCGTCCGGACGCGTCAGGTACATCAGGTGATCCAGCAAAAGCCGAAGCGGTGGTTCGAGCTCGCGTGGCAGCGCGATTCCGTTCGCGTTCAGCAGTATCGCAAGATGAAGATAGAAATCGGTCGTGTAACGATGGTAGTAACTCGACTGCTCGAAATACACGCCATCGGGCTGCACGTGCCGCGGAAGCTGCGAGATCAGGATCTCGAAGCCCAGCTCACGCCAACGCTCGGCGTCTTCAAACTCCGGCAGCAACAGTCCGATGTAGAACAGGCCCAGCGCTTCACCAGTCAGGTGCGTGTTCGGACTGAAGTAGGTCGAGAGGTACGTTTCGAGGTGCGACGCATTCAGGTACAAAAACTTGGCCAGCCGCAACAGCACGTCCGTCGTCAGCGACGGCGACTCGCGAAAGAACTGAAGCGCCCAAAGCCACGAGATCGAGCGAAACGCGACTTCCAGACTGCTGGCCCAGTTGATCCCGAGCTTCGGCGGGTTCTGATCCATCCACGAGTTGACGTGGGAAACGAAGACTTGCGAGTAACGCTCGTCGCCGGTGAGCCAATAGGCGCGTCCGAGCGTGACGAAGTACTGGTGACGGTTTAGCTCCCAGGTGATCTTCTTGTCGCCGGCGAGCGTTGTGTCGAGATAGTTGAGCTGGCTCCAGTGGCGCAGCGGAGTTCGTTTGCCCGACGTCGGTTCGAGATGCCAGTCGATCTCGCCGCCGAGTTTGAGCTCCCGCAAGCCGAGCAGGCTGAACGTGCCTTCCGCGATGCGGTCCGCCGCCGCGATTGTTTCGCGCTCGACCGCGGGCCAGCGGCGTCGCAGCTCTGCCAACGTGAGATCTTTCGCGGCGAACGACGAGAAAAATTGCGGCTCAGTCCGGCGGCGCAGGTGTTCGGCAAACGCGGCCGTCGAGTTGAACGAAGCGAGGAGATTCAATAACTGACCATCACTCGGCAGCGTCGCCTGTTTCGACAGTCCGCTCCGCTCGGAAATGATGGCGATCTGCTGGGCCACGCGCACGCTCAGCTCGTCCATCTTCAAGCCCTTGAGCTTCTTTATCTTTGTCGTCAGCGAACTCAACTTTTCTCTTCTGCTGCCGGCCGTGCGTCGATCTCGAGCACGTCGTACATCTCCGCGATGGCGCGCGCGGTTGCGCCGCCCGGCTGATAAAACATCTCGCTCGCCACCAGTTTGCGCGACTGCGACTTCGCGCCGGGCTGCGCGAAGTTGTCGTCGACCGCCGCGACCAACTGATCCACGTCATGGACAGTCGTCGCCGCCTCGGCCATCAATTCAACATACGCCGGTTCGATGTCGGTTTTGTCGAGCAGCTCCGGCACGTGAATGCGAATCAGCGGGCGGTCCAGCAACAGGTATTCAAACCCGACCGAGCTGTGGTCCGTGATCAGCAGATCGGCGGCGACGAGATATGACGACGAATTACTGCCCGTCGCGAGCACACCATCGCTCGCTTGCAACAGCGGCCAGAGTTTCCTGCCCCAATCGGCGCCACCCGAATGGTAATCATCACCTTGCCGCGAACGGTCGTGCAGCTTGACGATCACCGCGTAGCCTGCCTCGCCGAGGCGTCTCACAATCTCTTCGCCCATCGACGGCAATGACGAGTGTTTCGACCACGTCGGCGCGTACAAAACGGTCTTGCGCGAGGGATCGATTCCGAGTGATGCCAGGACTTCATCGCGCTTCAGCGAGCCGTCGACGAGACAATCGAGTTTGGGCATGCCGATGAGACGAATGGCGGGACTGTCGGCGTCGATCGCGCCGGTATCGATGAAGTTTTCCAGCCGGCGCTTGTTGATAAAAAACAGCCGGTGCCAGCCGCGCATCGACTCGGCGGGCGAGTCGTACACCGTGCGGTACTTTCCGGCGACGCCATGAAACGTCTGTACGCGCCGCGTGCCGCGCGGCAGCCTGGCCCAGAGAAAGTCAGCGGTCAGGTACGCGTCGAAGTGCATCAACGCGGCGCTGGCCGGCCGGACCAACTGGTACGGCGCACGCGCCTCAGCATAGATCTCCTTCAGCTTGTCGGGACTCTCGCTGGCGGTGAAGAACATCTCGACGCGCGGATCG
>JBKPPP010000243.1:0-8186 GCA_046733615.1 Acidobacteriota bacterium | reverse complement strand
GCGGCTGAGAGTGCAGCGAGCCGCGCGACTTTCTGTTCGAAAGTCTCACCGGGAACGGGACCGGTGTCTGTCACACCGCAGTAGGTTGACCGCTTCATTAAGCTGCGATCCGCGTTGCCCGTAGGTTTGTGTGCAGGGGATGATGAAGTTGCCGCTGGCGGAGGCGCGGAAATTTCAGCAGCGGATTGAGCGACCTGTTGCACGGAAAGTGCGCTTGCAGGAGCTTCGGCGGTTGCTGCGGGAGCGTCGCCGGTTGCTGGGGACGCTGCGGCTGCGACGGGTTCGGGGCCACCGCCGTCTTCAGAGCGCTGCTTCGCGGCGGCTGAAAGCGCCTTCAGACGTGCCACCTTCTGATCGAAACTCTCACCGGGAACCGGCCCGGTATCCTGCACACCCACATAAGTCGAACGCTTGAACAACTGCCGGTTCGGGTTTTGTCCCAGCGTCTTGTGTTCGGCTGGTTTCGTCGCGGCCGGAGTGGCTGGCGCCGGAGTGGCGGGCTTCGCTGCCGCGGGTGCTGTGGCTTTCGGCGCCGCTGCTGGAGCCGCCGCTGGAGCCGCCGCCGGAGCTGCCGCTTTCGCGGGCGCCGGCTTCGCTGCGTGGCCGCCGTGACCGCCGGCTTCCGTCTCGACCATCACGAACACGCCGCGCTCGTCCTTCTTGATCACCGGCAACGTGCCGCCCGCCGCTTGCAGCAACGCAGTCAACTCCGCTTCAACAAACCGCACCTGCTTGTTCGGATCGCGCACGTGCCCGAGTGGCGGGCCCATGTAAAGCGTCCCGCACGTCTGGCACTTGAACAGCACATCGTCGCCACGCAGGTGAATCTGCGCCGGCTCACCCGCCGTGCGCAACTGCTTCAGGTGCCCGTTGCAGAGTTTTCCCTTCTCGTTCTTCTCGTTGCAAACGGTCTGCGCGTTCGTGATTCGTTTGGGGACGCTAACGGTTTCGGTCGCTACCATGATGTGTCGGCGGTCATTGTACACGAGATTGGGAATGTTATGCTCGCCACCCGTGTTTAAGAACCTCATCGGAAAGGTCTGGCGCTTTCTGCCGCCGCGCGTCCGGCGCTGGAGCATGCGGATGACTCACGCGCGCTTCACCGTCACCGCGGGCGCGCTGATCTTCAACGACGCCGGACAGGTGCTGCTGCTCAAACACCGTTTTCGCGCCGGCAGTGGCTGGGGTTTGCCCGGCGGCTTTCTCGAAGCCGGTGAACAACCGCTCGAAGCGCTCAAGCGAGAACTGCACGAAGAGATCGGGTTGCAACTCGAAGAGGTCGAAGTCTTCGCCGCGCGTTCTTTCAAGCGACCACAGCAGGTCGAAGTGCTCTTTCGTTGCCGCGCAAACGCGGAAGTGAAGTCGCGCACGATGGAAGTAGAACGCGCCGGTTGGTTTTCTGTGCAGTCTTTGCCTGATGGTTTGCCGAAAGACCAACGAGTTCTTATCGAACGTGCCGCAGCGTATGGAGCAAACGGGCGTGATTGATGTATGCTTCGCGCGCAATCTACCAAACACAACTGGAGAACCAAATGGTCGAGCTAATCCCTTCCCAGGACGCCGTAATGCAGATTCTGAAACGAACGGGCGCGTTTCGCGAAGGTCACTTCGTTTATCCCAACGGTAAACACTCGCCGCACTACTTTCAGATGCCGCTGGCCTTTCGCTATTACGACACGGCGCGCGTGCTGGCGGTGGCGTTGAGCCGAAAATTTCGGCTGGAGAAAGATATTTCGAGCCAGTTGCCGAAGGTGTCGGTGATCAGTCCTAGCTCGGGTGGGATTCCGGTTGCGTTTGGTGTTCGCGATGCGCTCAACGCGGAGCAGATCTACTGGGCCGAACAGGAGCTCGGCGAACGGCAGTTTCGCCAGTACGTGAATCAGGGCGAAGTGAATCCCTGCATCATCGTCGACGACATCATTCGCAGCGGTCACGCAATCGAAGAGACCGTGAAACTGGTGAAGCAACTGGGCGCGCGCATCATCGGTTGCGGCACGATCGTCAGGTTCGACACCGCGCCAAGTGTGATCGAAGACGTGCCGATCAAGTCGCTGGTCGAATTCGATGTGAACATGTACGAGAGCGGCCAGGAGTGTACGGAGTGCAAGGAGGGTTCAACGCCCGAGACGGTGCGTTATTAGTGCGATCACCATTGCGCGGGCACGATATACGGCAGCGGATTAAAGTGGCAGAAACCGTGTAAATCCGTGGCTCAGATCTCGTGCCGGTTGGCGAGCGCCTTATCCATCGTTACCTCATCCACGTATTCGAGATCGCTGCCGACCGGCATTCCCATCGCAATTCGCGTCACGCGTAATCCGAGTGGTTTCAGCAGGCGGCTGATGTAGTTTGCCGTCGCCTCGCCTTCAGTGGTCGGATTGGTGGCAAGTATGACTTCAATCACCTTCACGCCTTCATTATTTTCCGGCTTCAAACGCGGCAACAGGTTCTCGAGGTGCAGCTCGCTGGGCCCGATGTGACGAATTGGCGAGAGACTTCCGTGCAGCACGTGATAGACGCCTTTGAACGCGCGCGTCTTTTCCACGGCCACCAGGCTGTGCGGCTCCTCGACCACGCAGATGACGGAATGATCGCGGCTCGGCGAAGAACAGAACCGGCACGGGTTTACTTCCGTGAGGTTGTTGCAGATCGAACAGAGAACGATCTTCTGTTTCACTTCGCGCAGCGCGGCGATCAGTCGCTCCAGATCGTCGTCGGGCGCGCGCATGATGTAGAACGCCAAACGCTGCGCTGACTTGTGACCGATACTCGGCAGGCGCTTCAGTTCGTCGATGAGTTTGGTTACGGGTTCCGCGTACTCAAGCATCGCTTGTTACTAACCGAACATTCCTCCGAGACCGGGCGGCAACATTCCACCGAGTTTACCCTTCATCGCTTCGTCCACTTTGCGATTCGCTTCGTTGATCGCCGCCAGGATCATGTCCTGAAGCATTTCGACGTCGCCGTCCTTGACCGCTTCGGGATCGATCTTGAGCGCCACGATCTCGTGGTTCCCTTTCATCTGCACGGTGACGACACCGCCACCCGCTGAAGCATCGACGCGCAGCTCTTCCATCTCTTTCTGCATCTTCTCCTGCATCACCTGCGCCTGCTTCATCATCTGCTGAATGTTGAACCCACCCGGAAATTTCATTGCGACACCTCGTCAAAAAGAATTAGCCAAACTCAGCGAAACGTGAACTCATCCTAGCCGCCCGCTGTTTCGAGTTCAAGCGCCAGCTATTGACACCTTGCCCAGAATCCACAGAATGAAAGCCCAATGACCGCCGCAGAGCCAATTACCGACCGCAGCCTCGCGGCCCGGATCAATCTTTATTACGATCTTCAGCCGGCGACTGGGCCAGCGCCGTTGCTGATCGCGCTGCACGGTTACGGCGCAAACAAGCGTTACATGATGCGCGAAGCGCAGGCGATGGCGCCGGACGGTTTCGCGCTGGCTTCGTTGCAGGGTTTTCACCAGCACATCAAGGAGCCACGCGAGCCGGGTGGACCGTTGCGATTCGGATTTGGCTGGTTGACGAACTTTCGCAGCGAAGAGTCAGTCGCGATACATCACCGGGCGCTGCTGGATTTGATCGGGGATTTAGTTAATGAGCGTGTTGCGGATGCGGCGCGAATTTACCTGCTCGGCTTTTCGCAGTCGTGCGCGCTGAATTACCGGTTCGCGTTTACTTACCCCGAGCGCTTGCGCGGGGTCATAGGTATTTGTGGAGGTATACCCGGCGACTGGGACACCAACGCCGCATATCACGGCTCTGATCTAAACGTCTTCCATCTCGCCGGCACTCGAGACGAGTTTTACACACCCGAACGCGTGCGCGACTATAAAACCCAGCTCGCCACGCGCGCCCGCAACGTTGAGTTCAAGAGCTACGACGCGGCACATGAGATCGTTCAACCGATGCGCGAGGATGTGAAGCAATGGTTGCTGAGCTAGAGCGCGACGTCGAGGCGCGCAGCGCAGTCTTCAAAAAAGAGCTTGGACTTTTCGATCTAGTGCTCAGCCAGGTCGTGTTCGTCGTGGGCACGATCTGGGTTGGCTGGGCCGCCAAGCTGGGTTACGAGCAGAACGTCTTCTGGCTTCTCGCGATCGTCACTTTCTACCTGCCGCTCGCCGCGGCCGTTATTTTTCTCAATCGCCTCGCGCCACTCGAAGGCGGTCTCTACCAGTGGGCCAAGCTCGCCTTCAACGACTTCGTCGCGTTCATGGTCGCGTGGAATCTCTGGGTCTTTGCGATCTCGATTCTCGCCGGCATCGGTTTGGTCGTCACGACAAACATCTCCTACGCGATCGACGTCCCGTGGATGCGCGAACACTTACCCGTGATTACAGCCATCAGCACGCTGCTCGTCATTGCGATGGTGCTGGCGGCGATGCGCGGCCTGGCGCTCGGCAAGTGGGTGCACAACGCCGGTGGCATCATGCTCCTGATCACTTTCGCCGCTTTGATTCTGCTGCCGCTGTTCGGACTGGTGCGCGGAACGATCGGCGGGTATCACCCATTTCGCGTCCAGTTTCCGACGTTCTCGGCTTACAACATCAACGTCGGCAGCAAACTCGCGCTCGGCGCGCTCACCGGCTTCGAGTACATCGCGATCCTGGCGGGTGAAACAAAAGCGCCGGGGCGAAACATCGGCCGGTCGGTGATCATCGCGGCGCCGATCATCGCGGTGATGTTTATTCTCGGAACGAGCTCGGTGCTCGCGTTTGTTTCGCCGGACCGCATCGATCTGATCGGCCCGATTCCGCAAGTGCTCTCGATCGGGTTTGGCTCGTATGGCTGGGTGGGCAAAGTTGTTTCGATCGCGATCCTCGGCGTGGTCGTGCGGCAGATCGCTTTGATGAGTATCTACTTCGCGGGCAACACACGCCTGCCGATGGTTGCGGGCTGGGATCGTCTGCTGCCGGCGTGGTTCACGCGTTTGCACCCGAAATACAAGACGCCGGTGAACTCGATTCTTTTTGTCGGCGCGGTGACGCTTTTGTTGGGCCTCGCGAGCTTGACCGGCGTGGGCGCGCAGGAAGCGTTCCAACTGCTCGACAACGCCGGCGGCGTTTTCTACGCCGCGACGTACCTGGTTCTGTTTGCGATCCCGCTCTTCGGCATGAAAGCATTTGGCGTGAAGACGCCGTGGTGGCTGAAGCTTGCGTGCGCGTCGGGATTTCTGGTTTCGGTTGTTTACATCTGTTTCACGATCGTTCCGATCATCAGCGTCGAGAGCCGCGCGCTGTTTGCGTTCAAAATCATCGCCACCGTGTTGCTGGCGAACGCGGTTGGTGTAACGCTTTACACTTTCGGTAAGAGAAGTTAGACCCAAACTCAAAGGAGACCCCCAATGAACAAAATCAACTACGGACGTGTGATCCTGGGTGGGTTGGTTGCAGGGCTGGTGCTCAATATCGGTGAGTATCTGTTGAATGAAGTGGTGTTCAAGCAGCAGATGGAAGTGATGTTCAAGCGGCTGGGCGTTCCAGCGCCAGGCGGCAGCTTCATCGCCATCGCAGTCGCGATTACGTTCCTGCTCGGGATCCTGATCGTTTGCCTCTACGCGATGATCCGTCCGCGTTATGGTCCGGGACCAAAAACCGCGATCTGCGCGGCGTCGGTGATCTGGTTCTGTGTTTACGTCTACTGCGGCATTCTGAACGCGGCGCTGTTTGGCATCTCGGCCAGTTTCCTGATCATCGGCATGGTTTGGGGTTTGGTGGAGTATGCCCTTGCTGCGATTGCGGGAGCCTGGCTGTACAGGGAATGAGACTGGCGGTTGTTAACTGCTCGCAGGTGGTGACGCTTGCCGGGCCGGCGCGGGCACGTGCCGGTCCGGAAATGCGCGAGCTTGGCGTGATCGCCGGCGGTGCGTTGCTGATTCGAGATGGTGTTATCGAACACGCGGGTACTGCCGAGCAAATTGAGAAGCTGATCGATCCTGATTGCGAGGTCGTCGACGCAGGCGGGAGAATTGTTCTGCCGGGATTTGTCGACGCGCACACGCACCCGGTTTTTGCGGGCACGCGCGTCGACGAGTTTGAGCAACGGATTCAGGGCGCGACGTACCAGGAGATTGCTGCGCGCGGCGGCGGGATTCAGTCGACAGTCAATCGCACGCGCGCGGCGACTCTCGACGATCTGGTTGCGAGCGGGAAACGTTATGCGCAATGGTTTTTGCGCGGCGGCACGACGACTGTCGAAGCGAAGTCCGGCTACGGCTTGTCGCTGGAAGACGAGATCAAGTTGCTGCGCGCGATCAAGCGGCTCGACGAAGAGACTGCGTTGCGCTACGTGCCGACGTTTCTCGGCGCGCACACTGTTCCGCCGGAGTATCGCGCCAGACGCAACGAGTACGTTTCGCTGCTGATCGACGAGATGCTGCCGGCCGTCGCGCGGCAGAAACTGGCCGAGTACTGCGATGTGTTCTGCGAAAAGAACGTGTTTACGACTGACGAGACGTGGAAGATCCTTTCGGCGGCCCGTTGTCATGGCCTCGGTTTGAGGATGCACGCCGATCAGCTCTCGCTCTCCGGCGGCGCAAAGCTGGCGGCGGAGCTCGGAACGGTCACGGCGGATCATCTCGAACACACCGATGCCGCCGGTATCGAAGCGTTGAAAGCCGCGGGCGTGCAGCCGGTGCTGTTGCCGGGTTCGGTTTACGCGCTCGGTTCTTCGCGTTACCCCGCGGCGCGCGAAATGATCGACGCCGGACTGGCAGTGATTCTGGCGACAGACTTCAATCCCGGCTCTTCGCCGACGCCTTCAATGCTGACAATCCTCTCGCTCGCGGCGACGCACATGAAGATGACGCCTGCCGAAGCGATTACGGCTGCGACGATCAACGCGGCGTACAGTCTCAATCGCGGCGACCAGATCGGCTCGCTCGACGCGGGGAAAATCGCAGATTTCGTCATTCACGACACCGACGATTACCGGGAGCTCGCTTACTTCTTCGGCGTGCAGCACGCAGCGCGAGTGTACGCCGGCGGAAGACAGGTTTTCCGAAAATAAATCCAAAAATAAGCGGTTGACGCTCAGTTCCTTGTCGCTTATTATTTCACTCAACACTGGAAAGGAGGTGATTCTAAAATATATGAGTTCTTATCACAGTGAGGTGGCTGCGGCCTGACCTCTGAACCAGCTAACTCGTTAGGATTCTGGTTCGGTAGTCTCACTGCTTAGTGCTCCTCCTTTCTGGAAGCGGCACACAGTCAGCCTCAAGGCCAATCCCAACAGTTCACCGAAGCCGTCCACGGTCTTGATCGTGGACGGCTTTTTTATTATCAATTAGCCACCACGGATTCATCTTGACCATCCAATGCGACAGTGAACACGATTCATTCCCCCGTTTTTCATGACCCCGGTGGCCGCCGCTGGCGGCGAGTGCGACGCACGTGGCTCGCGCTGTCGATTCTCGTTACCGCCCTCGCCGTAATTTTTATCGCCAGCGTTCTCGCCAATCCCGTTCTGCCGAGTTTCAACCTGAAAGCCATCCCGAGCCTGCCAAACTCAGCGGATCTGAAGCCGAAACGACCGAACCTGCCCGCCAATCCCAGCGAACGCAAAGCGCGTAAGGCGCAGGTCGAATTGCAACGCGCGCTCGCGAAAACGGAGTACGTCGTTCCCGGCAGACGCCGCGCGCACCTGCCGGTCGTGCCTGCGCCGCCGACTGTGCCCGCGCCCATTGTGCCGGCGACACGCCCGCTCTCGGTCGGCTTCTTTATCAACTGGGACGAGTCGAGCTATGAATCACTCAAACGAAATCTCGATCATCTCGACTGGGTCGTCGCCGAGTGGTCGCATCTGCAAAACGCCGCGGAGGGCTCGAACCCGCTCGCCACAGACGTTCACATTCCGGCGTTGAACTGGATCCGCCTGACGCGTCCGCAAACGCGCATCATTCCGATGGTGCAGAACCTGATCGACGAGAAGTGGGAGGGCGACTTGCTGGCCCGTTCGATCGCGGACGAGCCGCACCGCCAGTTGCTCATCAGCTCGCTGACGTCTTTCGTCGAGGGCAACAAGTTTGCCGGCATCTGTGTCGACTTTGAAGAGCCGCCCACCAGCTCGCAGGCAAACTTGGTCACGTTCATGCAGGAGCTGCACTCCGTCTTTGCCGCTAAAGGACTGCTGGTGGTTCAGGCGGTGCCGTTTGCCGATTCGGAGTGGGATTAC
>JBKPPP010000242.1:0-11863 GCA_046733615.1 Acidobacteriota bacterium | reverse complement strand
TTATCGTTCAACCAATCGTGGTAATGATACAGGATGATCGACGACATTTCTTCCGGGTGAGAGACGCCGTGGTCGTGGAAGTATTTCGTCAATCTCGAGCCGGCCCAGAGTCTCCACTCGTTTCGCATCCACATGCCCAGCCCCAAATGGTAGCGAATCATGTCCTCCCGTTTTGGCAGGGCCTTCATCTCTTTCTTATCAACCTCTTTCAAAACTTTATCCAGCTCCGTGAAGCACTCACCTAAGTTGGCCGGAATGTAAACACCATCGATGCTCTCGAGCGTGAGGCGCTTCTCATAGTCCTGTCGCTTTTCAATAAGTTCCTGCTGCCGTTCCTGTCGGGCGAGTCGGGTGTTTGTTTTTCGGAATGAAAAAACCTCGTAGTCGAAATACCATTTGTCGAACACCTTCGCCAGCGGGCGAGTGTCGAACCGGTTGGAGCGAAAGAATTCGAGGATCTTCTCTTTCGGCAACGGGCTATCCGCGTCGATCGATTCAATTTCAACGGTTCCGTCCTGAACAAAGTAGCCACTCAGAGTAACGGCATACCATCTGTAACGAGGATCGGATTTCAGGGAGTCGCCCGCCGTCATGCCGATGTAGTTGGCCAAACGCCTACTTGTATCGGCACCGTTTTGTAGGGGTGGGAAGGTTCCGAACCCCGGGCTTTCATGATCCTCCAGTTCAGTTCTAGTCAAACGTGCTTTGGCTTTCAGCACTCCGAACAGACTATCGACGGAATCAGATCCAGCGTGACGCCCGTCTTTGAGGTCGAAGGTGTGAACCCGTTTTTTGTAGTCGGTCAGGTAAACAACGTCGCCGTCGCTGAAGATGGGAAACTCATTCAAAAAGCGTTCCTTCTCGTCAACGCCGTCTTTGAAGACCTTCTTGAAGGCTGAGCCGGCGCGACTCTTTGGCTGGTCGACGACTTGTTGCCAGTTTGAATACACCAGCGTGCACTTCTCGGTGTTGGAATCGCAGCCGGTGATCTCGCTTTCAGTGAAACTTCTGAGCAGTTGTCCGTGCTTGTACACATTGATACTGCGCAGGCCATCCTTCTCTTCATTCGCGCCCCAGCCGACCACGTAGAAGATGGCGTCGCCATCGTTGCTGAGAAATATCCAGGTGTTGAGGTTAAAGTAATCGAAGGCGCGGTCTAACGTGTAGAGCGGCGTGTTGCTGCCCACTTTGTAGACCGCGGTCTTGCCTGGAAGCGTGGGAATCTTGTTGTCAAAAGGTACGGAGCGCAGGTAGAACTGCTCGTTTTGCGAGTAGACGGTTACGATGCTGGCGCCGCCGGTCACGAGCTGGGCCACGGCGAGAGGAGTGACCAGGCAGACGAGTAGAAAACAAAGGCCCAGTTTTAGCGAGGATCGAAAAAAGCGCGGCAGTAGGCAATACCTCTTAACGTTTGGCGATGGTCTTAGCTGCGCCGTTCATCTTCACCGGCGTCAACAGAAACGCTCGTCGCTCTCCTTCAAAAAAGCCCCAGCCAACAATCTGTCCTGAGTCGTTGATCGCTTTGGCTTCCGTCAACGCCCAACCCGAGTCGGCGGGAATCAGCTTGTTCAGGTCCTGCATCAGTCCGTCGGTGTAGATGAAGGCTCGCAACGCGCTGTCTTTCGCGTCGGAAGCGCCGACGATCCGTCCGCGATCGTCGATGCCGTAGGCGAAGCTTTGTGTGCCGCCCGGCAGCGTCCCGAGATTCTTCAGCTTCCCGTGCGAGAAAAGAAACGCGCGCTGGTCTCCGCCTGCCAGATCCGAGTAGCCCACGATCTCGCCTGTTCTGTTGATTGCCACTCCATTCGAGCTGCCGCCGCCGAGTGTTCCGATTTCCAGGACTTTGCCCGCGTGGTAAAGCACAGCGAATCTCGGACCGTCGTGATACTGCGTGTAGAAATGGCCGACCACTTCGCCCGCATCGTTGATGGCGACTGCATCGCTCTGCTTACCGCCGAACGTGCCGAGATCGATCGTGCGGTTCGTCGTGTAGAGATAAGCACGTTTATGAAACTGGCCGTGTTCGTCAGTAACGAGCTTGAAACCAACCACCTGGCCCACGTTGTTGGCGCCACGTGCCGAGCCGAACAGGTGCGGGTCGTCGCCGATATTCAGCAACGGACTGTTTGGCGCACCCATGAACGGACGCAGTGTTCCCTCTGACGTTTTGGAATCGCCGAGCAGAATGCCGGAGTTCGTGATGATGTACGCGTAGCTTTCTTTGCCGCCGAGAGTGCTGAGATCGAAAAGCGAGTCGTGAAAATAGCGGAAGGCGTGAATTTCTCCGTCCGCGGTCTTCGAGAAGCCGACCACCTCGCCGTAATCGTTGATGCTGAGAGCGACACTATCATTTCCGCCCAGCGTGCCGATGTTCGTAACGGTGTAGGTCTGTGCGACCGCTGCTGACGTGACAGCGAGAACAAAACAAATGACGGCAATCGCCATTGAGCTAGAGCGTAGGCTCGGTTGGTAAGACATACAAGTTCTCCTTGTGGCGGGCCAGGCGAGAAAAACGCGCCTGAGTAAGCGAGGGAAGTTGTTAACTAAAACGATGCCGCGTAACGAGGCGAAGATTAGCACGAACCGCATGGTCCGTAAATGAAAATTTCTTCTAAAAAAATTCGTTGACTTCAAATCACAATGAGAGTAGATTCCGCTCACCCTCGCTGCGGCATAAACAGTTCGCAGAATACCGTAGAAGTATTAACCATTACCTTTAAGCCTACGCATTTATATCGCTCTTGATGAGCTCGGCGTCGATCTGACGCCCGTCAAGGATAGAGCCGACGCACAAATTTTTCGATCAGGACGCAAAGTCCTGGTCCAGGTAAAGCATCAGTGCCACCCGCACCTAGCCGGACGACTGTTCGCTGTAGACGTAAGAAAACTCCAGTGGCCTAAGAGGAGACTAAAGATATGCGCACTACTCACTTACTCGCTTCACGAATCGTCAAGGTAGTTGCCTTTTTATCGTGTCTCCTGATTCTTTTCTCCAGCAGTTTTCTCACGCGCACGCAGTCAGCCGGCATCACTAACAAAACTGCGGAGCCCCTGCCGCAATCTGGACCGGAAGTCGTCGGGCAGTGGTCCAGCGTCATCACTCTTCCGATCGTCGCTATTCATATGCACATGCTTCCGAACGGCAAGGTCCTGATCTGGCAGGACGACGATCAGGTTGGAGCGCGTCAGGGTGGTTCGACCGCCGCTTACGTTTGGGACGTGGGCGGCGGCACTACTACGCAGGTTAATGTCTCCGGTAGAGATCTGTTCTGTAGTGGCCATGCTTTTCTTCCCGACGGACGCCTGCTGGTCGCCGGCGGTCATGACACTCAGGATGGCGACGGTATCCGGGATTCTTTCATCTTCAACTCGAGCAACAACACGTGGACGCAGACAAATCAGTTAATGACCACAGGTCGTTGGTATCCGAGCGCCGTTACCGTCGGAAATGGTGAGATCGCCGTCCTGTCCGGTACCGAGATCGGGGTAGGTAACGTCACCACGCCGGAAGTCTGGCAAACCAATTCCGGCGGCGGCTTTCGCTCGCTATCGAATGCCTCGCTTAACTTACCTTTATATCCCATGATGCATCTGGCGCCGAATGGAAAAATTTTCGTTTCCGGACCAGACACGACGACTCGGTATCTGGATACGTCGGGGACTGGCGCTTGGACCACGGTTGCCACGCGCGTCGGCAATGACCGGGAGTACGGTTCATCGGTGATGTACGACGTCGGCAAAGTGCTGATCATGGGTGGCAACAACTCCAATAGTGCTGTGCAGAGCTCGGCTGAAGTAATTGATCTCAACGCGGGCACTCCAGCCTGGAGCGCCGTGGGCAGTATGGCTTATGCACGGCGCATGTTGAATGCCACGATTCTTCCTAACGGGAAGGTGCTCGTCACCGGCGGCACGAATAACAGCAGCAACGAGGCTGCGGGTGCGATTTACGCCGCGGAAATGTGGAACCCTTCAACCGGGAACTTCAGCACGATGGCGAGCGCGGTAACACCGCGGCTGTATCATTCGACCGCCATTCTGTTGCCCGATGGCCGCGTGATTTCAGCCGGTGGTGGCCGCCCGGGTGCGGCGGACTACCGAAACGCGGAGATCTATTCGCCGCCGTATCTTTTTGTTTCCGGTGGCGGCGCCGCGACACGCCCGACGATCGATTCGCACCTCTCGAAAGGCACGCGGCCAGGTTCGACGATCTTTGTCACCACACCGGACGCCGCTAACATCTCAGACGTCACACTCGTGGCGCTCGGGTCGGTCACTCACACGCGCAACATGAATCAGCGTTTTAACCGCCTGTCGTTCACGCAAGGCATGGGCGGCTTGAACGTAACGCTGCCGTCGAGCTCGAACTCACTACCGCCGGGCTATTACATGCTATTTGTCATCAACAGCAACGGCGTGCCGTCAGTGGCCCAGATCATCAATGTCAACTCAAGCAATGCGCTACCGCCGGGAGCGCCCAGCAATCTGGCTGCGGCCGCGACTTCGACCTCGAGCGTGTCTCTAAGCTGGAGCGCGGGCTCGGGCTCGATCGATCACTACGAGATTCAGCGGGCGACAAGCAAGAACGGTCCTTACACCACTCTTTCAAATACGACTTCGCTGAGTTTTACCGACGGCTCGTTGAGCAGCACGACTACCTACATCTATCGCGTGCGCGCTGTCGACGCGAACGGCAACTATTCCGACTTCAGTAATACCGACATTGCCACGACGGTTGTTTTCACTGAGGATCCGGTATCCGCCAGCATGCTCGTCAAAGCAGTGCACATTTCCGAGCTGCGGACGGCGGTCAACGCTGTGCGAGCGGCGGCTGGATTGAGTGCGGCTACCTGGACGGATAGCTCGCTCACGGGTGTCGAGGTCAAAGCCGTTCATATCAGTGAGCTGCGTTCAGCCATCGATGCGGCACGCAGCGCGCTCGGTCTGTCGAATGCTTCGTATACCGACCCGGCGTTAACGCCTGGGAGCACGATCATCCAGGCAGTTCATGTAAACGAACTGCGAGATCGTGTGAAGTGAGTTGTTGATTGGTCAAGCCTTGAAGCTGCTCGAAAGAGCAGAAGCGAGATTATGGTCCGGTTTGAGTCTGCAATGATGCAAAGAGGAGAAACGACAATGATGAACCACGAACTGCGTAGACGCGCGCTTTCGTCCAGTTTGATTTCCACCCTGTTCACTCTGGCAATGCTGTTCGTCTTGCCACAGGCGGTGCAGGGTCAATGGGCCACGAGCGGCACCAACATCAACAATACGAACAGCGGCAACGTGGGTGTGGGGACAAGTTCGCCCGGATCCAAGCTCACCGTGACCACTAACAGCGCGGCCGCTACTGGAACGCTCACCATCACACCTGACGGGACGAACAACTACTACGCCACCAATAATCACGACGCGCTCTTTGTCGACGGCACGACACTCTCTCCTCATGGTCTCTACACGGGCGCCGTCGTCCGTCTGTTTCGCCTCAGAGCTCAGAACGGACTGGATTCATTTACAGTTGGGCGCACCGGCGATATGCTCGCGACCCCGCAGTCGATCTTTTCGTCTTACACGTTGAGATTGGCGCCCGACTCGAGCAACGCAAACTACGCAGGTTCAGATTACGACATCCTGCTGATCAATGGACAGGGTATGAACGTTCACGGATTGTCGTCAGGCAAAACACTGCGGCCGCTGCGCGTGACTAACCAATCGGGTGGCGACGCATTTGTAATTACTCGCGACGGAAACGCGAGTTTTGGCGGCAACGTCACCGTCTCTGGAAATATCGGCGCCAAGTACCAGGACGTTGCGGAATGGGTTCCCGCGCGACAGGCGCTTGCAGCCGGCACTGTCGTAACGCTCGATCCGGATAAGTCGAATCAGGTTATGGCTTCAAACGAAGCGTATGACATTCGTGTGGCGGGCGTTGTTTCCACGCAGCCCGGAATCATGCTCGGCGAAGCGGGCACTGGCAAACTGCTGGTCGCTACGACAGGTCGAGTGAAGGTTAAAGTCGATGCGACGCGTGGTCCGATTCGGATTGGCGATCTGCTGGTGACGAGCGACAAGCCGGGATTGGCGATGAAGTCGGAGCCCATGACGATCGGCGGAAGGCAGATACACGCGCCCGGAACGTTGATTGGTAAAGCGCTGGAGCCGCTGGCGGGCGGCACGGGCGAGATCCTGGTTCTGCTCAGCTTGCAGTAAAAGATGCCTGCGGGTTGAAGATAGAGTGAGATTACGACGCAAAGCGGCCAGTCGTTTGCTGGCCGCTTTTGTTTTGTTAACGCGCGGCGGATTCTTATACGTGTTATGGACACTCAGGCAACGACAACAAGGCATGAGCCAGGTATATCTGGCCCGTCACCTGAGACTCAAAAATTAACAGTTGGTGATAAAAGTCCTCTCCGAAACATTGATCGATCGAGCGCCTGCGTGTTGATATCTGTCTTGAACAAATAGTACATAGGCGGACAGTCAAGAGTTAATCACTTGGATCCCGCTTCCCTCCGTTCGAACCCATCCTTCGACGGCGTGCTCGAAATGCTCAACAGTTGAAACTGCGAAACCTGTTGTCGATTCGTTCCACGAAAACCTTTCGACAGCTATCGCCGGAAACGCGATACGTAGCACATTGAAGGAGTTTGCTTCGCCTCGCTCGCGCGTTGAGGTGGCCGTACCGGCTTGTACGACGAGCGCTGAGTGTCCGCGAATGTTATATCGTTTCGTATGACCGGTATGGCTAATATGAAGATGGCCCGCTAGAAACAAATCAGCGCCGCATTCAGCCAGCCCAGTCATAGCCATTCTCGCCCTCCCTACCAGGTCGCGCTCATCATAGCCTTCAGGCAAATCAAAAGGATGATGAGTCACCACCGCCTTTACGATGCCGCTGCCCAACGAACAAAACTTTTCTTGCAGGCGCGCAACCTGAGATTCGTTAATACGTCCGCCTTTTACGACCAATGAACGGGCCGTATTTACGCCGATGATCACAATCTCTTCGTCCTCATAAGTCGGTTGCAGATCAGCGGTAATGTAGCGCTTGTATTTTGTTAATGGCTCAAGAAAGCGCGCAAAGACGTTGTGGAGGGGAATATCATGATTGCCCGGCACGACAATTTGTGGCTTTGGGAGCGCATCCAGAAATGAACGCGCTTGTTGGAACTGGTACGAACGTGCGCGCTGCGTAAGGTCGCCAGAGATGGCGACCACGTCCGGTCCCAGTGCTCTCACCGCCCGGACTAAAGGATCAATCAGCAGCGGATTCACGCGCCCAAAGTGCAAGTCTGATAGATGAACAATCGTTCGCATGCTCTTCCGTCATTCAGCTTCCGCGCGCTTGGGCACTATCACTTGCAGTGCACGCGCGCGCACCCGGTAGTGAAGAGGAGGCTCCAACACTTCGATCTCGCCGTCGAAGGCAACCCGCAGTCGTTTGTGGTGTGTTTGTATTTTCAACTCCTCCGCCTGAAGGGCCAGAAAATCTTTGTCGTGGCGTAGACGTCCGAGCAGAGCGCGCAATGCGAGAATTATCAATCTCCGACGACTCGTCCGATGGGTTATATAAACGCTCAGTACACCTCTATCGAGCCGGTCGCGCACGCCGATGTTGAGCAAGTCCATTGCATACTCATTATTGCCGACAAAGACAAACGGAGTTCTCCGCACTAAAGATTCGTCGTTAGCATCAAGTCGAATGTCGAGAAATGGATATCGGCGCAATGCCTGAATGGTGGCCCAAATGAATGCCGGCCATTTTTGAAATCCGAGTCGCTGATGCTTTTCTCGTTCACGCACGATTACCGGATATAGACCTAAACTCGAGTTGTTCAGAAAAATACGATCATTCACTTGCCCGACATCAACTTCCGTAGCTTGACCAGCGATAATTATGTGTGCCGCTGCTTCGAGGTCGAATGGAATTCTCAAGTCCCTGGCAAAATGATTAAGCGTGCCGAGCGGTAAAACTCCTAAAATCTTGTTCCTATCGATGACCGCCGCTGCTATCGAACTGACCGTGCCGTCACCCCCTCCTGCAACGATTACTTTATAAGGACCAGTTGCGGCCTCTCGTGCGAGTTCTGTTACTTCAGCACTGTTCTGGGCCAGCGAAATATGCGCCTCGATCTGTTTGTCATCGAAAATTTGCGCCAGGCGTTCGACGGCTTTGTTATTCTCGCCGGAGCCGGCCGTGGCGGAAACGATGATCTTAAGCGGCGTCAAGGACATTGCTGATCTTGCTTTGTTATAGCATCGAATAGGTCGCTACAAGATGTTACAGCAGCGCAGTCTAAATTTCCGCACTTTGCATCCAAAGAGAAATAAAGAACGACCGATCCGAACAACGTCTGCCGTACGGCCGCTATAACCAATCTCCGCTGGCATGACCTCGGCGTACGTTTGGACCCAAGCTGATGACGCTGGCTACCCTGAATCGACGATCCCTCAACTCGTTTGCTGGCCGCTTTTGTTTTGACTAATCGCGCCGGCCCGAGTTTACTCTTACTGCGGTGAGGAGTTGTATGCAAAGGCCTGACAGTAATGAGTATGATCCAAACTATCAGAAGTACTTCGATCTGATTCCAGATGGTGATTACCTGGAGATGCTGGAGCAGAATACGATCGAAACAGTTGAGTTCTTTGAGAGAATACCGGCTGAGAGGCATGCTTATCGTTACGCGGAAGGGAAATGGACCATCAAAGAGGTGTTGATGCACCTCATCGATACCGAGCGAGTTTTCGCCTATCGTGCGTTGGCTGCGGTGCGAGGCGATCCGGCTCGTGTGTATCGTATGGATGAAGAACTGTACGCCGGCAATGTGGACGTTTCCAACCGGACGACAGGGGATCTGATTTCTGAGTTCAAAACCGTTCGCAAGGCCACGGAGTTTCTTTTTAAGAACGTGACTGGTGAGCAGAGCAAGAGGCTCTGTAATGTTGTTACTCATCCCATGAGCGCCCGCGCGATCGGATATTTCATAATCGCGCACGCGCTACATCACGTTGGTGTGCTGAGAATTCGATACTTGCAATAACGACCATCACCGATCGCACGCTCACGGCAGCACGACATTCCGCAGAATCTTCCAATCGCCGTTGGCCTGGCGCTGCCACACGGTGAGAAAACGGCCGCCACTGATCGACGGTTTGCCGTCTTTGAGCAACTCGATTTCCCCATATCCCGATTCATAGGCGAGGTCACCGTCAACGACGAGTTTCTTGGAGTTGATTTTCGTCGAACGTGCCAGGCCGGAGCGTGCAAATCGATCGCGGTACATCTTCTCAATCTCCGCTCGGCCTTGAATGCAGGCGCCGGCGATCGTAATGAAAGACGCGTCGTCAGTGTACGGCGCTGCGATCGTCGCGGCGTCGCCTGTCTTCATAGCGACGACGAACTCGGAGTTCGCCTTTTCAATCGCTCGATCAAGTTTGGGATCTCCCGAGTGATGCGCGAGCAATTCCGTAGGAACTATGGTTAGAACGACAATTACCGCAATGCAAAGTGCAAAACGCAGGCTCTTTTTCATAAGGTTAGAGGCGGCACTTCCTGAAGAGGTTTTACAACAAAATGCCATTAGGAGGATAACACGCTCTGTACTTCGAATGCGCCGGGCCTTTCGCTCTGATATAGTTCAAGTCCCCCTCCAGAGTGAAATCATCCAGCAAACTACGCGAGTGGGCTGACCGTTGGCGATCTGGCAACATGGTGTTGCTGCGTCTCTTACTCCGGCTCGTACCCTCTGAACTCACCGTGTATTTGCGCTTGCCTTAATCGCGGGGGCGCTCTGCGGTTTGGCGGCGGTCTTTTTCCACCTGTCGATCATTGGCGTGGAAAATCGCGTGATCGATCGCGCGATGCACGCGCACGGTAATACGTGGATTTGGTGGACGATCCTGACTCCGACTGCGGGCGGCTTACTTAGCGGAGCACTGCTCAAGTATGTCGTGCCCGGTGCACGCGGCAGCGGCATCCCACAAGTGAAAGTTGCTTACGCGATACGCGGTGGTCGCGTGCCGCTGATCGATGCGATAGGAAAATTTGTTATCGGCGTACTTCAGATTGGAACTGGATCGTCGTTAGGAAGAGAAGGACCAACTGTTCAAATCTGTGCGGGCGTATCCAGTGCTCTCGGTCGCGGCGCAGCTTTGTCGCGAGAGAATCTTGGCTTGCTAACGATGAGCGACATCGTTCGGGCTCATGCTGAGGCGGCCATCTCAGCTTCAGATCCGGATAAGATCGTGAGTCCGGATTTCACTGAGGCGGCAGAGTTGCTCGAGCGTTCCCAACCATAATCTATCGTCTTACCAAAACGGTTCGACTAAACAGTATTGCTGCGCCGACTAAAGTGATATCTGGTCTGTTTGCGCAGCAGGTAAACGAGGATTGCTCCGGCTATGGGGATGCCTATGAGGGCCCTTGGCTCTGTACCAGTAAGGACGTTTAGAACATCGCCGCCAAGATTTACCGCCAGCATTACAACCGCCAGCCAATATCCCCAGCTCCGTCCCCGCCATAAGCCGACAGCGGTAAAAAGACAAGCGATGCAAACACAAATCATCAGCACGATTGCCCAACTACCAATACGGCTGAATCCTGCGCGAGCGTTGGGGTTGAGGCGCCAAATGGCTTCCAGAGAACTGCCGGGGAATATCAACGACAGTGCCGAGAGAAAACTTGCGAAGGTACCAATCGCGAAAAGCACAACTAGCGCAATAATACCGAGTGGTCGTGCCTCACTCATTATTCAATCTCGTCAGGCTGCTTAGCTTGAAACATTTGTTGTTAGTTCGATGACGTCACAGCGCGAGCGTAAAGGCCGGCTCAGCGAGGAATGATGGGAAGGCGCACGAACGACGGATGTGCTGTGTCATGCAGAACCCGCTGCCGGACCACGACGTAGCGTGTGTCCCGTTCATTGTCCCCACCGGTGTTCAGATTGCGGTCGTATTTAGGGAACGCCGCGGATGCGACGGTGACGCGCAGACGATGCCCTGCCGGAATTACACGGGAAGTGAACCACAGATCGATGTCGTACTTGTAAATCTTGCCCGGCTTGAGGAGCGACGGCCGGTCAAAGCCGTCGCGGAAACGCGCCCTCATGACGCCGTCCTGAATGCGCTCTGCGCGTTGGTCCGGGTAGACGTCCTGTAGCATGACGTTCCAGTCCGTGTCCTTCCCCTCAGTGGCCGCCCAGAGAGTCGCCGTCATTGGTCCAGTAATCTCAGTGTCTTTGTCGAGCGGCGCCGTCGTGTAGGACACGAGATCCTTTCGCTCCGCGTCTACGGTTCGGTAGTCTTCGTTGAGGCTCAACTCGAGTTCGCGCGAGTTCACGAGGAACGGAGTGGGATTGCCCGGGTCGTACGTGTACTCGTCAGCCGGTTCGCGGCCGGGTGCTGTGGTCTCGAGCCTGCCATTCTGGCGCAGGTAGAAGTTCGTCCATACTGTTCGGGAGAGCGGCCACTCGCGTTCTTTCCGCCACGTGTCGTCTCCGATGACGAAGATGTCGAGCGGCGCCTGCGCATCCACGCCGTTGTCAATGCCCTTCAGATAGTGGTCCAGCCAGTGGAGCTGTAGCGCGCGCCGATCGATTCGTGCCTGCGGTCCGAAGTATCCGTTCACATAGTCGATCCCTTTGTGCGCGCTGGCATCCATCACCACGTGGTACGGCGGCGCGCCGGGTAACCGGCTCATGACCGTGTAGTTCCGGATCGTTCCTCTGGCGTCGTCGTGCCAGCCCGCAATGCCGAGCACCGGCACTTTGACCCGGTCTAGCCGCCGTTCGATACTGAGCGCGCGCCAGTAGGCATCGTCCTTCTGGTGATCGAACCAATCGTTCCAGAACTTTGGGCGCCCACA
>JBKPPP010000241.1:0-10154 GCA_046733615.1 Acidobacteriota bacterium | reverse complement strand
GCCAGACACAGCCGCGTCGTCTCATGCGTCCCGGTGCCGAACGCCATTCCCGGCTCGATCCGAATCACCAGTCGATCGCGCGTTTCCCCCAACTCCGACCACGGCGGCGCGACGATGAATCGCCCGATTTCAACCGGTTGCCAGTTCTTCTTCCACTCGGCGAGCCAATCCTGGTCCGGCACCTCGCGCACGTTCATGTCGCGCACGGACGACGACGGCAGTTGATAGATCCGCAGTGCTTCAAACAACTCTTCCCTGATCTTTTCTCGATTTGGGAGTCGATCGAAATAAGCAGTGACTTGGTGGGAATCGGTAGTAGTTCCCGTGGCACCCGCTTCGCTCAGTGCGTACTCCACCGCCTCCTGAGCTTCCGGCTCAGCGTCAACATCCAATGCATACCAAATCTTATTCAAGCCCAAACTCATCCAGCAGCCGCGGACTGTTGCGCCAATCCTCTTCCACCTTCACAAACAGCTCGAGATGAACGCGGTGGCCCAACAGCGTTTCGATATCCCGGCGCGCCCGGATCCCAATCTCTTTCAAACGGCTCGCACCCTTCCCAATCACGATCTTCTTCTGCGACCCCCGCTCGACGACGATCACGCAGTTGATGCGCGCAAAATCATCACGCACCTCTTCGAAGCGCTCCGTGACGACCGCGGTCACGTAAGGAATCTCGTCGCCCGTGACCTGCAAAATCTTTTCCCGCACGATCTCCGCCGCGAGCGAGCGCACCGTTTGGTCCGTCAGCTCGTCTTCGGAAAAGATCGGTTCAGCTTCAGGCAGGTGCCGCAGCACGTTTTCGACGAGCACGTCAGTCATCTCGTTCTTCAACGCAGAAATCGGAACGATCTCGCGCCACCCGTATTGATTGCGATACCAATCGATCAACGGCAGCAACGCCGCTTTGTCCTCGAGCTTGTCGATCTTGTTCAGCAACAGCAGCGCCGGCTTCTCCGATTGCTTCACGAGATCGAGCACAAACTTGTCGCCGTTGCCGGTCGAAACTGAAGCGTCGCGAATCAGGCAAACGAGATCGACGCCGAGCAGCGCGTCCTGCACGGCGGACATCATGCGGCGATTGAGCTCGTAACCGGGTTGGTGCACGCCGGGCGTGTCGACCAGCACGATCTGGCCCTCGGCGCGGGTGATCACGCCCTGGATGCGAAAGCGGGTGGTTTGCGGCTTGTCTGAGACAGCGGCGATCTTCTGCCCGACGAGACGATTGAGCAGCGTCGATTTACCTGCATTCGGCCGCCCAACCAGCGCGACGTATCCGCAGTGCGAACCTGTTCTCGTGGCGTTATCCAATGTCTGCTCCGACCCGATAGGTCATGTCCACGCCTTCCCCCGGCGAGTCAATCCGTGGCTCAACTTTTCTCCGCGAAGATCTGGACCAGGTTGATCAATGTCTCGGTAGTCTTCTCGAGCCCCCGCCGCGAATTAAACTCCAGCTTGCCGTGGAAGTTTCCGCCGCCGGTGAAAAGGTTCGGTGTCGGCAGTCCGCGAAACGTCAGATTCGATCCATCGGTGCCGCCGCGAATCGGTTTCAGAAACGGCTTCAGACCCGCGCGCTTGGCGGCTTCCATCGCGTTGTTGGTCAGCTCCGGATAGTTCTTCAGCACTTCCTTCATGTTCTTGTAGTTTTCTTTGACGTCGATCGTGATCTTCACTTGCGGAAACTTCGCCTGCGTTTGCGCCACCATGTCGCGCAACAGCTTCTCTTTCGCGTCGAGCCCGCTGATGTCGAAATCACGCAGCAGGATCTTCAGGTTGGAAGTCTCGACGTCGATCGCACCCGCGTACGGGTGAACAAACCCGACGCGTTCTTCAGTCGTTTCCGGCAACATGTCGTGCGGGAAGCGGTCGAGATAATCGGCGAGCGCGTACATCGCGTTGACCATGATTCCTTTCGCCGTTCCCGGATGCGTGCTCTTCCCCTGGAAGGTCACCGTCGCGGTGCGTGCGCTCCACGTCTCCTCACTGATCTCACCCAGCTCTTCGCCGTCGACGGTATACGCCACCTTCGCGCCGAAGCCTTTCACGTCAAACTTCTCGATGCCGCCGCCGACTTCTTCATCCGGTGTGAACGCGACGGCGATGGTGCTGTGTTTGATCTGCGGGTTCTGCCGCAGCGTGTCGATCATCGTCATGATCTCGGCGACGCCCGACTTGTCGTCGGAGCCCAGCAGCGTGGTGCCGTCGGCGGTGATGATGTCGGTTCCGATCAGCTCCTTCAAAACCGGGTTCTTCTCGACGGTGATCACCTGCGTCGGATCTTTGGGCAACACGATGTCGCCGCCCTGGTAGTTCTTGTGAATGACCGCGTTCACGTTCTCGCCGGAGACTGCCGGCGAAGTGTCCATGTGCGCGATGAAACCGACGACCGGCACCTTCGAATTGTCAGTCAGATTTCCCGGCACGAGCGCGTAGACGATACCAAACTCGCTGACGCGCACGTTCTGCGCGCCGAGCGCGGTCAGTTCTTTCGCGAGCAGGTTTGCCAGGTTGAGCTGCTTGCGCGTGCTGGGCGTGGTGGTCTGATCTTCCTGCGACTGCGTGTCGATCTTCACGTAGCGCAGAAAACGATCGAGCGCGGTTTCGGTCGGCGGCTTCAGCGCGGTTTGCGCCTGCGCCCCGACGGCCAATAACAAGGAGAAAACCAAAGCGGAAACTAGTCTCATCCGTGTAAACACCTTTCAAACAAACTCCGGAGTTCGATTCAATTCATCCAGCACCCGTTGCAACTCGTCGCGTTTCGCGGCGAGCACTTCCTCGTCCGCATCGGCCGGCACGTAGATCGGCGGCGCGACGTAAACACGCGCCCGGGTAAACGGTTTCGGGATCTGAAACAGGTCCCAACTCGGCAGTGTCCAGTAACGCTCGAGCGCCATGGTGACCGGCAGGATCGGGTGCCCTGACTTCTTCGCCAGCAGCACGGCGCCCATTTTCGCGACGTACCGCGGACCCTTCGGACCGTCGATCGTAAACGCCGTCGTGCAGCCGGCGCGCATCAGCCGCGCCATCTCCACCACCGCGCCTGCGCCGCCGCGCGTGCTCGAGCCGCGCACCGCGCCGTACCCGAAACGTTGAATGAACCGCGCGATGTACTCGCCGTCAAAACTGCGCGAAGTCATCACGACGATGCGGCGTTTGCGCCACCAGTACGTCGTAAGAAAAATGCGGTCGTGCCAGAAAACGTAGATCGGCAGCCCGCCGTCTGCTGCCGCCTTTTCATGGTTCTCCCAGCCGATGACCTCGAAATGCGCCGTTAGCCCGAGCAGGTTGATCAGCACGTAGAACGCGAGATCCGCCGCCTTGATCAGTAATCGATCTTTCAGCGAATACTCAGACAGGTCCGCAAATTCGTAAGCACGGTCAACGCGCTTCTGAATAGACGGAGCAATCTTGAGTTCTTGTTCCATCAATGGCGAGAACTCAGTAAATGGCAGGCTCGCCTTTCGGCCGAGTCTTCCAACGTTTGTGAACCCAGAGCCACTGTCCGGGGTAGCGGCGGATCTGGCTTTCAATCAGTTGGGAGAGTTTTGTCGTCAACCGGCGCACATCCTCGTCTTCGTTGCCGGTGCACTCGTCGATCGCGACCGGCGGGCCAACGATCATCAGGTACTTTCCTTTTTCTTTACTCCACGGCGCGAAGATCGGAATGATCGGCGACTTCGTCCGCAACGCCAGCTTGGCCATTATGAAGTTGGTGGCCGCCGGAACTCCAAAGAAGTCGACGAAGATGGCCTCCGCGTCGAGCGTGTTCAGATCGGGCAGCAGCCCGAGCATGCCCTGCGAGCGAAGTATTTTAACCATCGAACGCGCGGCGGCCAGCTTGTCGAGCGTCTGGTTGCCGAACCTGACGCGCACGTCGTCGACCAGCGTCTCGATTTTCGGATTGTCGATCCGCCGAACGAGAAAACTGAACGGGTAGCCGAAGAGCGACGAGCCGAAACTTGTTAGCTCCCAGGCGCCGAGATGCGCGGTAAAGAGAATCAGGCCGCCGCCGTTCGCTTGTCCGTTGTTCAACTGGGCTCTCGCAGCCGCGAGGTGTTCCAGGCCGCTCGGCTCGACCATGTTTTGCAGGTCTTCGAGAGAGCGCGTGGAAAACTGGCTGAACAGTCCGAGTTGCCGCCCCAGGCTGTCGAAACACTCGCGCAGCAGGACGGCACGTTCCTCCTCCGTTTTCTCGGGAAAAGCCAGCCGCAGGTTGATCGTGCCGGTTCGCTTGAGCTCTCCGGCAAAGCGATAGGCGAGCCGGCCCACGGCCCGTCCGATTTTCATGGCAACGGGCGCGGGCAATCGACCAAGCGTGGAGAGGACTGACTTGGCAGCCGCATATTCCAAGTAAGTTTGTAGCTTTCCCTGTTTCGACATGGGGCAGGACGGCGTAGTTTAGCAAGAGAACGCAGGGCAGCGATAACCGCGCCGCCCTGCAAAGACAGCAACATTTCTGATATATTCCGAACGCGCGGCGAAAGATTTTCGTACAGCCATCCGTGGTTGTTCCCGTGCGGCAAGGTCTCTTCCCTCAACACCTCGTAGATTGGAGCTGGATGGAAAAGCGCCGGATCCTCATCGTCGATAACAACGATGAGTTGCGTCTTCTGCTCGAAAAGGTTCTCGGCAACCTCGGCCATGACGTGGTTGCGACCGGTGAACGAGCGAAGGCGCTGCGCCGCGACGACCTCGACAGCTTCGATCTAATCATCAGCGATCTCTCGGAAGCGGAAGTCAACGGCACGCCGAACAGCGACATTAAAGCCTTCAAAATGGGCGCGGCGAATTACCTGCGGTTACCTTACAACCGCGACGAGCTGCGCGAAATCGTCGAGAAGACACTCGCTTACAAACTGCGCTACGTCGACGACCGCAACGGTCTTTCCCACGTCCACGAAAAGATCGAATTCGAGTTGCCGAGCGATCTCGCATTGATGAACGGCGTGCTCGAGTATCTACAGGAACGCGTGGCGAAACTGGGCCTGATCAAACCCGACCGTTCGAATCTCTTCATCGCGCTCGACGAGGCGTTTGTAAACGCAGTCAAACACGGCAACAAAAACGATCCCACCAAGCTGCTGCGCATCACCGCCGAGCTGTCGCCCAAAGAGGCGAGTTTCACCGTCGAAGACGAAGGCGAAGGCTTCGACATCCGCGAGATTCCCGATCCGTGCGATCCGGCTAACCTGTTTAGAACTTCAGGCCGCGGCGTCCTCCTCATCTACAACATCATGGACGAAGTTGAGTACAATGCGCAGGGTAATCGCGTAAAGATGGTGAAACGACCGGAAGTCCCGGTTGACGGGCCGGTCGAAGCTCAACTCGTTGATCCAACGGTCCCTGACGACAAACACGTCTGACAATCTCTTCGTAGCCAGCACAGAAATCGGCGCCCGAACATCGTTTTGGCGCGCGTGGCGTTGGTGGTCGCCGCCGGCGCTGATCGCGCTCGCGCTCGTCCTCTATTTTGTCGATCCGTTTGTCGGCGATTGGGACGGCATGGACTACACGATCCTCTCCGTCGCGGGCTATCCGTCGTCGATGGCGTTGGGACGCAATCTCTTCATCTTCGGCAATCACGCGTTGTTTGAGATCGGGCGCAGTCTTTTTCACGTGCAGCCGGAACAGGCGTATTTGATCTTCAAGTACGCTGTCGTAGCGCAGGCGCCGCTCGCGGTGATTGCGTGTTGGGCACTGGCGCGCAACATCGGCGGCTCGATTTACAGCGCGACGATCGCGGCGCTGCTGATTACGTTTTCGCCCGTGTTTGTGCTTTACGGCGGTCAAGTGATGACCGACGTGCCGTCGGTGCTCGTGCTGGCGGTGGCGCTGTTGATCCACTTGCGCGGCGTGCAGCAGCGAAAGTTCTGGCTGATCCTGGTTGGCGCGGGTCTGCTGGGACTCGGCGTGAACCTGCGCGAAACGATCGGATTTTTCGCGCCGTGGCTGGTGCTCGCGCCATTCGTGTTTGGCTGGAAGTTTGAGCGGCGGGAAGTGGTGTGCATTGTCGCGTCGTGCCTGTTGTTTGTGGTGCTGGCGTTTAGCTGGTTTGGGTATTGGTACCTCACGGATTCGCATTATCGCTGGGTTTGGAACGGTTGGCGGGAGTCGATGCGCGACGAATCGGCGCGGCATCCGGTGTCGCTGGCGAACCTGAAGCCTTACGTGCTGTTCTATTTCATCAGCGCGCCGCCGGTGTTTGCGACGTTTCTGTTTGCGCCGGTGCTCGAGTGGCGCAACCGAAAGATGACGCCGATGCTGGCGCTGTGGCTCGTGGCGTTCTGCGCGAACCTGCTGCTCTTCTTCAACTACAGCACGACGGTCAACTGGCGCTACTTTCTCACCGGACTGCCGGGCTTGGTGCCGCTCGGCGCATTCTGGTTTCTGCGACTGGCGGAACGTCGTTTTGGAAATGTGAAACGAGGGTTTATCGCCTGCGTCGGCGCGATCGTTCTGCTGGCGGTGATTCTGTTTATCTACATGCGCCCAATCAGTTTCGAGTTTATCGAGCGGCGCGCGATGAGCCGCGACTACAAGCACCGGCTGGAGCAGGTGCCGACTGACGCGGTGATGATTTCGGGTTCGCAGACGGTGGCGGTGCACTACTGGGCTGCGATCGAGCAGCGCAACTGGAAGACGATCGGCACCGGCGGCGGCTGGCCGGGCGACAGGTTGTTTTCGACGATCGAGAATTACTTCAACCAGGGAAGGCCCGTTTTTATCGACACGGATCATCGCTGGTGGTTGCCGTGCGGCTGGCAGCGCGATGAGATTCCGCTGATTGTGGATCTGGAGAAGCATTTTAGTTTTCGCCGGATGAGTGAAACGATTTACGAGTTGCGACCGCTGGGCGATCCGGCAGCGCAGGACAAGCCGGACTTAAGAAAGCTACTTCCTGAAAACAGACCCGAAGACACGAAGAAGTGTCCGCCCGGGCGTCGTTAGATCGGGGATCTAAAACCCATTTGCCATACGAATTGTTTCTAGCGTTGAGGTATCTGCGATCGCGATCCAAGCGGCGGCTCGCGCGCGTCACGGCTGCGATGGCGATACTCGGGATCGCGATGGGCGTTGCGGCGTTGATCGTGGCGCTCGCGCTGGCGAACGGTTTTCGCGACGAGATGCGCGACAAGATCCTGCAAGGCACCGCGCACTTGAGTGTGCTGCGCCGCGACGGTCGCGCGATCGCAGACCATGCGAAGCTGGCGGCGCAACTGCGTGCGATCGATGGCGTCGTGAGCGCAACGGCCACGACGTACGACGGTGCGCTCGTCAGCGGACCGAAAGGTGTTTCGTACGCCGTGCTGCGCGGCGTCGAGAATCAAGGTGCTCAATCGAATCAAGGTGGCCAATCGAACCAGGCCGGCAACTGGTTAACGGAAGGATCGTTTGGCCCACTCTTCGAATCGTCCGACTCTGCGAATTCGCTGCCACAGGCCGTCGTCGGCAACGAGCTCGCGGCGAAGCTCGGCATCGTCGTCGGGGATACTTTCGACGCGCTGCCGTTTGACGGCCTGGCAAGCAAGCAAACGCGCCGTTTGCGCGTAGCCGGGATCTTTCGGTCAGGCTTGTACGAATACGACATGACGTGGATCTACGTCTCGTTTGAAACGGCAGCCGTGTTCGCCGGCGTCGATCACGCGGGTTCGTTGCTGAGCGTGCAAGTCAGCGATCCGGATAACGTCAAACAGGTCGGCGCCCGTGTGCTAGACGCGCTGGGCCAGGACTTCACGACCGTCGATTGGCAGCAGGCGAACCAGCCGCTCTTCAACGCGCTAGCGCTCGAACGTCGCATGGGCCTCTTCATCATCGGCCTGATTGTCGCCATCGCCGCGCTGAACATCACCACCATGCTGATTCTCGTCGTTGTCGAACGCCGTCGCGACATCGCCATCCTCAGCACACTCGGCGCAACCCGCACCGGCGTCATGCTGCTGTTCATCATCGAAGGCGCGACTGTCGGCGCAATCGGCGCGATCGCGGGAGTCTTATTCGGACTCGCCGCCTGCGTCGTGGGCAATCATTACAAACTGGTCAGCCTGCCTTCCGACGTCTACTCGATCAGCAACGTGCCGCTGAACGCGCGCTTCGGTGAGACGCTGCTGGCGGCCTTGATCGCGTTTGGCCTCAGCGTGCTCGCGACGATCTACCCAGCACGCAACGCGGCGCGCACGCGCCCGGTCGAGGTCCTGCGCGATGCCTGAGCGGCTGGAAGTGGTCGATCTGCGCAAGAGTTTCATTGCGCCAAGCGGCGAGCGGATCGAAGTCTTACGAGGCGTCACGTTCACGGTGAACGCCGGCGAGAGTCTCGCAGTCACCGGCGCCTCGGGCTCGGGAAAATCGACCCTGCTGCACCTGCTCGGCGGCCTGGAAACGCCGGATCACGGCTCGATCACTCAGTTTCGCCGCAACCGGATCGGTTTTATTTTTCAATTCCATTATCTCCTACCGGACTTGTCCGCCCTGGAAAACGTCGCGCTGCCATTGTTGATCGCGCGCCGTAAACGTGATGTTGCCTTCGAACGCGCCACAAATCTTTTGAGTGAATCCGGACTCGCCGACCGCGCGAATCATCCGGTTTCGCATCTTTCGGGCGGTGAACAGCAGCGTGTGGCAGTTGCGCGGGCGCTGATTACCACGCCTGAACTGGTTTTGGCAGACGAGCCGACCGGAAATCTCGACGCCGCGATTGGCGAGGAAATCGGGCGAACGCTCGTAGATTACGCGCGAAAGCAATCGGCAATCGTGATCATCGCGACGCACAGCCCGGTTTTGGCGCGAACGTGCGACCGCTCCCTGAATTTGGAGAGGAGGAATATGAGGGAAACGGTGTAAACTGTGGGTGATTGAGTCTTTCAATAGGTTATAATGCGCCCAAGTTGCCGGGCAGTGGTTTTTGCCCGGCATGGTAATCATAAGGACTTACTAAACAAGATGTTCGAACGCTATACCGAAAAAGCGCGAAGGGTGATCTTCTTCGCGCGCTACGAGGCTTCCCAGTTTGGCGCACCCGCAATCGAGCCGGAGCACCTCCTGCTGGGCCTCATGCGCGAAGACAAAACGTTGACCGGTCGGTTCTTCCCGCGGGCGCAGGTCTCAATCGAATCGATACGGAAGGAGATCGAGGGGCGCACGCTCCTGCGTGAGAAGATCTCGACGTCGGTCGAGTTGCCGCTCGCGCCTGAGACCAAGCACGTACTCGCCTACGCGCACGAGGAGAGCGATCGTCTTCAGCATCGTCACATCGGGACCGAACATCTGCTGCTGGGCCTGCTGCGTGAAGAGCGTTCGATGGCCGCGGAGATTCTTTACGAACGCGGACTGCGGCTCAACGCTGTGCGCGATGAGATTGCGCGCCAGTCCGGCGCAGACGCGCGCACGTCGCAAAAGAAAGACACGCCGCATCTCGTCGAGTTCTCACGCGATCTCACCGACGACGCAGCCAACGACAAACTTGATCCATTGATCGGCCGGGAAGCCGAGATCGAACGCGTCGTACAGATTCTCTGCCGCCGCACGAAGAACAATCCCGTGCTGATCGGCGAGCCAGGCGTCGGCAAGACCGCCATCGTGGAAGGTCTGGCCCAACGAATCGTGCGCGGCGAGGTGCCGTCGTTTCTGGAAAACAAACGCATCCTGTCGCTGGATCTCTCGCTCATCGTCGCCGGCACGAAATATCGCGGCCAGTTTGAAGAGCGCTTGAAGCAGATCATGCGCGAACTCGTCGAGAACCCGCAGTACATCGTATTCATTGACGAGTTGCACACGCTGGTCGGCGCGGGCTCGGCGGAAGGTTCGCTCGACGCGGCAAACATTTTGAAGCCTGCGTTGTCGCGGGGTGAGATTCAGTGCATCGGCGCGACCACACCGGCGGAGTTTCGCAAGTCGATCGAAAAAGATCGCTCGCTCGAGCGCCGTTTTCAGGCAGTGAAAGTTCCGCCTCCGTCGGAAGCCGAGGCGGTCAGCATTCTCGACGGCGTGCGCGAGCGTTACGAGAGTTTTCATCAGGTGCGCTACACCGACGACGCGCTGTCCGCCGCCGTTTACCAGTCGCATCGCTACATTCCCGATCGCTTCCTGCCGGACAAAGCCATCGACGTGATCGACGAAGCGGGCGCCCGGGTGAAGCTGCGCGTCAGACGCGAGCAGGG
>JBKPPP010000240.1:0-5878 GCA_046733615.1 Acidobacteriota bacterium | reverse complement strand
ATCGGCGGATTCATCGCCGGTCTCGTTTTGATCAAGATTTTCGACATAGGCAGCAGATCAGCTAGAATCTGAGCCTTAACGAAAGTCATGAGCCAGCAGTGTCTCGACATCCAGTCAACGCCGCGAGCGGAGATGCAACTGTTTCCGCTCGATACCTTCGCCTACGAGTTTCCGGGCAACGAGATCAGGATCAACTTCGAGATACCCGAGTTCACGGCCATTTGCCCGTTCTCTGATTTTCCCGACTTCGCCACGATCCGGATCGAATATGTTCCGAACGAGCGCTGCATCGAGCTGAAGAGCCTGAAGCTCTACATCAACTCGTTTCGCAACGTGAAGATCTTCCACGAGCACGTGATCAATATCATCCTGGAAGACTTCGTCACCGCGTGCGATCCGCTGAGCGTCGACATCGTCGGTGACTTTCACGTGCGCGGCAACATCAAGACCGTAGTCAAAGCCTCCTACAAAAAGCCTTGAGCAATCTCTGGCGACGCTACCAACGACTGCCGCGTAACGTCGTCGCTATCGGTCTCGTCAGTCTGCTCAACGACGCTTCGAGCGAAATAATCTATCCGCTGCTGCCGGTTTTTCTGACGATGAGCCTGGGCGCATCCGCGCGCGCGATCGGCGTCATCGAGGGTTTAGCCGAGTCGATCTCGAGTTTGCTGAAACTGTTTGCCGGGTATCTCAGCGATCGGATTGGCAAGCGAAAGTGGCTGGTCGTCGCGGGCTACGCGCTCGCGTCGGCGGCGCGGCCGTTTCTAGGTTTCGCGAATAACTGGCAACAGGTGCTGGCGATTCGGCTCACGGATCGCGTCGGCAAGGGCGTACGAACCGCGCCACGCGACGCGATGATTGCGGACGCGGTTCCGATCGAGCAGCGTGGGCTTGCTTTCGGGTTTCATCGCGCGATGGATCACGGTGGCGCAGTGATCGGGCCGCTGGTCGGCTACGTGCTGGTAGTGCTGTTTGTCAGCAACAGGTTGGCTCCGGCGGCGAGCGAGTTTACGAAGATTTTTTTACTGGCGTCGGTGCCGGCGTTGCTGGCGGTGCTGGTGGCGATCTTCTTCATGCGAGAGTCGCCGCTGCACGTGCCTGACGGCGCCGCGATCCCGAAGCTGTCGCTGCGCGGCTTTGACAGTAACTTCAAACGCTTTCTCGTGATTCTCGGTCTCTTCACGCTCTCGAATTCGGCCGACAGTTTTCTATTGTTGCGCGCACGCGACGCGGGCGTTTCGATCGCACTGATTCCGTTGCTATGGGCGGCGCATCACGCGTCGAAGGTGTTGAGCTCGTTGTTTGGCGGCGATCTTTCCGATCGTCTCGGGCGAAAACGTTTGATCGTTTCGGGCTGGTTGCTGTACGCGGCTGTTTACGCAGGCTTCGCTTTCGTTGGTACGGAAGCGGGGATCTGGGGTCTTTTTCTCATCTACGGTATTTACTTTGGCTTGGCGGAAGGTGCGGAGAAAGCGCTCGTCGCCGATCTCGTGCAACCCGAGCAACGCGGAACAGCCTACGGCCTTTATAATCTCGCCTTCGGCATCACGGTGTTTCCCGCGTCGCTGTTGATGGGTATCATTTGGGATTGGAAGGGGCCCGCGACCGCATTCCTGATCAGTGCGGCAATGGGGGCTTCGGCCGCGGCGCTGTTGTTGTTATTGGTGCGGCCACACCCGGAAAGGATTACGACTTAATGAGAGAAAGAGTGTTAACGGCAACTCCAGGCTTGTCCACCGGCATCGGCTATTATCTCAGTGGCATGGAAGAAGTGCGCAGCCAGATCGTGGCGGCGGTGAAAGACATTCCCGACGACATCATCGGCAAGCCCGCGTTTCTCGGCGCGCATTCGATCGGCGCGCTCGTGCTGCATATCGGTGAAGCGGAGTGGTTTTGGATGCAGATGGTTGTTGCCGGTCATCAGCTCACAGAAGAAGACAAGAAAGCTCCGTACTGGGACATTCTCGACGACGTTGACGCAGTTGCGCGCAACGGCTACACGGCCGCGTTCTGCTTGTCGGAAGCCGACAAGATTCGCAATCAAACGCGCGACCTGCTGTTCTCTTACAGCGACAAGGATCTCGAGCGCATCATCGTTTACGAGCGACCCGACAAACCGACCGAGCACAACCTGCGCTGGATTCTGCACCACCTGATCGATCACGAGGCCCAACACAAAGGCCAGATCCTCATGTTGAAACGCCTGATGGCCTTGAGTTAGATGACGAATTACCAGTTAATCAAAACCGCCGATGAACTTCGGAAAGCAATCGAAACTCTCGCCAGCCAGCCGGTCGTCGGGCTGGACACAGAGACCACCGAGCTGGATCCGTTTACCTCACGTCTGCGCCTGATCCAGTTAGCGACGCCCGACCGCGTTTACATCGTCGATTTCGATCAGTTCAGTAATGGCGACCCGAAGAAGAGCGAGGCGCTCGAGCCGCTGCGCCGGCTGCTGGCCGCGCCGCGTCCGATCAAGATCGCGCACAATGCGAAGTTTGACGCGAAGTTCATCAAGCACAATCTCGGCGTCGATCTCGGTGGACTGTTCGACACGCTGCTGGCGAGCCAGCTTGTTGGCGCCGGCGACATCGAAGAGCGCCACGGACTCGAGACGGTCGCCGGACGTTACCTGAATGAGCTCGTAGACAAAACAGAACGGCTCAGCAACTGGAACTTCGAGCTGTCAGCAGCGCAACTGGAATACGCCGCGCGCGATGCTGCGATCCTGTTGCCGTTGCGCGAGAAGCTGATCGAGCGGTTGAAGTCGGACTCGCTGGTGAAATGCGCGCAGCTTGAATTCGAGTGCGTCAACACGGTCGTGGACATCGAGCTGGCCGGGTTCTTCATGCACAAGGATCGCTGGCTCGAACAGTTGGAGTTTGTCGAGAAACGGCGCAGCGAGCTGGCCGAACAGCTTCAGCAGGTGCTGGCGGAAGAATCGCAGCAGGGTTCGTTGTTTGGCGGGCCGCAGCGCGAAGACATCAACCTCGATTCGCAGCAACAACTGACGAAGGCGCTGAATCGTCTGGGCATTCCGCTGCCCGATTCGACGCGCAACTGGAAGCTTCAGCCGCTCGCCGCTCAGTATCCGGTGATCGCGACACTGCTCGAATACCGCACCGTACAGAAAGCGCTGACGAGTTACGGCACCAACATGATCGACCTGATCAATCCCGTGACGAAGCGTTTGCACGCCGACTTCCGGCAGATTGGCGCGCCGACCGGCCGTTTTGCCTGCACGAATCCAAACATTCAGCAGGTGCCGCACGCGGTCGAGTACCGGCGCTGTTTCAGTGGACATCCGGAAGGCCGGAAACTAATCATCGCGGATTACTCGCAGATTGAGCTCAGGATCCTGGCGGAGTTTTCCGGCGACCGCGGCTTCATCAACGCGTTCAACTCCGGTGCGGATCTTCATCGTGTCACGGCCTCGCAGGTTTTCAACGCCTCGCTCGATCAGGTGACGAAAGAGCAACGTGATTTTGCGAAGCGACTCAACTTCGGCGTCGTCTACGGCATCGGCGCACAGCGCTTCGCAATGATGACCGGGCTGTCTGTGTCGGATGCTGAGAACGTTTTGCGGCGTTACTTCGGAACGTATCGCGAGCTGGACACCTACCTGCGTGAAGCGGCGAACCGCGCCGTCAGCGAGCGGCAGGCGCGCACCGCTTCGGGCCGCCTGGTGCGTTTTCGTTACGACGAAAACGATCGCCAGCAGGTGTCGATGACGCAGCGCAACGGCAAGAACACGCCGATTCAGGGCACGAGCGCCGACATTCTGAAACGCGCGTTGCGGCTGTTGAAACAGGAGCTAAGCGACGCGTCAGCGCGGATCGTCAACATCATTCACGACGAGATCGTCGTCGAAGCAGACGCGGATGAAGCGCAGGCGATTGCGGCAAAGGTTGAGCGCGTGATGTGCGCCGCGGGCGAGGAGTATCTGAAGACAGTGCCCGTGAAAGTCGAAACGGAGATTGCCGACGAGTGGGTCAAGTGATCTTAGATCCCCTTCTCCAAACGTAATAAATGGGGACTCCGGTAAATACAAGCAGGTAGCCGATCCCGGAGGTTGAAGGGGCGAGAATAGCCAGATCGATAATGAAGAGTACCGCAATAACCAAATAAATCAGCGGCACGAACGGGTAACCAAACGTGCGGTACGGCCGCTCGATCTGCGGCGCCTTGCGTCGCATCACGATCACCGCGCCCACCATCAGCGCATAGAAAACCAGGTCCGCGGAGACGATGTATTCGAGTAGCTGCGTGTAGACGTTGCCGTACGTCAACATTCCGTTATGCGGATCGATTTTGACGGTTCGTGGCAGCACCAGCAGCGACGACCAAACGCCCTGGGCCAGCAACGCGAAAGCAGGAACGTGGCGCGAGTTGACGCTGGCGACTTTCCTGAAGAACAGCCCGTCGCGCGCCATCGCGTAGTAAACACGCGCGCCCGCCAGAATCAGCCCGTTGTTGCAGCCGAACGTCGAGATCATGATCGCCGTCGCCATGATGATCGTGCCGCTGGGCCCGAGCACTGCCTGCATCACGCCGGTGGCAACGCGATTCTGCGCCGCGTTTTGAATCTCACCGAGCGGCAGCGTCACGACGTACGCGAGGTTCGCGAGCAGGTAGAGAGTCACGACGATCCCGCAGCCGAACAGCAACGCGCGCGGCAGATTTTTTCCCGGCTCGCGCACTTCGCCGGCCGTGAACGTGACGTTGTTCCACGCCGACTGCGCGAAGAGTGGCCCAACCATCGCCCGGCCCAGCAACATCACCAACGCGAGCACCAGCAGTCCGTGACTCACCGGTTCAAACCAGACCTGTTCCGTTGTTGGCGCCCAGCCGTTTTGCCACGGCGACCACCACGATGAGGTGTAAGCCGCGCTGCGCGAGTTCCAACCGAGAAGCAGCCCGACCACGATCAATCCGAAGAGCGCCGCTGTTTTCGTGAACGTGAAGGCGTTTTGAATGTACTTGCCGGTTTGCAGCCCGCGCGTGTTGATGAACGTGAGGAAGAGAATCATGACGACGGCCAGCAGTTGCAGGCTCGAAAGACTCAACGCATAACCGTTGAAGGCCCATCCGCGGATCGAGAACGGTTTGACGATTACCTGCGGCGAGACGAGATACCAGTCGGCGGAGATCCACTCGGTCAAAGCGCCGGCGAAGTTTGCAAAGGCCACGGCGACGGCGGCGATCGTTCCCGTTTGAATGATCAGAAAAAGCGCCCAGCCAAAGAGAAATCCGATCGACGGGCCGTATGCTTCGCGCAGAAACACGTACTGCCCGCCGGCGCGCGGCCACATGGCGGCGAGCTCGGCGCAACAGAGCGCGCCCGTGATGGTGAGAACGCCGGCCACTGCCCACGCCACGAGCAACCAGCCGGGGGAGCCGACCAGCCGCGACGATTCCGCCGAAGTGATGAAGATACCCGAGCCGATCATCGAGCCGACCACGATCATCGTGGCGTCGAGCAGGCTCAGGCCGCGAACGAGTTTGGGCGATTTGTCTTCGCTCATGGTCCGTGTCGATATAGTGGCGCGCGCGGCGCGTGTCAAGAAAAATCGGCGACGCTGAGATCAGGAACTGGCAGACGAAGCTCAGAACCCCGACTGCGTGTGCGTCCGTTCAATCCGTGTTTCGGTGGGCCGTGGCTTAGGACGTCGTCGGGTAAAAAAGGCTTGCTTGACACTGTTCGAGCCGCTCACTAGTCTTTCGCACCATGAAGAATGAGTTGATCGACCGGATCACAAACAAGCAAGCGCACGTCGGGGTTATCGGCCTGGGTTACGTGGGATTGCCGCTGCTGGTGGAGTTTGGCGCGAAGGGCTTCCTTGCAACCGGCTTCGAAGTTGACGAGTCGAAGGCGGCG
>JBKPPP010000239.1:0-9133 GCA_046733615.1 Acidobacteriota bacterium | reverse complement strand
GGACCGGAAGGCAGCACTGCGATCCTCGTTTTAGCTGATTCTGCGGTCGATCGTCCGACATTCGCTTCGCAGGAGTCAGTCTCGGCCGCGGGACGCGCGCAAGCGCTGGCTTTGAAGTTTAGCAAAGGCCGTGTGCTCGTGCAGGGCGAAGCGGCGATGCTGTCGGCGCAAGTCTCAGGCGCGGCGAAGAGCCCGATGGGCATGAACGTCCCCGGCAACGACAACAAGCAATATGCGCTGAACGTGATGCACTGGCTGACAGGGTTATTGAAGTAGGTGTGGGATCGTAAGCGACAACTGATCTGGATCGCCGGCGGACTCATCCTCGGAACTTACATCGCCTACTCCGACTCGCTCGACGACGACGGCCGGTTCGGCGTTCGGTTCTTCATCTTCATGGAAACGATAATCCTGCTGATAATGGCGGGGCTTTTTTATTTGTACTCGCGGAAGCAAAGATAGGCCGGGGCTACGCGGTCTCTTTTAAGACGGACGACGACACCCTGAAACCTGTAAGGGACACGGATGAAACGGATAAACACGGATCTGACGGTGTTCATCTGTGGCTCAGTTTGGCTGCTGCATCGACTTCGCCCGCACCGTGATCCCCTCGTTGCCGACCACGAGCAAACTCCTCGGTTGCCCAAACGGCGCGTTTGACGGCACGTAAGAGAGCACGTAACGATTCTGCCGCAGTTCGTCGCAGATGCTCTTAGCGGCGTCTCCGGGCTGATCGATCGAAAAGATTTGTCCGCCAGTTCCTTCCGAGAGCTTATCGATCACGACCTTCGGCTTCGGCACGTCGCGGCGAATCGCGCCGCGCGTTCGGTCAACCGCCTGCACCGCGTAGACCATGACGTTCTCCGCCTGCAATTCGGAGAGCGTCTCTTCGAAAGTCGCTTTACTCCCGCGGTCCAAACCATCGCTGATGACCACGATGATTCGTTTCTGCCCCTGAAGGGGGCGCAACGCCTCCGCCACCACCGCGCGAATCGCGTCGAACAAGTGCGGCTGGCCTTTTTTTCTGAACAGCTTCAACGACGACTCGATCGCCTTCGCATCGTCAGTCCAGTCAGACACGATCTCCGCCTGCTCGTCGTAACCAACGATCAGCAGCTTGTCGCCCTCGTAGATTTCGTAGGCAAACTCACGCGCCGCCTGCTCGAGTTTTTCGACGTCCGCGCGAATGGTCAACGAATTATCTACCAGCAGCACGATGCGCGCGGGCGACGGATCGGGCGTGAAGTTTCGGATAGACTGTTCGACGCCGTTGTCGAAAACGGCGACGTCCTTGCCGGTGACCGGTCCCTTGGCGTTGTTGTCGCGCCGAGCGATGACGTTGACAGAAACGCCGCCGGAGGCGGTTGCGTGCGGGCGGTTTCCTGACTGGGCCATCATCGTGACGCCAGTCAAAACCACTGTGATTAAAACCAATAACTTAATCACTGCTGGATGCCTTCGGGGGTGAAGTCTTCTCCGAAGATTTCTTTGCCGGGGAGCTCTCTTTTGCAGTCTTCTTCTCGGTCGTGTCGGTTTTTTCGGTCTTCGACTCAGACGTGCTCTCGGATTCTTTGGTTGTCTTTTTGCCGGCGTAGTCAGTCACGTACCAGCCCGAGCCCTTGAACTGGATCGCCGGAGCAGAGATCCGTTTCTCCAGCCGGCCGCCGCACTTCCGGCACTTCGTCAGCGGCTTGTCGCTTACCTTCTGGAAAGCCTCGATGTGGGCGTGGCATTTCCGGCATTCATACTCGTAAATGGGCATACTCGGATTATACGAACAAAAGGCCGCTGCTTTGCAACTTCCCGCGCCATTCGTCTATGCTCTCTCGCGAAGAATGTCTGAAACCGCCCAATCGCTTTCTCTGGAACGCAAGATCAAAATGCACGAGGCGCGCGAGGGGATTATCAACCGCCTCGCGATGACCCTCCCCAACGCCATCAACCTCGATCGTTTTCTTAACGTCATCGTTTCCGAGCTGGGCCGGATGATGAACGTCGACCGCTGCGACGTGATCCAGTTGAGGTCCGCCAGCGAGTTGCGCATCAGTCACGAGTGGCGCGCGTCGAGCGACGTGCCCTCGAGCTTGGGAACCGTGATTCCGCTCGATCTGAAGCAGCTTTCCGAGCACGTCGACATTCGCAAACCGATTCGCCTGGACGACATCTCCGCGGTAGGACTGAATCAGCGAGTACGGTTTCTGGCCCAGAGTCTCGGCACGCGCTCGCTGCTGGTCGTGCCGGTGATGCTTGGCGACGACGTGCTAGGGTTGGTCGGTTTGCACACGACGCGCACGCCGCGCGAGTGGCTCGACGACGAGGTTTCGTTTCTGCAATCCATCGCCGGCCAGATCGCGATCGGTTACCAGTACACCAGGCTTTACACTGACAAGGAGCGCGAAGCGGAGACGAAACGGGCGCTGCTATCGATTGCGAACGCGTTGAACGCGCGCTCGGATTTTCGTGAGGTTTCGTCGCTGGTGCTGGAACGTGCGATCGCGTTGGTCGGCGCTGACTACTCGGCTCTCGGCGTTTTGGATCCCGCCGGCGGCAAGATCAGCCTGGCGGCTTTCAAAGCGGCGCCACACGCGCGGACAGACTCCGTGCAGGGACTTTTCGACAGTCACGGACAATCGCTGGACGTGACCGCGTTTCCGGCGATGGTTGAAGTGCTGGCGCAGGGCAAAACGCTGCCGCTGCTGGAAACGGACCTGCCGTTTCCGATTCGATTCCTGTTCAACTCCGTGCTCGGCGGGCGTGCCGCGCTCGTCGCGCCGGTGCGTGTCGGCGGGCAAACGTTTGGTTTGCTCGGCCTGGTTTGGAGTGAAGCGCGCGAGGGTTTTGCGGACCACGAGGTCGCGCTCGTCGAAGGTATCGCGGACCAGATCGGCACGGCACTCGAACGCGATCAGTTGTCCGCAGAGATCATGCACCTGCGCAGCGCGCTGCACGAGCGTTACGGCGAAGAACGGATCATCGGCCAGACGCCGGCGATTCGACGCGCGATCGAGCTGGCGCTGAGTGTCGCCGACACGCAGACGACCGTGCTGATCGAAGGCGAGTCGGGCACCGGAAAAGAGCTGCTCGCGAATTTGATCCATTTCAACTCGGGCCGCGAGGATCAGCCGTACGTGAAGTTGAACTGCGGCGCGATTCCGGAGACGTTGCTCGAGTCGGAACTGTTCGGGCACGAGAAGGGCGCGTTTACCGACGCGCGCGCGTTGCGGCGCGGCCGTTTTGAAGAGGCGAACGGCGGCACGTTGTTTCTGGACGAAGTGGGCGAGATGAGTTTGTCGGCACAGGTGCGGCTGTTACGCGTGTTGCAGGATGGCGAGTTTACGCGCGTCGGCGGCAGCGAAGTGATCAAAACTGACGTGCGCGTTGTCGCTGCTTCAAACGTGGATTTGAAACGCGCGGTCCAGTTGGGAACTTTCCGGCAGGATCTGTTTTATCGGTTGTCTGTGTTTCCGATCGTGTTGCCGCCATTGCGCGAGCGGCCGGAAGACATTCATCCGCTCGTCATTCATTTCCTCGAGCACTACAAGCAGAAGACGGGCCGGTTCATTTCGGGTATCTCGAAAGACGCGCTTCAGGCGCTGTTGGCCTACGACTGGCCCGGCAATGTTCGCGAACTGGAGAATGCCGTCGAGCGCGCCGTGATCATCGCGTCGGGCCGGCAGATTGAGCTGGAAGACTGGCCGGAGGCGATCAGCAAAATGGCGCTCCGCCAGCGCGACCGGATCAAGGTCGAACGGGCCAAAGCAGCCACTGAAGGACGCACCAGCAAGTTTGAAGTGACCGTTCCGTCGTCAATGGAAGAGATCGAACGCCAGGCAATCGAAGCCACTCTTGATTACACTTCCGGCGACAAATCGCACGCCGCCCGTCTGCTCGATATCGGCCGCAAAACGCTCTACCGCAAGCTGGACCAGTACAACAACGGTGGCAGTTAATCTTTGCTCCCACCCCGCCCATTTGCTATAGTCCAACGCCTCGTAATTTTTCGAAGAAAGGACCCATTGAAATGGGATACGACGATTATCGGAGAGATAGCGGCGACAGCATCTCCACGCGATTAACTTACCTGCTTATCGGCGGCGGCATCGGCGCCATTCTAGCGCTGCTCTTCGCGCCCAAGTCGGGCCAGGAGCTGCGCGGCGACATCGCCGACGCAACCAGAAAAGGCATCGATCGTTCACGCGAGGCGGCGCAACAACTGAGCGACCGCGCCGGAGAGTACTACGAGGCGACTCGCGGCCGCGCGGCAGAGCTCTACACGCAGGCGGCTGAGAGAGTCGGCGAAGTGGCGCAAACGGCACGCGAGGCGGCGCAGCGGCAAACCGGCACGGTGGCTGCCGCGATCGACGCCGGCAAGAAGGCTTACCAGGAGGAGAAGCGGAAGACCGAAATGTCCGGCCGCATCGAAGCCGCGCCGAACTACGGCGAGAAGACAAACTAAACATTGCCGATTGCCAATTGCTGATTGCCGATTGAACGCTCGACAAGCTTGAACTAATCGGCAATCGGAAATCGCAGATTGAAAATGACTAACCTCGCGCTACAGATGAGCACCACAGACCCGATGTTCTGGGTCATGGTCGTTGTTGCTGCGTCGTTCATTGTTATTGCTATTGCGATGGTGGCGATCGCCGTTTTCGTCAACCGCGCAGTGAAGTCAGTCAACCGGATGGAGCAGAAGATGGAACCGCTCATTGAGCGAGTGACGGTGATGAGCGAGCAGGGCAAACAGATTGCCATGCAAGGCAAGCTGATCGCCGAACAGTTCAGTGCGGTTTCCAGCCACCTGTCGACGGCCACGATGCATTTGTCAGAGTCATTGGCAATCATCAAGAGCGAAGTCGCCGAGTTGAAAGTGCTGGTCAGCGACACGGCGGTCGAGGCGCGCGATAAAGTCGCGCTGGTCAGCAGCACGATCGATCGCACACACAGGCAAGTGACTGCGACCACCGACTTCATTCAGACGAAAGTCATCGAGCCGGCGCGCGAGGTGGCCGCGATTATGGCGGGCTTCCGCCGCGGCCTCGAAGTTCTCGTTGCGCCAATGCCGAAGCCCATAAACCAGACCTACGGAGAGGATGAGATGTTCATCGGTTGAGCAAGCTGCAAACCGGTTTAGCTAACCCGAGTCATCACATCTTCGATGGCTCGGGTTTTTCGTTGATGCTAGTATTTAGGACTTACGCTTATGGCCACCGAAACCCCACTCGATCTAAAGAAGACCGTTAACCTGCCGCAGACCGGCTTCTCGCAGAAAGCCAACCTGGCGCAGAACGAACCCGCACGTCTCAAGAAATGGGAGGAGATCGATCTCTACCGGCTGATACAGGAATCGCGGGCCGGTCGAGAGAAGTTCATCCTGCACGATGGTCCGCCGTACGCCAACGCCGACATCCATCTCGGCACTGCGATGAACAAGATCCTCAAAGACTTCATCGTCAAATCGCGCACGATGATGGGCTACGACGCGCCGTACGTGCCGGGCTACGACTGTCACGGGCTGCCCATCGAGCAGCACGTCGAACGGGCGCTGGCGAAGAAGAACAAGAAAAAGAGCGATCTGAGTCTCGAGAGTTTTCGCCGCGCCTGCCGCGAACACGCGCAGAACGCGTTGAAAAGCCAGACGCGCGATTTCAAACGGTTGGGCATCCTGGGCCAGTGGGACAATCCGTACCTGACCATGTCGAACCACTACGAGGCGGAGACCGCGCGGATGTTCGCGCGGTTCGTCGAGCGTGGCTACGTCTACAAGGGTCTGCGGCCGGTTTACTGGTGCATTCACGACCAGACGGCGCTGGCCGAAGCGGAAGTCGAGTATCACCAGCACACGAGCCCGTCGGTTTACGTGAAGTTTCCGCTGCGCAGCGATCCGGCGCAGATCGATCCGGCCCTCGCGGGCCGCAAAGTTTTCGTGCTCATCTGGACCACGACACCGTGGACATTGCCGGCCAACCTCGGCATTACCGTGCATCCGGATTTTGAATACTCGGCGTTTGAGAACGCCGATGAGGTTTACATCGTCGCGAGCGAGCTCGTGGAAGCAGTGGCGACGAAGTGCGGACTTGCGTCGCGCGATGGGGACGGCGAGCGGGTGTTGCCAAAAGTGCTGGCGCGTTTTCCGGGCGCCAAACTCGATCGCCTCGAAGCAGGCCATCCGTGGATCGATCGCGCGTCGCTGTTGATGGTCGGCGAGCACGTCACGCTCGGCGGCGAGGCCGATGCTGAAACCGAACTGGACGTCAGCGAAGCGCAGAAAAAAGCGCCGGACAGCAAAGCGGGCACAGGCGCAGTGCACACCGCGCCCGGTCATGGTCACGACGACTTCGTGATCGGCAAACATTACGGGCTGGAGATCTACTGCCCGGTCGATAACGCCGGTCGCTTCACGCCGGAGGTCGAACACTTCGCCGGGCTGCGTGTGTTCGAGGCAAACGACAAGATAGTCCAGTTCATGCGCGAGCGCGGAGTGCTGCTTTTCAGTGAAAACTACGAGCATCGTTACCCGCACTGCTGGCGCTGCAAAAATCCCGTGATCTTCCGCGCGACGCCGCAGTGGTTCATCGCGATGGATCACGCGCACGTCGACCTGGTCGAACTAGATGACGACGGGCGCGATCGCAGCAACTTCACCGACAATTTGCCGGATATTCCCGCTCGCTCGCTGCGCGCCGCCGCGATCGCCGAAACAGACACACGCGTGAATTGGATCCCGGCGTGGGGCCGCGAGCGCATGCGCAACATGCTCAAGGGGCGACCGGATTGGTGTGTCTCGCGCCAGCGCGTCTGGGGTGTGCCGATTCCTGTTTTCTATTGCGCAAGGTGTAACGAAGCCGTGGCCGATCCCGCCGTGATCGAACACGTGGCGGACGTTTTCGAACGCGAGTCGGGTGATGCGTGGTACACGCGCTCGGCGGCGGAGCTGTTGCCGGCGGATTTCAAGTGTGGAGCGTGCGGCGCGCAGGAGTGGACGAAGGAGAGCGACATTCTCGACGTCTGGTTCGACAGCGGCACCTCGTCGGTCGCCGTGCTGGAGAATCGCGAAGAGCTGCGCTGGCCGGCCGACGTTTACATCGAGGGCGGCGATCAGTTTCGAGGGTGGTTCAATTCGTCGCTGATGATCGGCATAGCGGCGCACGATCGCGCGCCTTACGACGCGGTGATCACGCACGGCTGGACGCTCGACGCGCAGGGTCGCGCGATGCACAAGTCACTCGGCAACGCCATCGAGCCTGATGTCGTGATCAAGCAGTCGGGCGCGGAGATCATCCGGCTGTGGTGCGCATCGTCAAACTATTTCGACGACATGCGCGCGTCGGAAGAGATTCTTCAGCGCGTCACCGATGGGTATCGAAAGCTGCGCAACACGGCGCGGTTTGCGCTCGGCAATCTGCACGGGTTCGATCCGGCGCGCGACATGGTGCCGGTTGAGGAGATGGAAGAGATCGATCGTTGGGCGCTCTCCGCGCTGGCATCGGTGATTGCCGAGGTCAGAGAGGAGTACGAGGCCTACGAGTTTCACTCGGTGCTGCAAACGATCGCGAGTTTCGCGACGGTGACGTTGTCGGCGCGATATTTCGACATCATCAAGGATCGGTTGTACACGTACGCGCCGAAGAACAAGGCGAGGCGTTCGGCGCAGACGGCGCTCTACCGGATCGTCGATGCGCTCGCGCGGCTGCTTGCGCCGATACTGGTGTTTACGGCTGATGAAGTTTGGGAGCATATTCCGCACGCTGCCGGTGATGAGACGCCGAAGTCTGTGCACGTGGCTGAATTCCCTGATGCGGAGGATCACAATCGGGAATTGATTGCCACCTGGAATCGACTGTTCGCTGTGCGGGAGCAGGTTTTGGCCGAATTGGAGAAAGCCAGAACCAATAAAATTATCGGCAGCTCGCTGGAAGCGAAGGTCGTCATTCGGCCGACGATTGGAGAGACTGCTGAGTTGCTGGAGCGCTACGCCGCGCAACTGCGCTACCTCTTCATCGTTTCGCAAGTCGAGATCGGAGCGGCGTCGGACGAGTTACAGATCGAAGTGCAGCGCGCAGACGGACAGAAGTGCGAACGCTGTTGGAACTATTCGACGCGCGTCGGTGAATTCGAGCGCTATCCAACCATTTGCGAGCGTTGCGCTGCGGCGCTCGAAGAGATAGAGCAGGGGAACACGGATTAACGCGGATTTGTAGTGGACACAAGCATCGATAAACCAACCGGCCGCAGTAGCAGCGTCCGGACTCGCTTCGCGTGGCGCGCGGGCTATCTGCTCGCCGCGCTTTGCGTGTTTCTCGCCGATCAGGCGTCGAAGTCGTGGGCTGTAAAAGCGCTGCGCTTTGGCGACGACCGCGTCGCGATTCCCGGGTTCATGAAGTTTTTCTACACGCAAAACCCCGGCATCGCCTTCGGACAGCTTCAGGAAGGCGGCGCGTTCGGCCGCTGGTTCTTCGTCATCCTGGCGATTGCCGCCGCCGTCGCCGTCTTTTACTATTTCCTCAACACTCCCCGGACCGACGATCGCGTGCTGGGCGCTTGTGCGCTGCTGCTCGCCGGTATCCTCGGCAACCTGACCGACCGCGTTCGTCTCGGTTATGTTGTCGATTTCATCGTGCTGCACGCGGGCAACTACCAATGGCCCACGTTCAACATCGCGGACGCCAGCATTACCATCGGAGCGTTGCTGCTGGCTTTCGACCTGGTCTTCGGTCATAGATCGAAGCGCATAAAGAGCCCGGATGTACCCTGAACTTTTCCGCATCGGCAGTTTCCCCATCAACACTTACGGCGTCTTTCTCGCCGTCGCTTTTCTCTGCGCCATCCTGATCACTGTCAAGCTCGCCGAGCGTGATGGCTTGCCGCGCGACAAGATCTACGACCTCAGTCTCTGGATGCTGCTCGCTTCGCTGATCGGCTCGAAGCTACTGATGCTGTTCACCGAACCCGAGTATCGCGACAACCCGCTGCAACTGTTCTCGCTGGATTTTCTGCGTTCCGGCGGTGTCTTTTACGGCGGACTGCTGGGCGCGGTGCTTGCCGGTTATCTTTTGATGAAGCGTTACAAGCTGCCGTGGTGGAAAACTGCCGACGCGTGCGCGCCGGGAATCGCCATCGGAAACTTCTTCGG
>JBKPPP010000238.1:0-7485 GCA_046733615.1 Acidobacteriota bacterium | reverse complement strand
AGTGGTGACCAAACAACACCCATTTGTTCGTCGGGTAGTAGTTGTGCCCATCAAACATTGTCTGCGACGGCACCGGCCGCGAATCATCCAGCGCGAGCACCTTCGCCGCAATGAACGCGGAGTAGTATCGATAGGAGATCGAGATCACGCAGAGCGAGCCGATGATGATTGGCAGTGCGTTCATGGCGACGGTCTTTGTCTATTGATTTGCGGCGAGAATCTCGTCAACCCATTTCGTGGTGAACTGCTTCACTTCCGCAATGCCGGGTTTGAGTTCGGTCTTCAGTAGCGCCAGCGAACCAATCTTACGATAAACGTTTACGAATAACAGCCGGTGCTGAACCTTGAGTAAGGTCATGCTGCACAGCATCGGCACGGTTGACTTAATTCCGCCCTGTTCTATCTGGTACGTGAAGAGCAGCATGACGCTAAAAACGTCTGGTCTGACGTCGAACTCCCCCAGATTCTGCGTCTGGCCGAGATTGAGTCCGATTGGTGTCGACGCTAAATCAGTAAGCCCACGTCCGGCCTTCTCCATCACCGCCTTCATCTTCGGTCCGTCGGGATCGAGTAGGGCGCCGCTGTTCTTGCGGAAGTCGTCGATAGCCGCCGCCATGTCGGGATTGAAGATTGCCTGGCTACGCAGTGCCTGCGCAACGGAGATTTTAGTGTAGCGATCGAGAATCATCGGGCCGCCGTTTCTCAACGATTTACATTCGCTCGCAGGCAGGTGGGCGAACAAAAAGTCGGCCTGAGGTGATTCAGTTGCGACAAAGCGATCTTTGACCTGTTTGAACTGAGAACTACCTTCCTCATACCCTTCCGGGTTCGGAATGACGATCACTTTGTCGCCGAGCTGAATTGTCGACGTGTTCGCCGCCTTCGGTTGCGCTTGAGCGGCGGCGCTCAGTATGGCGACAAACATCGCGACTAATAATGTCGATTGGATAGTCTTCATTCGCATCAGGCGTTTTGCTCTTTCTTACTACCGAGCGCGATGCCTAAAAAGCCGCCGACCAGACCGCCGATGATGATCAGTAGACCATACAACGTCTGATTGTGCTTCTCGGCGGCCGGGTCAAACGCCTCCGAGAAGAGCTCGCGCGGCGCAACGTCGTGCGGGATCACAAACAGTCCGATCGCCACCAGCACGAAGCAGGCTGCGGCGAGTTTCAGGCCGAGTGGCGTCTTTGTCGGCCGGCCCAGTTTCTGGCCGACAGCGCTCCGCGTGTAGCCGTAAGACATGTAAACGGCGAGACCCAGCATCAGCCAGCCGACGAAACGCCAGTAAGAACCTTCCGGGAGAAAGTAGATCAGCAGCGCGCACGAGAGCGCACCGAGACCCGGCAAAAGATACGGTCCGAGCGGCACCCGGAACGGCCGCGCACGGTTCGGATCCTTGTGACGCAGCACCGTCACGCCGAGACACACGAGAATGAACGCGAACAGCGTCCCGATGTTGGTCAGGCTCACCATCTCGTCGACAGTCGCAAATGCCGCGATCCCGCCGACGGCGACGCCCGTCAGGATCGTCGTGACATGCGGCGTCTTGAAGCGCGGGTGAACACTCGCAAACACCGACGGCAGCAGCCCGTCGCGGGCCATCGAGAAGAAGATGCGCGGCTGTCCGAGCTGAAACACGAGCAGCACCGCCGTGTGCGCGACCACCGATCCGAAAGCGATGACCGTGTTTTGCCACAACGCCTGCGGCGCGACCGTTTCCAAAGCCATCGTCAACGACTCGCCACGCTGCGCCGCAGTCCAGCCAACCACCGTTTTCCATGGGACCATTCCAGTGAACACGGCCGCGACCAGCACGTAAAGAATCGTGCAGATGATCAGCGACGCGATGATGCCGACGGGTAGATCTTTCGCCGGGTTCTTCGTCTCCTCGGCAACCGTGCTGACGGCGTCAAATCCGATGTAAGCAAAGAAGACCACAGCCGCGCCGGTCAGCGTTCCAAACCAGCCCTGCGGTTGAAACGGGTGCCAGTTTTCAGTCATCTTGGCGGGCGAAACGTAGTAGAGCGCCAGTCCGATGAAGAATAGCAGCACGACGATCTTGATCAGCACCATGACCGCGTTGAAGTTTGACGACTCCTTGATGCCCCACACCAGCACGATCGTGATCAGCGCCACGATGCCAAACGCCAGAATGTTGAAGACGATCGGAATGCCGAAGACGTGCGGCGCCGCGGCCATCGTTTCTTCCGTGGCGGTGCGATAGTTGGAAGTGAGCCAGTCGGGAACGTGAATGCCGAGATTGCGGAGCAGGCGGTTGAAAAACTCCGCCCAGCTAATCGCGACCGCCACGTTGCCGATCGCGTACTCGATGATCAAGTCCCAGCCGATAATCCAGGCAACGAGTTCGCCGAGCGTGGCGTATGAGTAGGTGTAAGCGGAGCCGGAGATCGGCACCATCGAGGCGAGCTCCGCGTAGCAGAGCGCGGTGAAGCCGCAGACGATCGCGGTGATCACGAACGAAAGCATCAGCGATGGGCCGGCGCCGGCGCGTTCCGCCGTGCCGGAAGCCGCGGTGCCGACGGTGGCGAAGATTCCGGCGCCGATGATGGCGCCGATTCCGATGAGGGTTACATTGAATGCGTTGAGCGTTCGTTTCAGTGAAAACTGCGGACCGCCGACGCTGGACAGAATTTCATCAAGGTTCTTCGTGCGAAAGAGTCCTCGAAGCAATGTATTGCCTCCATGGAGTTAGAATTATCAGTCTCCTCTGTTCTCGCGGCAGGATCGTTCGCGAAAGAACAAGGGAACACGGATTAGACGGATAAAGCCGAATAAGGTTACTGTTTGACGCGAGCAGTAATTAAACAGAGCACAAAGTACAGAGATTGAAACCAACGGTCAATGTTCCCGTTTCGAAACATTCTCTTCCCTACCGATTTTTCTTCGCACGCGCACGCGGCGCTGAAGTACGCGGCCGGTTTCGCGCGTGACACTCACGGGCGGGTGCTGCTGCTGAACGTGCAGGATGCGAAGGTGCCGGAAGACCTGCTGACGCTGCCGCAACACGTTTTCGAAGACGAGGAAAACAACTGGCTGCTCCAACTGCGAGCGCAGGCGAAAGAGTTGCTGGCCGATCCGCTGCTGAAAGGCGTTGACGTCTATCCGGTATTCACGCAGGGCGATCCGGCGACTGAGATCGCCCGCGTCGCGTTTGAGCACGAAGTGGATCTCGTCACGGTAGTGACGCGCGGCCGCGGGCGGCTCTCACGCGCGTTCGGCGGCTCGATCGCTGAAGACATCGTGGCGGAAGCGCCCTGCGCCGTGCTCGCCATTCGCCCGCCGCAACGCGATTTCGTCGAGCATCGCGACGGGCAAACACAGATCCGGCTCAACCGCGTTTTGCTGGCGACTAACTTCCGCCCGTCGTCGGCAGCCGCGAGCCAGGTTGCGACGAGCATCGCCAGCCGACGCGGCGCGGAGCTGCACGCCGTTTACGTCATCGGCGATTACTTCGACCAGATCTCTGCCGTTTTCCCGGAGGGCGGACTCGCCGCCCTGCGGCGTTTTCGCGATCACGTGCAGGAACGGATGGCGCAACTGTCTCGCTCCGGCGGTCCTAAAACCCTGACGCACATCGTCGAGGGGCGCCCCTACCAGGAGATCGTGAAACTGGCGGCGGATCTCGATGCCGATCTGATCGTGATCGGCACGGCGGTTCACGGTTCAATGTTTGGAAGTAATCAGGTGCTGGGCGCGGAGACTGAGCGAGTAATCAGAAACTCGCCGTGCCCGGTGTTGTGTGTGCCGGCGGCGAAAGTGGTGACGCCGCTGCCCGCGCTGGTGACGCAGATCGTCTGAGTTCGTTCACCACGGTCGTGGCGAGTGTCATTCGTGTTCATCTGTGGCTAATCGAGGTTTAGCCACGGATTTGCACAGATCGGCGAGTAACACTTCACGCAGGCTACTTCTTCTTGTCGATCGGCTTTCCTTCTTTTTGCCAACCCTGGAAGCCGCCCAACAAAGCTGCCGCGTTTTCAATTCCCTTGCTCTTGAGTGTGACCACCGCACCGGCGGACGTATGTTCGTTGTGTCAAGAACAGTAAGTGACAATGAGCTTGTCACTCGGCAGCTCCTTCAGGTGATTGGCGATGTCGGCCGCGGGGATCATGTGAGCGCCCGGGATGTGCCCGACGTCATACGCATCCTGCCCGCGCACGTCGACGATGAAAACCTTCCCGTCTTTCATCAGTTGCTCGAGTTCCTGGATCGTCACGCGTCGCGCGCCGTCAGAAGCCGGCGTGGCGGTGGCGTTGGCGTTTTGCGCCTGGCTGTTGACCTTACGGTCTATCGCATTGCAGCCCGTGAGAACAAGTGCGAGCACGATGATTGCGGTTGAATACGTAAATAGACGCATCAGGTGAACCTCCGGCAATTCGAACCTTAATTTCTTATGCGACGAGGGATTTGTCAATCTCGCCCCCGGAAAATGATTTAGAAATGATATAGTCTGGCTCCGCAAACCTGGAGCTTATCGATGATCGAGCGATCGGACCCGATTCAGTGGGCCAAGGTAATCGACCATACGCGCTGCATCGGCTGTCACGCCTGCACCACAGCCTGCAAGTCCGAAAACGTCGTTCCGATTTCCGTTACCCGCACCTACGTCAAACACGTCGACGTCGGCGTCTTTCCGCAGGCCCGCCGCGCGCACCAGGTCACGCGCTGCAACCAGTGCGCGCACGCACCCTGCGTCACTGCCTGTCCGACGACCGCGATGTTCAAACGCACCGACGGCATCGTCGATTTCGACAAGTCGATCTGCATCGGTTGCAAAGCCTGCATGGCCGCTTGCCCCTACGACGCGATCTTCATCAATCCGGAAGACCACTCGGCTGAGAAGTGCAACTTCTGCGCGCACCGGATCGACGTCGGGCTCGAGCCGGCCTGCGTGGTTGTTTGTCCGACTCAGGCGATACTCGTCGGCGACATGAACGATCCGCAGTCGTACGTCGCGCAGATCATCAATCGCGATCCGGTGGCGGTGCGCCGGCCGGAAAAAGAGACGTTGCCGAAACTGTTCTACAAAGGCGCGCACCAGGCGACGCTCGATCCGCTCGCCGCGCGGCGTCCGGAAGGCGGGCTGTTCATGTGGAGCGAGCAGCAGGCTGCGCCGGACCTCGTCGTTTCCGGCAATCCGAATTACAACAACTCGTCGGCTGCGGCGTTGCTGGCATACGACGTCGCGCACTCGATTCCGTGGGACTGGCGGGTGAGTCTTTACACCTGGACGAAAGGCATAGCGGCGGGCGTTTATCTCGTAGCGGCGTTGCTGGTGGTGTTCGGCCTGATTCGACCGACGGATTCGCTCTGGTTGTGGATCACGCCGATCGTTTCGGGTGCGTTTCTCGGTCTCACTGGCGGGCTGTTGCTTTGGGACCTCGAACATCCGGAACGCTTCTACTTGATCTTCACGCGCGCACAGTGGCGCAGTTGGCTGGTGAAAGGCGCCTTCATCATCGCCGGCTACGGGCTCGTGCTGCTGCTGCATTTCATTGCGAGCTGGACGGGGGCGAGATCTTTGCAGAGCTGGCTGATGATCGCTGGAATTCCTTTGTCGGTGTTGACGGCGATCTACACGGCGTATCTTTTCGCGCAAGCGAAGGCACGCGACATGTGGCAAAACCCGCTGCTGCCGCCGCACCTGCTGGTGCAAGCGCTGCTGCTCGGCTCGGCGGTGCTCTTGCTGAGTTTTGAAGTAGGGATGATTCTGACGTGGATCTTGAGTCTAACGAGCTTGATTCATCTACTGATGATCTGGGGTGAGGTTTCGCTGACACATCCGACGGCGCATGCGCGACTCGCCATTCACGAGCTGACCCGCGGACGTTATCGCAGTTATTTCTGGGTTGGCGTTGTGCTTTCGCTGCTCGGCGGTTTGCTTTCGTTCCTCGCCAGTCCTGGCGTTGCGGGCGCGCCGCTGGCGTTGGTCGGCATGATGCTCTTCGAACACGCGTACGTGCAGGCGGGCCAGTCAGTGCCGCTTGCGTAAACAATGAAGCACGAACATTCAAACGAGACTTTCTATCCCGGACCGAGCCGCGGGCGGCTCGCGGCGTTTCCGCCGAAAGAGCGCTGGGACGACTGGACCGAGCTCGACTCGCAGGCGTGGCCGCAACGCAAGGAGCGCCATTACTCGATCGTTCCCACCACCTGTTTCAACTGCGAATCTGCGTGCGGGCTGCTGGCCTATATCGACAAGGTCACCGGCGAGGTGCAGAAGTTTGAAGGCAATCCGGAACATCCCGGCTCGCGCGGACGCAACTGCGCGAAAGGTCCCGCCACACTCAACCAGGTCCACGATCCCGACCGCATTCTTTACCCGCTCAAACGCGCCGGCAAACGCGGCGAAGGAACGTGGGAACGGACGACCTGGGACGAAGCGCTCGACACGATCGCCGCGCGCATTCGCAAAGCCATTGTCGAAAACCGGCGCCACGAGATCATGTATCACGTGGGCCGTCCGGGTGAAGACGGTTTCACTGAACGCATTCTCGCCGCGTGGGGAATCGACGGTCACAACTCGCACACGAACATCTGTTCGTCGGGAAGTCGTGAGGGTTATCAGCTTTGGATGGGGCTCGATCGGCCCAGCCCGGATCACGCGAACGCGAAAGTGATCCTGCTGATCAGCGCGCACCTCGAGTCCGGTCATTACTTCAATCCGCACGCGCAGCGGGTGATCGACGGAAAGGCAAACGGAGCGAAGCTGATCGTGTTTGACACGCGGCTGTCGCACACGGCGACGCACGCTGATTACTGGGTGTCGCCGTATCCGGGTTCGGAGAGTGCGATCCTGCTTTCGATCGCGAACTATCTGATCCAAAACGAGCTTTATAACCGCCAGTTCGTTGAAGAGTGGTTTAACTGGAGAGAGTTCCTCGCTTCAGAAGGAAGGACGCCCGACTTCAACATCTTTCAGGGAAGAATCAAAGAAATATATAAAGAATTCAGTTTTGAGTTTGCGGCGGCGGAGTCGGGAGTTGAGGCAAGAGTAATCGAGGAGATCGCGAAGCTGGTGGCGACCGCCGGGACGCGTTTCTCGAGTCACAACTGGCGCAGCGCCGCGTCTGGCGTGAGTGGCGGTTGGACCGTTGCTCGCTGTCTCTTCTTTCTGAACGCACTGCTCGGCGCCGTCGCAACGGAGGGCGGCGTGTTCCCAAACGCGTGGAACAAATTCGTGCCGCGCCCGATCTACACACCGCCTCACCCAAACATGTGGAACGAGATTACCTGGCCGCGCGAGTATCCGCTCTCGATGAACGAGATGTCGTTCCTGCTTCCACACCTGCTCAAGGACGGCCGCGTCAGGCTCGACACTTATTTCACGCGCGTCTACAACCCCGTCTGGACCAACCCCGACGGCTTCTCCTGGATCGAGATGCTGACGGATCCGGACCTCGTCGGTTGCTACGTCGCACTCACGCCGACCTGGAACGAAACCGCTTACTACGCCGACTACGT
>JBKPPP010000237.1:0-8086 GCA_046733615.1 Acidobacteriota bacterium | reverse complement strand
GCTGTGCCTCCGGACGCAAGCTGCTTCAGCGCCGACGCAGACTCCGCAAACACAGCCGGAACTAACGTAGACAGACCGATGGCGGCAAAGCTTTCGGCGAGCACGATCGAAAAAGAAGCAACGGAAAAGGCGGTCGATATCATTTGGGCGATCTCCTCAGGGGGTTTCGGAGTTTGAGTTGTAGGGGTTCGGCGTGACGTTGAAAACGATAGTTGAATGCGCAGCCGGCGCGCCGCCGATGTTGATGTCGAGACTCGTCTCGACGCGCCCGCCGGCGATGATCAGGTTTTGTTTATTTAACGTCGTCTCGGCTTTGTTGATGGCGGCGGCGATCTTCTCGAGCGCTTCGAGTGGATCGATCGTAACAGGTGGCGGACCTCCGCCGTCTGTTTTGATGTACCTTGACAAGTCAATTTCGAAGGAGATCTGAAAATCCTTCAGGCCCGCCGCGAGCGTGTCGAGCGCTTTAGTCAGAGTGCCCCTCGCAACGGGATCGGAAATGCTGTTGATTCGCTCGCGCAATGGCCCAAACGGGTCAAGCGTCACTTGCAGTCTGTTTGGACCAACGAGGGTTTCAGTTGCCATGTCATTTATCGCGGTGGTTTTCGTGTAAGCACTAACTGCTCCGGATGGCTCTTAGCCAAACGTCCAAGCCGCTCGCTCGCTTCGCTCAACTTCTCTTCCTGCAAGAGGCCGTGGATATCTTTCAACTCGCCGAGAATCTTCTGCTGCTCTTCTTTCTTCTTCGCGTCGGCGCCGGGATCGGTCTGACCGAGGTTCTGGATCATCAGGTCGATCCCGCTGCGCATCACTCCGATCAGTACCGCCGCGTTCTGTCCAGGCAAAACCACGCTGCCAGTCTGCTGCCCGCCAGGCGGAGTCTTTTCCTCCTCGAGCTTGGTCGCAACGCCGACGATCTGTAACGTGATATTCGCCTTGTTGATGTTTCTGACTTCGAGGTTCTCGCCTTTTTCGGTGAGACTGGCGACGGGAAAGAATAGCGGCAAACGCGCGGCTAACTGATGACCGTCCTTCGTCTGGATACTCGAGAGCTCCAACTCGACGGAGACCTCGGCAGTCTTGATCGCCAGCAATCCGAATTCTGTTTGCGAGTTGCGGACGAGTGCGGCGCTGCCATTTCCGATGGCAGTCACCACGTCCTGAAGAATGTCGTCTATGAGAAGCGAATTTGGTCCGAAGGCCATTTAGGGTCGCAATTACAACTGCGCCAGCTCAAGGTGTGTAGCAAGAATCCGATTCTCGTGCTGTTGGTAATACTGGCAGTTCTCTTTCTTCTGCACTTCCCTCATCTGCATTTGGTTGCGCGGGCAGCCGCCGAGACACGACGGCAGAAACTCACAACTGCGGCAAACCGGATTGCCGAGCGGCGTCCACTCTTTCCACTTCACCGCGTTCGGATGCGAGCCATCAAGCTCTTCGCCGAGCTGGCCGATCGCTTCCGTGGAATCGTCGACCGCCAGCCCGCACTTATGAATCTCGCCGTTTGGATTGAAGATGAAACCATTGTTGCCGATCGCGCCACAATTGTAGAGCTTTGGTTCGGGAAACTGATACAAGCCCTGGAAAGCGATCGGCACGCCGTGCTCGTGCAGCCGCTTCATCCACTGAATGTTCATCTCCTGAAACTCGTCGATCGTGCAGACCTCCGTAGCAACGGAAGCGCACGCATCGGTGAATGGCGAGATGCGCGCAAGGTAGGGATAGAAGTTTTTGTCTGGTCCTAACCAACCCTGCTCGACGAAGAAATCCATCAGCTTCCACGCTTCCGCCAGGTTATGCTTGTCGACATTGATGCGCAGCCGCACGACAAACTTGTCGACTACCCTTCCCAGTCCAACGATGGTCTGTTCGAACGAAGAGATGACGCGCAGCTTGCTGGGCCGCCGTTGATCGTGCATCTCTTTGAGTCCGTCGAGCGTGATTTGCAGCCGGTCGATCCCGGCGTTTTGCATCACGTCGATCGCTTTGTCGGAGATCATCGTGCCGTTTGTGATCACCTGCGCGGTGTACGGCGTGTCGTAACGAGCACAAAGATCGAGGAACGCTTTCGACAGATACTCGATGGCGCCCAAGGCCAGCAGTGGCTCACCGCCGAACCAGTCGACGGCCATGCTGGGAAATTTCTGCGTCGCGAATCGCTTGGTGACAAACTCGATAATCTGATCCTGCTGCTCGCGCTCCATCGCACCCTTTTTCTTGCCCACGAAGCAGTAGTCGCAACCGAGATTGCAGCCGAACGTTGGCAGGATCGTGAGTAGAAACTGCGACTGCTGCCGCTCGCGGTTGTACTGGTCTTCGATAAACTTCAGTTCGTCGAACTGCTCATCAACCACGAAGTTTCCGGCGATCAAATGCGCGAATAGATCTTCGCGTTCGAACGAAGAGCGCAAGGGCTTTCCCGCCGGGCTGCTCTTCATGATCGTACCGCAACGTTCAAAAGCACCTGGCGACAACTTGATCAATGCTCCGCTCCGGCCGTTGTAGACGACGCCGTTTCCATCCGTCAGCGGAATGAGGTGAGTATAGTGAGACGCTTTCCACGCCATGAGCGCGCCCTCCGAAAAACTTCCCTGGAAAAAGAAGACTTAGACGATGCAGGTATCGCCGCCAAAGCACGGATCGGCGCGTCGAGACAGCCCGGCCTTATCGAGAGAATTTTGCAGGTCCGCCTGCACGACGAGGCCGACGTCCGGCCGCATCGTCGTCGCGGCAATGCAGGTGTCGCCGCCGTAACAGGCTGCGCCCTGCAAGCCGAGCTTGCTGAGCTCTTCGACCTTCATCGCTTTCGGCAAGCGAAGCCACATAACGACGTCCGTCGACTTCGCCGTGGTGGTACTACCGGCTTTCTTTTTGGTGGTGGTTTTCTTACTCGCCATCGGAGTACTCCTTTGAGCTGGAAGTGAGAACCTGGAACGAGTGTGGCGGCAGAGTAAACCCGTTGTGAGCATCTGTCAATGAAACTTTTGCATGAAACTTTTGCAGGAACTGCAAAGCGAACCCAACATGGTATCGCTCCGGGAGTCAGAATTTTCGGAATGGCAATTCGATCTCCGTAGTGCGACCCGAAGTGACGAACACCGCAACCTCCAGGCGCGCGTCCACAGCAACGTATTCAACCCGGATCGGCAGCTCAATCGCGACGGTGACGAACCCGGGTGGAACGGGGATGGCCTGATCGATGCCAGCGGCGACGCCACCGGCGAGGACGCGTGCGCCGGCGAAATTGAACGCCGCGTCTCCATGGACCGCGATCCAACCGGGCAGACTCACCCGGCAAACTCCAGTGACGACAGCTCGCCGCCGAAAGCAACGATCGAGTGCGGCTCCGGAACCCGGGTCCCGGCAGGAGCGACGAAGTCTGAATCCACGGTGCGACCGGCGGGAAACGTGTTCACCGAGCTCTGTCTCATTCCCGCAGCGGGAAACGGATCGCTCAGGTTTTGCACTTTCACGATCATTTCGGCGTCCGTGCGGAAGACGACGCGGCCCTGGTCCGTCGCGCGCGATCGCGCATTGAAGCAGCGCAACTGCCGGCCCGGGCGCCCGATGAGAATGAGCGAGTTGAGCACGTCCTCAGCCCGAGGCCCATCGAAGTTGAAGCCGTCTTCGAAGAAGTTGTAGCCACGAAATTGCAGCGTCTGGAGGTTGTCGATGAAATCTCCTTTCGCGATGATCACATTGCGCGAACTCGCGAAGTAGTTGGTGAGATTGTTGAGCAGGAAGCCAAGCGCCGGCTGTGTCGACAGCAGTGGCGCGAGCGCGTTGCGCAGCGTGTCGATCACGTTTTGGACAGCGCTCTGCGGTCCCAACGGATCGATCGGTGAATTCTGGGGAACGAAGACGAGCGTGTAACCGGCGAAGTTCGCAAATTGGTAGAGGATCGCGATTGTCGGGACCGGCACCTGCGGCACGAGCACCGTGACAGGCGGCAGGTCATGGGTTATGGTCACTGAACCGAGCGATAGCGTAACCGTCGCCTTCACTTTGAACCGTGCCACCGGAGCGGGCATCAAATCGGTCAACTCCGTGAAGATCGGCATAAAGATAAAGCTGAAGTCTGGCCCGTCCGTGCCTGAACGCAACTCTACCTGCTCGTTAGTTGCGGGCGCGTTTGTGGCCTCATCGATGATCGACCAGGTTACCGATACGGACACCGGCAACGTAACGAGCAGCGGCACCGTTCCCAGGACGCGCCCGAGCAGGCCCGGCACCCCGGAGAGCGCATCATTCGCGACAGCCGCGGCCGGTGTGAGCTTCGGAGACCCGATGGTAGGTGTTGGTCCGGTTACCGGCGTCGGCGTCACAGTTTGGGTCACGACCGGCACCCCCACAACCGGCGCGCTTACCACCGGCGTGGTGACGACCGGCGGTGTGACGGTTCCACTCACGGTGGTAATGCCGATGCCGACCGCCTCCGCCAGTGCAATCCCGAGTGCCTCCGCAACATTGATTTGCGTCGTCGGCGGAATCGACCCAGGTAGTGACGGACCAGGCAGCGGGATCTGCACGTCCGCGACTGGCTGCCCGCCGAGCACCTTGGCAGGATCGTTCAAGTACGTCTCGATATTGTCCGTTGCGGGTGGTATCAACGCGTCGGCGTAGCGCACCGATTTGGAGACGAACGAGAGCGACAGTGGCGCGTCGAGAAGAGTCGGCAGGCGCACGTCGAACGAGCGTGGCAATAGCTCGAAGGTCAAGAGCGCCCCCGGCTGCACCATCCCGTCACCAAGGCGAGCGATTGAGAGACCGGCGGCCAGAGATCGCAGCGTCGCGGCGATGTCGTACATGAGTCCCCCTTCGGACGTTGATTAGCTTTCGACAGCTAAGTCTATTTCAAGCACGGAGAAAGTTTTGTTGCTCGGTCACGCAGCACGTTTTCCGCTTTGAATAGCGATGCGAACTGTACGCGGCTGATGAGAAAGAAGATGCTCGTTAAGAAGTATGTTAAGAGAATGAGCAAGCTGCGGCGCCACGTAAAACCCATTACCAGCCAGGTCCAAACGAGACAGGGGATCGAGAACAGTAGCGCATAAGCTGTGTGAGCATAGAATTGGGCAAAGTATAGATAAAAATCCTCGAAGAAATCGTAGATTGGTTTATCTTCCGGTGAAATGTACGTCCCGCTCTCTTCCATGGCGAGTTTGTCGATATTAGGCGCCATAGTTACCCAGATCAGTTCCCCAACCATCTTTATCGGAGCGATTAAAATCTGAGTAAGGAAAAGCTTTTCATGCCAGAAGCTTCTACGAACGGGTGTTACCCCCTTACCTTCATGATTCTCGAGCCACGCCATTACAATCCAACTTATGCCATGAAGAAACATTCCCACTCCGCCGGCGAGAAACAGAAAAAAGACTGTGCTCTTGGTTGAACTAAACCACAGATTCCCGACATCCCAGAAAAGCTCAGACATCTGTTTGGGGCCTCGCTGAGCAGCCAAAAGCGGCGCCGTAAGCGTGAGCACAAACACGCCACCGGGAAAGACCTGGGCCATTAGAAGGCCAAAAGTAAATCGAGATAGAAACTGCTCCACGGCGTCTTCCTTTCGCGGCAGACTTTACGAATAGTGTTAGGAGAAAGACTACTCACCGGATCGGGAAATGAAAGGATTGGTATATTCTTCCGTTAGAGAGATTGTTTCCAAAGTGGCGCGTTGCGGAATGCAGTAACCCAGACGAAAACATTACAGCACGGTTGTAGAAATTCGAGATCCGATCAAGCTCTCGCCACCGGTCACGCCTCGTACCGTCTCGCAACAGCACTTTGTTTAGTTCAGCGAGGGGAACATTCAACCGTTCTTCATCTCGTCTTGTAGGTCTACAAACCAGGCCGGTCGTCCGATGTTCCCAAAAGGAAGTGCCAGCATTTCTTGGCGCTTCGGGAGTAAGGTAAATCAATAACATCATCCAGTGAACAGGTTCATCATAGTGCACGCCTACTCTCTCTGCCCGTTTGCCCTGGGAGAACGCACTCAAGAAGACTCCATTGCACGTTTCGCTCGCGTTCAAATCTCTTTCCCAATACTTGATCTTCACTCCAAAACGCTGCTCTATTCGCTTCTTGATTCCTTTTGGATGAAGGGCGGGAGTTCTCCAGCCGGTAACATCGTCATTGAGACTAAAAGAACGGTTCAATGCGCAGCGTCGAATTTCGTCGGGGTTTTCGTAGAAATTATCAACGACGTGATAGAAGCGACGTAGTATCATTCAAGCCCCTTAATCAGGTGTCGTAAATATGAGGTCAACTGCAGGAAACACGAGACTCTGGTCTTGAGGTACAGATGGAAGGCTGAACTAGCGAGTATGCGAGGACGCAGATGCTCGGGGATCAACCTTCTGTGAAAAGCGCGCGAAGCTTATTCCCGTCGGGGCAGCAAAGTCAATATCAATATTAAAATATTCTACGCAGGGGGGGAACGCGATCTGTGTTCATCCTTGCCGTACTTGAGCCTACGAGTTCACTACATGCGCGTAGCGACCTTGCGGACCTGCCGTTTCACTTCCCTTCCGCGTGCTGTTTGAGCACGCGCAGGAAGGCTGCGGCGGCGGGTGAGAAGCTGGCGCCGCGGCGATGGGCGGCCCAGAGTGTGCGATTGTGAGTAAGACCGCGAACTGGAACGGAAACCAGCACGCCACGCTCCAGCTCCTCGCGCACACACATGCGCGGAACAAAGGCGAGGCCCACACGCTTCTGCACGAACCGCTTGATGGTTTCGATCGTCGCCAGTTCGAGCGTGATATTCAACGGCGTGTGCTGGCGGGCGAACGCCTCAATCACTTTCACCCGCGAGCCGGAGTTGACGTTGTGCGCGATGAAGGGTTCGTTTCCGAGATCTTTGATCTTGACTGAGGGCCGACTAGCGAACGGATGCTTCGGGCTCATGATGAGCACGAGCTCGTCCTTCAGCACCGGAAACGCTTCCAGATCGCGATCCTCCGGATGCGACGCCATCAGTGCGAAATCGACGTTGCGCTCGATCACCTCGCGCGGCAAGTGGCTCGACACGTGCCGGTAGATTTCCACCTTCACATCGGGGTGACGTTCGCGAAACGTGAGGATCAACTCGGGCAGGAGATAGAGCGACGTGCTCTCGTTTGCGCCGACGCGCACGCGGCCGCGTTTCATGCTTTGCAGCTCGGCAATCGCCTGGCTTACCTGATCGCGCAGGCCGAGTATTCGTTGCGCATAGTCGTAGACTACCTGTCCCGCTTCGGTTAGCACCGGACTCTTCTGCGTACGATCGAGTAGCGGCAGGCCGATCTCTTCTTCAAGGCGACGGATGGCAATGCTCACCGCCGGCTGCGTCCGAAACACGCGGTCCGCGGCCTTCGAAAAGCTCTTCTCCTGCACCACGCGCGAGAAGTATTCCAACTGGGCCATCTCCATAGCGCGTGAATTATTAACACAGGTGAGGATCGTTAGTCGACAACTCGATTTATCTTTTCCTGAGAAGAATAAATCGCGCACGAGCAGAATTTGGGTCCGCTTGACCGACCAGTCACCTTCCCCTAAAGTGACTGGCTACTGTGCCAATACGGATTGAGAACCAATACGAGGGAGCGCTGCCGAAAGGGACGCTCGAACAGGTCGAGCAAGCACTCGACAGTTTACCGAGAGAACACACACGCGGGATCGAGCGAGTTCGGCTCGTGCCGTACATTTCCGATCCGCGCATTCGCGGCGAGTTTCAGGCGAGCGAGCTGCCGGGGCTTTATCATCCGCGACAGGGGCCGAAAGGTCCGTGGCTGGAGGTTGCGGTCAATGTTCTGTTGCCGGGCGACAAGCCGTTTCACAAGCGGATAATTCCGCGGCTTTCGTTCAAGAGTAATCTCGTTGCGCTGATCTTCTCGCTCGTCGGACAGCACTACCATCTCACGCTCAAACACTCGTTGAAGAAGACGCAGCTCGAGCCGGCGATCCGGCAGTACACGGAGAAGCAGTTGAAGACGTGGAATGAGAAGAAGCACAGCTTCCGCGCGCGGCTGTTCAAGCCGTTGCAGCCGACGTTTGAACGTTGGGCGAAGAGTTTGCAGAAACGCGCCGCGGCCGAGAAGAAAAAGAGCCT
>JBKPPP010000236.1:0-16347 GCA_046733615.1 Acidobacteriota bacterium | reverse complement strand
GACATTGCTCCCAACACGAAACTCGTGCTGACCTACGACGACAGCGGCAACTTGAAGGCGACGATCGCCTATGGTTGCGCGGTGCTGACGGCGAAGAAGAAAGCGACCGGTGAGATTGTGACCGAACAGGGTTCGGCCGGTAAGACGGATCCGGCAACCGGCGGCGTGTTGGACGTGTGTTTCCCGCAGGGCGCGGCGGCTCCGATAATTAATCAAGGCGCGGCGGCAAATGCCGGAGCGGGAGCGGGCGCGGCACCAGGCGCTGGAACAGGAGCCGGCACGACCGCGACAAGCGGCGGCCTGTTTGGTCTTGGTTGGCCCGCGACGGTCGCGATTCTCGCGGGCGCGGGTGCAGCCGCAAGCACTCCGCTGTTTTTCCCGGACGACAACAACGTCCAGGCGAACCCGAGCCGCTCCACGCCGTAGTTGGAGATGAGTTTGCTTTTATCAGTCTAATCCGTGTTCCGGTATTCGTTTCGGTACTAACACCCTTCGAAGCACTGCGGCCCGCATAGCCTTCGCTCTCCTTGCGATTGCCGCGTGCCTGCTGCTCATCCTCACCGCCGCTCGTTTCGGTTTTTCGAGACTGCTGGCACAGTATGCCCTCGCCGCGCACTCACTCGAAGCTGCGGATCAAGCCGTTCAACTCACACCCGCCGACGCAAACGCGCACCGCGCGCGTGCAATAGTTCTAAATCGACAGCACCGGCCCGCCGAAGCTGAAGTCTCGCTCGAGACTGCCACCCGTCTGCGTTCCGGCGACGATTCCCTCTGGCTCGAGCTCGGCGGCACGAGAGAAGAACTCGGCGATAACGACGCCGCACTCGCAGCTTTCGATCAGGCGGTTCGCTGCGCGCCGCACTATGCTCACACGCGCTGGCGCCGCGGCAATCTTGAGCTGCGTATGGGCCGTTACGATGATGCTCTGAACGATCTACGGCAGGCAGTGGCGAGCGATCCAAAGCTGCTGTCAAATTTCATCGATCTGGCGTGGGGAATTTCGCAAAATCACGCCGCGCTAACAGAACAGTTGTTACAGATCCAGAACGACGAACAGCGACTCGCCTTCGCCCGTTATCTCGCACGCAAAGGAAGAGGCGCAGATGTTGTCGAGCAAGTCCGTTTGCTCGCTGCGCCGCTTTCCACACAGAATAAGGACGAACTTGTACGACTGCTGTTTTCAGCGCGGGCGTTTGGCGAGGCTTTTCAATTGCGGAAGGGAAGCGCGGAGCGCGGCGCGATGGTCAACGGCGGCTTCGAAGAAACGCTGGCTGTAAGCGATGGGATTTTCGGCTGGATCTTTTCCGCGGCGGACGCGAAGACAAAACGCGGCACCGATGTCTCCGAGAAGCACGGCGGCTCGGCGAGTTTTCAGGTGACCTTTGCGGGTGATTGGACGGCGGGCCTGGCGCTGTTGTCGCAGACAGTTGTCATCGAGCCGGGCCAACGCTATCGACTCAGCTTTGCGCTGCGAACTCAGGAGCTCGTGACCGGGGGACCGCCGTTGATCGCTGTAAACGACGCCGCGACGAAGCAAACGCTGGCGCAGTCAGCTACGTTTCCCCAAACGACGGATTCGTGGCAGGCTATGACGGTAGAATTCACTGCACCCGCGTCTGAAGCGATCGAGATTGATTTGCGGCGGGAGAGTTGCCAGTCATCGCCGTGCCCGATCTTCGGCGTCGTGTGGCTCGACGATTTTTCGCTTCAGAAGTTGTAACTGAATGTCGTCCGATCCGTTGATTCTGGCTGTTGAGACTGCGACGTTGGCGGGAAGCATCGCCGTTGCGCGCGGCGGCGAAGTCGTGGGCCGTCACAGCGGCGATCCGGCGATCTCGCATTCAAACACGTTGCTCGCGGATCTCGATAAGCTACTCGCGGAAACGGGAATCAAGCTGGCGGAGGTCGATCTATTTGCGGTGGCCGCGGGACCGGGAAGTTTTACGGGTCTGCGAATCGGCATCGCGACTGTAAAAGCACTTGCCGCTACACTCGAACGGCCGTGCGCCGCAATCCCGACGCTGACCGCGGTTGCCTTGTCCGGCGGTGTTTCTGACGCGACGGTCGCATTGTTGCCTGCCGGCCGCGGTGAAGTGTTCGCGCAGTTGTTTTCGGTTGCGAGCGAAGGTGTACCGACGCCGCTGGATGAACCGGCGCATATTCCACCGGCCAGGATGATCGAGAAGTACGGATGGCAGGGGCGTCTCAACTGGTGCGGTGAAGGAGCCGTTGCGCAACGCGAACTGATCGAGCGCTCGGCTGCCGCCAAGCAATGGCGCATCGCGCCGCTGCCAACCAATCTGGCTACACAAGTTGCCACGCTGGCGCTCGCGCAATTCAACGAGAATGCGGTCGTCGCGCCGGACGCGCTGCAAGCGATCTACGTCCGGCCTTCAGATGCCGAGTTGAAACTCTGATGGGGACTGCCGAACCTAAAACCACTTCCGAGCACGAGTCCGCTTCGATCGAGCGCATGTCAGAGCACGACCTGCTCGAAGTAGTCGAGATCGAGGAGCAGTCCGGGTTGAGCCGTTGGGGCTGGGCGGCGTATTACGCCGAGCTTCAGGGCGGCAACCGCGATCTGATGCTCGTCGTGCGACCCACGCACGTGCGAACGACTGCGCGCCACCAGATTGCTGGTTACATCGTGGCGCGCGACACGGCCGGTGAGTTGCACGTAAATAACATTGCCGTCCGCGAGCAGTATCGCCGGCGTGGATATGGGATCGCGTTGCTGGGCCGGGTCCTTGATGAGGCGCGCCGGCGGGCGGTTACGGCGGCCTTTCTCGAGGTCCGCTCTGGAAACTCGGCGGCCCAGGCGCTGTATGAAAAGTGCGGTTTTCGGGCGATTGCGCGGCGTGTAAACTACTATTCCGATCCGCCGGAAGACGCCGTGGTGATGAGTCTGGAACTACACTGAAATCCGTCTGTGAGCGGGGTAAATTAGCCGCTTGCTTTGCCCAAGTTGTTCGGCTAACATTTTTGCCGTGCGAGAAAATCCAATGGAGGTTTCAGGCCTAATTACCTCCGAGAACATCCTGCCCACTCCCATCCGTCTGAAAGGAGACATGCACGAAATGGACATCGCAACCACGGATAGTCTTAAAGAAGAGTTGATAAACCACGATCCTGAATTCCGGGAACTAGCCAGGGAACATCATAAGTACGAAGAACGTCTCAGCGAACTATCAGCTCTCAGCTATCCGAGCGACGAAGAACAGTTGGAGGAGATTACGCTCAAGAAGAAAAAGCTCGCCCTCAAGGACCAGATGTATTCCATCATGTTGCAGTATCAGAAGTCGCAAGGCCTGAGTCACTGAAACTGCGCGAACAGCAGTTTCTCCGCACAAAGAATTTGAAGGGGACGTGGAACCAAGAGTACGCGTCCCTTTTTGATATCAGTAACAGAAAACCGTTTTGAGTATCGTCAAGGAAAGCATTCCGTACATTCTCGTGCCGCTCGTGCTGAGCATCGCAGCGACGGCGCTGGGTTTCTGGTACGTCGGACTCTTTCTGCTCCTGGTTGCGATATTCATGGCGTTCTTCTTTCGCGATCCGAAACGCGTGCCGCCGAGCGATCCGGACGTGGTCGTCTCGCCGGCCGACGGGCGCATCACGCGCATCGACTCGCTCGCCGAAACTCCCGGCTCGCCCACGCTCATCAGCATCTTTCTTTCACCACTCGACGTGCACATCAATCGCTCGCCGATTCCCGGCAGGATTGTCGACGTCGTTTACTCGCCGGGAAAGTTTCTGATGGCGACGAACGAGCAGGCGAGTCTCGTCAACGAGCAGAACGCGTTGACGATTCAGGGCGAAAAGATCACAGTGGTCTGCAAGCAGATCGCCGGCATACTCGCGCGCCGCATCATTTGCTGGAAAGCGCGCGGCGATCAGCTCAAGCTGGGCGAGCGTTTCGGGATGATCAAGTTCAGTTCTCGCACTGACGTGTTGCTGCCGCCGAACGTGAAGGTCACAGTGGTTGAGGGCGATCGCGTGCGCGGCGGCATTACCGTGATCGGGAGGATCTCATAACCATGACAGCAGCCGACTACGATTACGATAAGCCGAATCCTCCCCGCCGCGGCGTGAAAAAAGGTCTTTATCTCATCCCTTCGCTGTTCACGGCTGCGAACATCGGCATGGGGTTCTTGTCCGTGATGTCGTCGTTGCGCGGCTTTCAATTACTCGGCGGCGCCACGCCGGATCTCGCCGGCGCCGCCACGCACTTCAACACCGCGGCGGTCGCGATCGGTTGGGCGTTATTGTTTGACATCCTCGACGGTCGGATCGCCCGCATGACGAAGACGACGACGGAGATCGGTATTCAACTCGATTCGATCTCCGACGTGGTGACGTTTGGTCTCGCGCCCGCCGTACTCGCTTACGTTTGGGGTTACGGCGCGAGTCTGACCGAAGGCAGCGATCTGCAAGGCCTGGCGTGGTTTCTTTCGTTCATGTACCTGATGTGCGGCGCCTTTCGCCTGGCGCGTTTCAACGTGCAGGCTTCGCGGCCGCGCATCCTTGCCGAGGGCACGGTCAAAACGGACAAGAAAAATTACGTCGGCCTGCCGATTCCCGCTGCGGGTGGGCTCATTGCGGCTATCGTGCATTTCTCGCCGATGCCGCTGATTTACTTCGGACCGGACCGCGCGCGTGTTTACTCCGGCCTGTTGATGATGCTGGTCGGCGTTTTGAGCCTGATGATGGTCAGTACGCTGCGGTTCTCGAGTTTCAAGACGGTCGGCACGCGTGTGCGCAGTATGCGCACGATCATTCTCGCGCTCTCGGTGGGAATGCTGATCTTTCTTTACTCGCAGTACGTGCTGCTCGGGATCGTCGTCAGTTACATTCTCTACGGCTTAGTCATGCGCGTCGCGAGTGTGTTTTGGCGACGCAGCCCGGATTCGAGTGAGGCGAAGATCGAGCCGAATCCGGTTGGCCGTTCTTCCGGAAGTTAAGGCGCGGGTTTGGTGCGGGTCGCTTCAGCCGGACGCGCGAAAGCCAGCAAGCCACGCTCAGTGGTCACAATCACTGCATCGCCCACCAGCACCGGCGAAGCTGAACTCGTCAACTCGTCTCCTGTGGGCAGTGTGTTGACTTGCTTGCCGTCTCGCAACGCCAGCACAACAGCAGCGGAGCTTGAAAGCGGCGTGAACAATGCTGCCTCTTCCACCGTCAGCGGTTGCGCCGAGATTCGTCCCGGCAAGAGCTTCTTCCAGAGCATCGTGCCTTTGAGATTCAAAAGGTATGCGAAGTTATCGAGTGAGGCCGCGAGCAAAGTGTCGTCGCCCGCGAGCGTGACCGCCTCGACGCCGGCGCCCGTTCGCTTGCGCCACTTCAAACGTCCTTTGTCGCCGCTGACTGCGTAGACGTAACCATCGCCCGAGCCGAAGAACACATCATCGTTCGCAACGGCAACGGGACCGTTGATCGCGCCTTTCGTGCGATAACGCCAGAGAACACGGCCGGTGATTTCGTCGAGCGCCAGCAGCGTTCCGTCCTCGCTGCCGAAATAGACGCGCCCCTTGCTCAGCACTGGTTGACTGCTGAACGGCGACGTAAACGGAATCGACCACAAAACGCCGCCTGTAGTTTTGTCGAAAGCATACGCGCGACCGTCGCTGCCGCCCGCAAAAAGTTTTTTGCCGCTGATCGCGAGCGCGCCGCGGAGCGGTTTCACCAACGGCGTCATCCATTGCGTGACGCCGCCCTCGCGGCCGAGTGCACGCAAAGCTCCGCCTGATGAACTGCGTGATTCTCCATTTGGCGCAGTTGTTTCCGAAGCGACGTAGATCGCGTTCTCATCCGCGACCGGCGAAGCAGAGAGCTCGCCGCCCATGTCAGAACGCCAGTACAACTGCCCGTCGAGCGCTTTCAAAGCCACGATCGTTCCGCCGGCGAGCGGCAGATAGATGCGCTCGTTATCGTAAGCCGGCGTGAGATTGAGGGTGACGTTTGACTCGTAGCGCCAGCGCACGGTCAAAGGCTGGGACAACAGCGGTTCTTTATCCGTTTTAGTCCTGCTAAAAACACTTGGCCAAGCGAGACTCGCAAGACACAGTAGATGTATAATTCGACGCTTCATATCAATCAATGACCCAAGCCCCGCAGCACGAAACCGTAATCATACTTGACTTCGGATCACAGTACACACAGTTGATAGCCCGCCGCGTTCGTGAGGCCGGTGTGTATTGTGAGATTCTGCCATTCAACACTCCAGTCGAGACAATACGCGCGCGCGGCCCCAAAGGATTGATCTTTTCCGGCGGGCCGTCGTCTGTTTACGACACGACAGCGCCGAAGCCGCAGCCCGAGCTGCTCGAGGCAGTCGACTGTCCAACGCTGGGGATCTGTTACGGGTTTCAGGTCTTTGCCGGCGAGCTTGGCGGCGCCGTAGCCGCTTCGCCGAATCGCGAGTTTGGCTACGCGCGTTTGAAAGTGCTCGACGTGACGAGCCGCCTGTTTCAGGGATTGCCGCCGGAGATGGATGTTTGGATGAGTCACGGCGATCACGTTACGGAAGTGCCGCCTGGTTTTCACGTCACGGCGCTGACGGACGACGCGTTGAATGCGATGGAAGACCAGTCCCGCGGGATCTACGGCGTGCAGTTTCACCCGGAAGTGGCGCACACGCCGCTCGGCGCGCAAGTGCTGCGAAATTTTCTGTTCTCGGTTTGCGGTTGTCGGGGCGACTGGTCGCCTGAAGCAGTGATCGAAGAGCAGGTGGCGCGTATTCGCGAGCAGTTGGGAGATGAGGGGCGAGCGGTTTCGGGTTTGTCAGGCGGCGTTGATTCGACAGTCGCGGCCGCGCTCGTACATCGCGCTGTCGGCGATCGACAGACGTGTATCTTCGTCGATAACGGGCTGCTGCGTGAAGGTGAGTTTGAATCGACGCTGGCGCTGTTGCGGCAGAGCATGAAGTTGAACATCAACGGCGTTCGCGCGGGTCAACTGTTTCTCGAAGCGCTGCGCGGCGTGACCGATCCGGAGCAGAAACGGAAGCGGATCGGCAAAGTCTTCATCGACGTGTTTGAAGAGGAAGCGCGACGGCTCGGTGACGTCGGTTATCTCGTGCAGGGTACGCTGTATCCTGACGTGATCGAATCGGTGTCCGTGCGCGGGCCCTCGGCCGTGATCAAGAGTCATCACAACGTCGGCGGCTTGCCGGAGAAGATGAAGCTCAAGCTGATCGAGCCGCTGCGCGAGTTGTTCAAAGATGAAGTGCGGCTGATCGGCAGGGAACTGGGAGTGCCCGAAGAGATACTCGGGCGGCATCCGTTTCCCGGACCTGGCCTGGCTGTGCGCATTCTCGGTGACGTGACTGACGAGAAGATCAGTCTTGTGCAGGCCGCGGATCGCATTCTCGACGAGGAGCTGCGGCTGGCGGAGATGTATCACTCAGTTTGGCAGGCGTTCCCGGTCCTGTTGCCGGTCTCGAGTGTCGGCGTAATGGGCGACGAGCGAACGTACGAGCGCACGATCGCGATTCGCGCCGTGACGAGCGTAGACGGCATGACCGCCGACTGGGCCAGGCTGCCGCACGATCTGCTCGCCCGAGTTTCCGCGCGCATGGTTTCCGAGATCCGCGGAGTCAATAGAGTCGTCTACGATATAAGTTCCAAGCCACCATCAACGATTGAATGGGAATAAGGATGCGGGATCGTCAATTCGTTCACCTCCACCTTCATACTGACTACAGTCTTCTGGACGGCGCGATTCAAATCAAGCCGCTCTCAAATCGGATTGAAGAATTGGGTATGCCGGCGTGTGCCATGACGGATCACGGCAACATGTACGGCGCCATCTCTTTCTACAACGCGATGAAGAGCCATGGCGTTAATCCGATCATCGGTTGTGAGACCTACATCACGCGCGGCAGCCGCCGGGAAAAAGCGGCGAGTGCTCCGGGCGAGAAAGCAAACTTCCATCTCATCCTGCTGGCGCGAAACCTCGAGGGCTATCAGAACCTCGTGCGGCTGACGTCGAAGGCTTACACCGAAGGTTTCTATTACAAGCCGCGTATCGACAAGGAGCTGCTGGCGGAACACAGCAAGGGGCTGATTGCTTTGTCGGCCTGCATGTCAGGCGTGCCGTCGGCCATGCTGGCGCAGGACAAGTGTGACGAAGCGGCGAAGGCGGCGATCGAGTTTGAAGAGATACTCGGAAAAGGGAACTACTTCCTAGAGATCCAGGAGCACGGGCTCGAGCCGCAGAAGCGAATCCGGAAGTCGCTGATCGAGCTCTCGAAGCGAACCGGCGTGCCGCTCGTCGCCACAAACGACGCGCATTACCTGATGCCGGACGACTCGCGCGCACACGACGTTCTGCTCTGCATCGGTTCCGGCAAGACGGTCAACGACAGCAATCGTCTGCGTTATGCGAGTCCGAACTTTTACGTTCGCTCACCGGAGGAGATGTGGCGCATCTTCGGCGACGAGCTGCCCGAGGCGCTGACGCGCACGGTCGAGATCGCCGAGCGCTGCGAGTTGAAGCTGCCGCAGAACGTCAACTACCTGCCGCAGTATCCGATTCCCGAATCCGAGCAGGGACTCTCCATCGACGACTACTTCGAGAAGGTTGTGCGGCAGGGATTCGAACGCCGGCGGCAGCAGGTTTGGGATTCGCTTTCCGCACGCGGGGAGTTGAAGCAGCCATTCAGTGATTATCAGACTCGTCTCTCCAGCGAGATCGAGATGATCAAGCAGATGGGCTTCCCCGGCTACTTTCTCATCGTCTGGGACTTCGTCCGCTACGCCAAGGAGCACTCGATCCCGGTCGGGCCCGGCCGCGGTTCGGCCGCCGGGTCGCTCGTCGCCTACTGCCTCGAGATCACCGACGTCGATCCGCTCCAGTACGACCTGCTCTTCGAGCGTTTCCTCAACCCCGGCCGCGTCTCGCTGCCCGACATCGACATCGACTTCTGCGTGCGCGGCCGCGGCGACGTCATCAACCACGTTGCCGGTCTCTATGGCCGCGACTCGGTATGTCAGATCATCACCTTCGGAACGCTGGCTTCCAAGGCAGCCATCAAGGACGTCGGACGGGCGCTCGAAGTGCCCTATGCCGAGGTCGAGCGCATCGCGAAGCTGATCCCCCCGCCGGTTCGCGGTCGCAACGTCAGCATCAGCCAGGCACTTGAACAAGTACCTGAACTCCGGAAGGAGATGGAGACCAACCCGCAGGTTAAAGAGATACTTGAGATCGCCCGCCGTCTCGAAGGCTGTGCTCGCCACTCCTCGGTGCACGCCGCAGGCGTCGTGATCTCGCCCCTGCCACTCCAGGAACTGATCCCCATCGCGGTCTCCGGCAAGGAAGAGCTTACGACCCAGTACGTCATGTCGGACCTCGAAAAAACCGGCATGCTTAAGATGGATTTTTTAGCGCTTACCGCGCTGACCGTTATAAATGACTGCTTAACCAGCATTAAACAGTCGCATGGAACGGAGATTAAGTGGTCCGATATCGCGCTTAACGACGCTAAAGCACTTGCAGTATTCGCTGAGGGAAGGACAGAGGCGGTCTTCCAGTTTGAGTCGTCAGGGATGCAGGAGATCTGCCGGAAGCTGAAGCCGAAGGGGCTCGAAGATCTCGCGGCCCTCAATGCTCTCTACCGTCCGGGCCCGCTCGATGGCGGCATGGTCGAAGAGTTCATCCTGCGTCACCACGGGAAGAAAGCAGTGCGTTACCTGGTGCCGGAGATGAAGGATATTCTCAGCAACACGTACGGCATCATCGTCTATCAAGAGCAGATCATGCAGCTCGCGCAGAAGCTTGCGGGATACACACTTAGCGAGGCCGACCTGATGCGCCGCGCGATGGGCAAGAAGAAGCGCGAAGAGATGGCCGTGCATGAGGAGAAGTTCATCAAGGGCGCGGTCGAGCGCGGGATCAAGCAGGAGAAGGCCGAGAAGATCTTCTCGTTGATGGCGCAGTTTTCCGACTACGGATTCAATCGCAGCCACAGCGTCGCCTACGCCTATCTCGCGTTCCAGACGGCCTACTTGAAGGCGCATTATCCCGAGCACTTCTACGCCGCCGTACTGTCGAGTGAAGCGCAAGACGCTGCTAAAGTGTTTAAGTACTCGAAAGAGCTGCGGGCGCAAAGAATTGCTTTACTCCCCCCGGACGTAAACGAGAGTAACTCGGGCTTCACGCCGTTAAGCGGCGCTATACGTTACGGGCTTACTGCGATTAAGGGCCTCGGCCAGTCGGCGGTTAAAGCGATCTCTGACGCGCGCGAGACCGGGCCGTTTCGATCGTTCTTCGACTTCGCCGAGCGGGTCGAGTCCGCGACGCTGAATAAGCGGGTGTTTGAGAGTCTCGTCAGTGCGGGCGCCTTCGACTCGCTCAAGGACGCGCGGACAGTCAACGAGTGGCGCGGCGCGCTGCACGGCTGCATCGACGCGGCACTCTCGCGAGCGCAGCGCGCCAAGCGCGAACGGCAGCAGGGCCAGTCGGGACTCTTCGGCGCCATGCCGGAAGAGATCGATTTCGCCAACGAGATCTCGCCCACTTTGAAAGGTTGGACTGCCATCGAGATGCTGGCGGCGGAAAAGGCGGCGCTCGGCTTCTACATTTCGGGCCATCCGCTCGAGCGTTATCTCGACATTCTGCAAAACGTAAAGGCCGTCAGCTCGTCGGATCTGCCCAATTTGAATACCGGCAGCCGCGTCACGGTCGGCGGCATAATCGCCGAGCTGCAAACGCGCACGACGAAAAAGGGCGACAAGTTCGCGCTGCTCCGGCTGGAAGACGAAGCAGGCGGAACCAAGTGCGTGCTTTGGCCCGAGGTCTATCGCAAACACTCCACGTTGTTGCAGAATGAGCTGCCTGTCGTCATCATCGGACGGCTCGAGTTGAGCGAGGACAATCCGCCGACGATCATTGTCGACCAGGTTCGCAGCATCGACGCGGCGGCCCGGGATAACGAATACCTCGTGCTGCGCGCGCCGGCGAAGAACGATCTCGCTGACTTGTGCGACTCAATCGTGGATCTACTGCACGCCAATCCCGGCGACTGCGAGGTCAGGCTCGAGGCGTTGACTGAAAAAGGTATGCTGGTCCGGATCAAGGCCAACGAAGCATTGCGCGTAACGCGTAGCGCGGAGCTCGAAGAAGCGTTGAAGAAGCTGGGCTGTGGCGTGAGAGTCGAAACGAACGGCACTCACGCGCGCGTCTGATAAACAGCGGAAACTTAAATATGGGAAAAGACGACGACGGCCAACCGCCGTCCGAACCAGATCAATCGGCGACGGGACAGCGTACCGCCTTCGAGCGCGTGCAGTTGGCGCGACACGCTAATCGTCCGTACACGCTGGATCTCATCGAGCGTCTGTTTGAAGACTTCTTTGAGCTCCACGGCGATCTGCGCTTCGCGGACGACCCGGCGATAGTTGCCGGCTTTGCACGGTTTCATGGTTTACCCGTCGCCGTCATCGGTCATCAGAAGGGACGCGACACGAAACAGCGCAGCTATCGAAACTTCGGCATGCCGAAGCCGGAGGGTTATCGAAAAGCCCTCCGCGTTATGAGGTTGGGAGAGAAGTTTGGCCGCCCGATCTTTACGTTCATCGATACGCCCGGCGCGTATCCGGGAATCGACGCGGAAGAGCGCGGCCAGGCCGAGGCGATTGCTTACAACCTGCGCGAGATGGCCAAGATCAAGGTGCCAATCATCGTGACGGTGATTGGCGAAGGTGGTTCGGGTGGGGCGCTGGCGATCGGCGTGGGCGACCAGGTCCTGATGCTCGAGAACTCGATCTATTCGGTGATCAGTCCGGAAGGTTGCGCCGCGATTCTCTGGAAAGACTCTTCGCAAGCCGATCGTGCTGCCGAGGGCTTGCGCCTCACCGCTCAGCACCTCTTCGAGGAAGGCATCATCGACAAGATCATTCCCGAGCCGCCGGGCGGCGCGCACAACGACTACGATCAAACTGCGCGACTGCTGGATTCCGCTTTGAGTGAGCGATTAGCGGAAGCAGTGAGTTGTTCGCAGGAAGATCGACTTAGTCGCCGTTACAGTAAGTTGCGTCGCTTTGGACGGTGGGGAACTTCTGATCAAAACGGAATATCGTCGTCGGACAAGTCAGATTGATCCGCTGGGCCATGTGATGCGCTCGCGGACGCCGCTCGCTCCGCGGGCGCTTCATCGCCTCTCTGACCGAGAAACTGCATGTCCGTTGCCGCCACTTCGAGCGAATGACGCGGCTTGCCGTCGCGATCGATGTACTCTTCCACGCGCAAGCGCCCTTCGATGTAGACCTGACGTCCTTTTTGCAGATACTGTGAGGCAGTCTCCGCCTGGCGGTTCCATAACGTGATGCGAAACCACGTGGTGTGATCCTGCATTTCACCGTTGCGATCTTTGCGCCGCTCATTCGTGGCCACGCTGAAGGTACAAACGGGTGTACCCTGAGCGGTGTAGCGCAACTCGGGATCGCGTCCGAGATTTCCTACCAAGATTACCTTATTGAAGGACATGAGGAGCCTTTCTTTTCTCTGGGATTACGAACGCTCGCGATACTACTAGCGCCGCAGCGAAGAATCAAGCAGGTGCCATTTTCGATCGTGATTTATCTCCGATTGTGATTCTGGTAGACTGTCGGCCATTAAATCGAATGAAGCCACGAGTCTACATCGAGACGTTTGGCTGCCAGATGAATGTCGCCGACACTGAGCGTGCGGCTACGGGTTTGCGCAACTCCGGTTACGATCTGTGCGAATCGGTTGAAGACGCGGACGTGGTCCTGCTCAACACCTGCTCGGTGCGCGAGAAGGCGGAGCGAAAAGTCTACACGCGCATCGGCGAAGTGCGCGCGACACGTCCTGGCGACGTGCTTGTCGGCGTCATGGGCTGTGTCGCTCAACTCGAAGGCGAATCCATTTTCCAGCAGGCGCCGTCGGTCGACATGGTAATCGGAACGCGGGCCACGGATCGGATCTCTTCGCTGATCGAGCGTGCTCGCGACGGGGAGCGGCGCGTTTTTGATCTGGGCGAACGTGGCACAGACGATTCCTGGGACGTTTCGCCTGCCGAGCGACACTCGCCGCACGTCGCGTTCATCCCGATCATCGAAGGCTGCAACAAGTTTTGCTCGTTCTGCATCGTGCCTTACTCGCGTGGCCGTGAGCGCAGCCGCCCGGCCAGCGAGATCGTCAGGGAAGTGAAGAACCTTCAGGCGCTCGGCTACAAAGAGATCCAGCTCATTGGTCAGAACGTCAACAGTTACCGGCCGCGCGTTCAGCACGGACTGGAAGGTTTCCTAGGCGCGACACCTTTCTGCCGGCTGTTGCGTGCGGTCGCCGCCACGGGAATGCCGCGCATCAAGTTCACGACCTCTTTCCCGCGCGACTTTCATCCGGACATCGTTTCCGCCATCGAAGAGAACCAGAACCTGTGCGACTGGGTTCACTTGCCGGTACAGTCGGGCAGCGATCGCATCCTGAAACTGATGCGTCGCGGCCACACGCGCGCTGACTACCTGCAACGAATCCAACGAATCAAGAGCTCGAGCCGCCGCCTGGCGCTCACCAGCGACATCATCGTCGGCTTCCCGGGCGAAACAGACGACGACTTCCGCCAAACGCTGGAGCTCGTGCGGGAATGCGAGTACGACAGTCTTTACATCTTCAAATACTCGAAACGCGCGGGCACGCCGGCCGCGAATTTCACCGATACCGTGCCCGAAGCGGAAAAGACCGCCCGCTTTCTGGCGCTGGAAGAAGTGCATCGAAAAGCGCAGGAAGGGATCTATCAAGCGTATGTCGGTCGTACGTTACAGGTGCTCGTCGAGAGACAAAGCACGAGATCTGAAAGCGATCTGACGGGGCATTCAACGTGCAATAAGGTTGTCAATTTTGCCGGCGATCGCAGTCTCGAGGGTGAGCTGGTCGACGTACTCGTGACTGCCGCCAAAACCAACAGTCTTTATGGAACAATGGTCGATCGTTCAGCGGTAGTTGGAGGGGTGCTGCTTTATGGAAATCGAGGTTAAGATCCGAGCTTTAATGATGGATCCCAACAGCGGAACTCCAATTATTATTTTAAAAGACGTGCAGAGTGATACCATGCTGCCGATCTGGGTCGGCGCTTACGAGGCAAATGCCATTGCACTCGAGATAGAAAAGATTGCGCCGCCGCGTCCGATGACGCACGACCTGCTGCGAAACCTGATCGTCGAGATGGGAGTTCGGGTTGAAAGAGTCGTAGTGACGAGTCTGCGTGACAACACTTTTTTTGCCGTCATCGAGATGCGCAACAGCGAAGGCGATCGCATGGTCCTGGATTCGCGTCCGTCGGATGCGATCGCGCTGGCGCTTCGTGCTGACTGTCCCATCTACGTTGACATGGAAGTGATCAAAGCATCGCGCAACACCTTGCCTGCTGAAGAGAGCGAGGAGAGCGAGCTGACTGGAAGTGAGGAGGAATGGCCCGACGTCATCGGCGAAGCCGGCGATCTGCCGATGTAGTCTTAGTTGAGCAATGAATCTATGGAGCGCTAGTTTGCCACTGTGCAGCGAATGGTAATTGCCATCGCCAATCAAAAAGGTGGGGTAGGAAAGACCACTACCGCCATCAATCTCGCCGCCGCTTTCGCCCGCAAAGGAAAACGTGTCCTTCTTCTCGATCTCGATCCGCAAGCCAACAGTTCAATATCGTTTCTCGACCCGTTGAGCGTCGAGCGATCCGTCTACGAACTGATGATGGATGGCGAGGCGCCAGTCGAGGATTCCGTGTATGCGACGCCCGTCGAGAATCTCTCGCTCGTGCCCGCGCGTATCAACCTCGCGAAACTGGAATCGAAACTGGTCGGCGACTTCGACGCGCCGTTTCGCCTGAAAGATCGACTCGAGCCGTTCCGGCAACACTACGATGTGATTGTGATCGACACGCCGCCCACGCTCGGACTCATCACCGTTAACGCGCTCGTCGCGGCATCACACGTGTTGATTCCGATTCAGTCGTCGTACTTCGCGCTCGAAGGTACAGACGATCTGCTCGAAACGATCGAGAAAGTTAAAGCGCGTCCGAACCCGAGTCTGGAGCTGCTGGGCGTGCTGGTCACGCTGCACGACAAACGCACGACGCTGGCGCGCGAGGTTCACGAACAGATCAAGAGCGTGTTTGGACCGAAGTTGTTCGACACAGTGATCACGAAGAGCGTCCGGCTGGAAGAGTCGCCGGCGTACAAGGAATCGATCTTCAGTTTCGCACCCAACTCGTCCGGAGCAATTGAGTACGGAAAACTTTGTGAAGAGGTAATCAACCGTGTCTAAAAGAGGACTGCCGACAGGATTGCAAATGCGACACGATGCGCATTACGTCGAAGAGTTGTCGCAACACCGTCCGCAGCAGGTCGGGCGCATGATCGCGGTCGACAAGATCGATCCGAATCCGGAGCAGCCGCGAACTGAGATCGGTGACCTCACGGAGTTGACGGCGTCGATTGCCGAGAAGGGCGTGCTCGAGCCGTTGCTCGTGAAGCCGAATCGACTTACGGGCCGGTGGATGATCATCGCGGGTGAGCGGCGTTGGCGATCCGCGCAGCGTGCGGGGCTGAAGGAAGTTCCGTGCGTGGAGATGGAAGTCGATGAGGGTACGGTGGCGGAGATTGCGCTGATAGAGAACATGCAGCGCAAAGATTTGACGGTTTGGGAAGAGGCTGACGGGTTGCTCGCGTTGTGCGAGCGGTTCGGTTACACGCACGACGACGTCGCGCGCAAGGTCGGTAAGAGCCGGACCACTGTTACTGAAGCCTTGGCGATTGCGCGCATTCCCGAAGACGTGCGCGACGTATGCCGCGGTGCGGACATTACCGCGAAGTCTTCACTGCTTCAGATCGTGCGGCAGCCGGATGACGACTCGATGCGCAGCTTGGCGAAGCAGATCGCTTCGCGTGGGTTGAATCGCGACGATGCGCGCGAGGTGCGCCGGCAAGAGATGGGCCCGCGTGTGGTGCCGGATGCGAAGCCTTACGTTTTCAAGTACGCCTCGCCGGAGAAGGATTTCAATGTCGAAGTGCGGTTTAAGGCGACGCAGGTGAGTGATGCAGAAGTGGCACTTATACTGCGTGCAGTAGCCGACGAGATCGACGACGAACCAACATAGGCCACAGATAAACACGGATTCACACTGAAGCTACCTCGTACTGACGGAGCCTCACTCAGTGTGAATCCGTGTTTATCTGTGGCTACTTGGATGCCAGGCTCTTTTTCTTCTCGGCCGCGGCGCGTTTCTGCAAACTCTTCGCCCAACGTTCAAACGTCGGCTGCAACGGCTTGAACAGCCGCGCGCGGAAGCTGTGCTTCTTCTCATTCCACGTCTTCAACTGCTTCTCCGTGTAC
>JBKPPP010000235.1:0-2584 GCA_046733615.1 Acidobacteriota bacterium | reverse complement strand
TCTTTCGAGATTTCGTCGGCCGCGCGCGTCTGCCCGCGCGGTGAAACGGCTTTTCCCGCGGCACTCTTCGGCATGATTACTTCTCCTCCCCTCTTTTCGAGGAGCATTCAAGCACGCCGCTGTTGGCGAAACCATGTCGATTGTCTTGTAAGAGTGGAATGTCGCGCGCCAAGCCGGGCTGGCTGTCAGAGCAACGCTCGAATCCAACCGCCATCTATCTGGATCGAGGTGCCCGTGATGTAAGCCGCGCGTTCGGAAGCGAGGAAAGTAGCGAGCGCCCCGAGCTCGTGTGGCTCGCCGAGTCGCCGCATCGGAATCTCCTGTTCCCACTGCCCGTAAAACTCTTCCGTGCTGATTCCCTGCTCGCCGGCCAACATGCTCGCCAGATCCACCAAACGCTCCGTGCGCGTGTAGCCCGGCATGATGTTGTTGACGGTGATGCCGTAAGTCGCGACTTCGTTCGCGAGCGTGCGGGCGAATCCGGTCACAGCAGCGCGCAGGCTGTTCGACAACAGCAGACTATCGACCGGCTGTTTCACCGCGATCGAGGTGATGTTAATAATTCTTCCCCAGCGCCTTTCTTTCATGCCCGGTAGGACCAGGCGCGCGAGCTCGACCGCGCTGAGCAGAGTCAAACGGATGGCTTCGTCCCACTGCGCGGCGCTAATCTGATCGAACGTGCCCGCCGGTGGCCCACCGGCATTCGTGACCAGGATATCGATGCGGCCGAAACGTTCGGTGCCCGCATCGACCAGGCGCTTGATCTGCGTAGTGTCGGTCACATCGATCGGCACGGCCAGCACGTGAGCGCCGGTCTTATCGCCAATCGCCGCTGCTGCTTCCGCGACCGCTTTTCCGTCGCGCGCGCAAATGATTAATGAAGCTCCCTCCGCAGCGAGCTCGTCGGCGATGGCGCGGCCGAGACCACGACTCGATCCTGCCACCAGCGCAACTTTGTTTTTGAGTCCGAGATCCATGATGAGGTCACCTACTTCTGTCTGAGGTATGCGTCCGTTTTGTCGAGCCAGTCCTGTCGAGGCGGACTGAAGATGTCTACGTCGAGCGTGTCTTCGAGCGCTTCCGCTTTGTGCTGCACGTGCGATGGAATGTGCAGTACCTCGCCGGCAAGCACGTCGACTACCTGTGATTCGTCAGCACCAATCCAGAATCGCAGGCCGCCCTCGAGAATATAAGTGATCTGTTCGTTCTCGTGCGAATGACGCGGCACGATCGCGCCCTTCTTGAGATAAACATGCGCCACCATCACGCGATCCGCCGTTATCAACCGGCGGTCCAACACGTCGCTCACCTGCTCCTTCGGCATGTCTTCCCACCGGTAAAACGTAACGCTGCGTTCGCTCATGTTTGTCTCCTCGGATTGATTTGAGAGGAAGGAGAATATACGAATCCGGCTGGGCTGGCGAGGAACCTAACCAATTCGTGAACCGGATTGAAGTGTTAGTTAGTTAGGATTGACGTCTTTGCGCAGCTTGAGGATTTGCCGCAGTTTCATGCGCGCCTTATGCAGTTGCGACTTGGAAGTGCCAACCGCCACGCCGAGCATCTTCGCGATCTCCTCGTGCTCGTGACCTTCAACGTCGTGCAAAAGGAAGACCGTGCGATATCCCGGCGGCAGTTGCTTCAGCGCGTTGTCGAGAGCGATGCGATCCATGATCGGCATCGCGTTCGGATTCTCAGTGCCGCGAACGATCTGAACTGGTGTCTCACCTTCTTCGGTCGTCTTCTCAAGCTTCACACTCCGCTTGCGGAAGTGCATCAGGCACTGATTGACCGTCAGCCGGTGCAGCCACGTGGTGAAAGCCGAGTCACCGCGGAAGCTGCCGATTTTCCGAAACAGTTGAATGAATGCTTCCTGAGCCAGGTCTTCTGCTTCCGCCGGATTCTGTGTCATGCGCAAGCAGAGCGAGTAGACCCTGCGATTGTGCCGCTCGTACAGCTTTTCAAATGCCTCGATGTCTCCCTTGCCCGCGGCTATCGCCAGAGCAAGATCGGAGTTTGGCGCAGGCTCAGATTTCTTCGTGGCAACCAGGCCACCGTGCAGTATTGGGAAGACTTCACTGTTAGTCATGAGGAGAACACTGAGCAAACACAAGGCCACGGAAAAGTGTGAGAAAACCGCGGTAATTGTGGAGAAATCGTTTGTTTGTAGAGCGGTGAGTGAACGAAAGCGGGTCTAAAAAGCCCAAAGCGTGTACCCTCCCCGTGCTGCTTTTAGCGAGGGTAAATGAACCCTGTTTAACTCGCAAAAACTAGCTGGAGTGCGGCTATTTCGAGCCGCACTCCAATCGTCGATAGCCGCGCCTGCTAGGGCCGCACTTGTGAAGACGATGCGCCCGGAGTCGTCGGGGTCGCGGGCTGATTCAGGCCCCGGTTAATGATCATTTTCACGTCCACGCGACGATTCTGCGAGCGACCTTCGGCGGTCGAGTTGTCGGCGACTGCGTCGGTCTTGCCGTAGCCCATCGGCGTAATAAACCGGCGCAGCGGAATCTTGTGCTGCACGGCCAGGTATTGCACGACGGCTTCCGCACGCTGCTGACTCAGCCGGAAATTCTTCGCATCG
>JBKPPP010000234.1:0-21005 GCA_046733615.1 Acidobacteriota bacterium | reverse complement strand
TCTCTTTACCGTTGATCGTTACTCGAAGCGGCATGGCGAAACCCTTGACGACTCGCTCGTAGCTAAACGTCACGCTCTTGCCTTTAACTGAATATCTTAACAACGGGATGTTCGTCGTTCGCAGATACTCGTCAAAGACCTTACTGAGATCTATGCCGGCTTTCTTGCTGATGTAGGATTCGATCTGCTGTGTCGTCACCGTCTGATGCCAGAACTCGGCGTTCAGCCCGCGCAGGATCGAGAGCCACTTCGCATCGTCGTTGATGATGTTGCGAATCGTGTGGAGCATGTTTCCGCCTTTTGGATACATGTCTCCCGAGCCTTCTCGATTGGAGCCATACACGCCGATGACCGGCTTATCGTTTCTGATGCTCCGGCGAGTGCCGATCACGTAGTCCTCAGCGTCTTTCTTGCCAAAGTGGTATTCGACGAAGAGGTTCTCCGAGTAGTTCGCGAAGCCTTCGTGGATCCACATGTCCGCGGCGTCTTTCATCGAGATGTTGTTACCGAACCACTCATGCGCCGACTCGTGAACGATGATGAAGTCAAACTTGAAGCCCACACCGCAGGCGCACGGGTCGCGTGCGAGATAGCCGTTGCGAAACCAGTTGCCGTAGGTGACCGAGCTCTGGTGCTCCATGCCGGGATAAGAGACAGTCACGAGCTTGTAGCCGTCCTCGTAGAAAGGATACTTGCCGAACCAGTGCTCGAAAGCCTCGAGCATGCGCGGAACTTCCTTGAACTGCTTCATCGCCGCCTCTTTCTGATGCGGCAGCACCCAGTAGCTCAGATCCAACACACCGCCCTTGCCCTGAAAGGTGTCGGTGAAATTGATGTAGTTGCCGATGTTGACGTTGACGCCGTAGTTGTTGATTGGGTTTACGACTTCCCAGTGATACGTCTTCTTCTTCGCAGCGACGTCATGGTCCGTCTTTTTCAAACGCCCGTTTGAAACGGCAACCAGGTTCTCCGGCACGGTCACGCTGATCTGCATTCCGCGATCGGGCTCATCAGCGCCGTGATCTTTGTTGGGCCACCAGATACTCGCGCCGATGCCCTGGCAGGTTGTCACGATGAAAGGCTGTCCCAGATCGTCTCGTCCCCAGGTTATGCCGCCGACCCATGGCGGATTCTTACTGACAGTCGGCACGCCCTCATAAAAGATCTCGATCTTGTCTTCGCGTCCTTTGGGAAGCTCCTTTTCAAACATCACCCAGTAGACGTTTCCTTCGCGTTCAAATTTCAGCTCCGAGTCGCCGTGAGTGATCTTTGTGATTGCGAGCGGCGGTTGCAGGTCGATCTGCATTTTGTTTCCCGGTTTCAGGGTCTTGAAGACTATCGTGTTCGACCCTTTTAACCGTCTGGTCTCCAGCAGGAATTCGACCTGCAAGTGGTAATGAAGCACGTCCCACCACTCACGTTCCGGCGTCACCGACCCGCGCAGGGTTTCCTGGCGCGTGATCGGTTCGGTCTGGGCCAGAACACACGTGGCGCCGAGCTGAATCAGGAGCAATACAAGTCCAAGTAGTCTTAGGTTGGGCATCGTTGTGAAAACTCCAAAAGAGATGTCGCGGCCGGAGCGTGTTGATCACCGCTTAGAATAACCGACCAGGTTTCAGGTGACGAGCGTCCCGAACACACGTTATCCTAAGCACGTGGACCGAGACGAGATCATTCGCGTGTTGCGAGCATTCGAAACTGCTGAACTGGAATACGTCCTGATCGGTGCGGCCGCCATGGGCTTCCATGGCTTAGCGAGGGCTACCGCCGATCTCGATATGTTCATCAAAGCGACACCCGAAAATGTAGAACGTCTTCGTACCGCGTTGCGACGGGCATACGATAATGATCCGAACATCGATGAGATTTCCGCGGAAGATCTGCTCGGCGAATACCCAACAGTTCGTTATTATCCTCCGACTGGTGATCTGTACCTCGATGTGCTCACACGGCTAGGTGAAGTTGCACGCTTTGAGACGATCGAGACTGAGATCAAGGAAATTGACGGTACGAAAGTGAGAGTTGCGACGCCATCCGCCCTGTATCGACTCAAGAAGGGCACTATTCGCCTTCAAGATCAGGCGGACGCAGCAGCGTTGCGAGAACGCTTTCATTTAAAAGATGAAACCTGATAAGCGAGTTCAGAAGTTTCGATCGGTCGAGGAGATGAACGCGGCGCCCGTGCGCGAATTCTCAATGCCCGACTTCGAACGGTTCCTCAGACTTTGCGCACGCTACTGGACGATCGCTCCAAAGCAATATCCGCGCGGCGTTTTCAAGTTCCGCACCATCGAAGAAGCGCATGAGGCTCGTAAGAAATACGAGGCATGAAGTAGAAAGAGCTACTGCGGCTCACCGACCGATCATTCACCGCTGCGAATCACCATATTCCGAAGTAGGTGCCTGAACAGAGGGCACTCGGTTAGGAAACTCGTAGACAAACTTCAATAGCATTTCTGTAAACAAAATCAATTCCTCGCCGTCGGACCTGGACATGGGAGGCCAAGGTGGAGGCTGGATTCTGCGCGCAAGCCTCTACATAAGGGACAAGTGGGAAGACATTTAAGCTAAGTAAGCGGGGACTCCAGGTAAGCGGCGAGATTCGAGCAAGATTTCGAAGCAAACTACTCACTCAAAATCGTAAGCGAAGCCGACCTGCACCCCTGTGCGTGGACTGGCGGGAAAGTGGCCGGCGATGAAGCCGAATGTCAGGGCAAAATTCTCACGAACCGCGTAGCTGCCGCCGATCTGCGCCTCGAGTTGCCCCCGACTCAGGTTGAAGTTATTAGTCACGCCACCAAACAACTCCGCACCGAGCGTGAGACGCGGCGTAAACTGCCGCACCAGCGATCCGTTCGCGGTAAACACCTGTCCTCGCACGCCGCGAATTCCAACTAACCCGGTCGAATCGTTGCCCGCGAAGAGAACCCCACCGTTCAACCGCCCTGTCGTGCGTTTCGTTAAAGACTTCTGCAACACTCCATACAGCCAGTAATCCGTCAGGCCTGAGCCGATCTGCTTACTCACGCTGCCGGTCGGCGCCTCGACGTAGAACACAACCGACACCGCCGGAAGCCTGGAACTTTCACGTTCAGCGCGCAATTTCGCTTTCACTCCAAACTGCGTGTCTCCGATGCCACTCGGATTTCCAAGCGGCGAGGGCCGATCGTTGACGATCTTGATGAACGGAGTGTTCACTCCCAGCTCGATCCGATCGGTGAGACCGTAGTTCAACGTGAACACCGTGGTGCTCTGGCGTCTTCCGGGCAACGCAGATCGTTGCAACCAGTCAAGCTCGGTGGAAAACTCGAAATGAAACTTGCCTTTCGGCGTCGTGTCGGCATCGTCAGTGTAGAACGGAAGCTGCGCGTGAACTGAGGCAGGCCAGAGAAAAATCAGTCCAAAGAGGAAGGGAAGTAAGGATGCAAAAGAGAAGACTCCTAATCCCCGGCCGGAGTTGCGGCGCTGGTGATTAGGAGTCTCCATTCAACCGAAACGATTAGAGCGTGGGTCGCTTCAGCACGTCGGCGAGTCCGTGCATTCTTGCTGCGTCGGCTGCGTTGGTGGCGCTGCCTGCGCTCTGCTCAACTGAGGCCGCGAGACTGCCGAGCTTGTCGAGGTCTTTACGATTCAAGTGCGACTTCTCCGCCTTCTGAATCGCCTGCCGCACAGCCGCGATTCGATCCATCGGCAAGGCCTGCGATCGCTCGAGTTGATCCAGATAAGCCTTCGCAACAACCAACTTCCGCGGCCACTCGATCTTCTGCTGGTTCTGCACGTTCAGCTCACTCACGCGAACGGTCTTCGCAGCATCGATCTCATTTTGCGTCAGATTCTTCGTCGGCGTCAGCTCGAATACGTCCAAGCCACGCGCGATCTCTGAAGCGTAAATCTGGCCGTTGTACCAGTACGCCGACCAGTCGCCGGCGAGCACGAGTTGCTTCGGATCGATCGGTCCACGATCGAAGTAGGCGATTTCAACCGGATGGTCCGCGTCGGTGAAGTCCATCACGGAGATTCCACCCTGATACCACGCCTGCACTTCGAGGTCGCGGCCGGGAACCGGAACGAGCGAGCCGTTGTGGGCCACGCAGTTCTCGGTGTCGCCCTGAGCGGCGGGCACCTTGTAGTAACTGGCGAACTTCAGTTTGTTGTCCTGCAAATGGAAGATTGCATCAGCGCCCCACTGGATCGGATCGGTCGCGCGGCAACGAGCGCCGAGCCCGCCGCCCCACTCATCCGTGAACACGACCTTCTTCCCGTCATTCGAAAAGGAAGCCGAATGCCAGTACGCGTAGTTCGGATCGTTGACGGCGTCGAGGCGTTTCGGATTCGCGGGATCTTTGATGTCGAGCAGGATTCCATTGCCGGAACACGCGCCGGCAGCAAGCCCGAGCGCCGAGTAGACAGTAATGTCGTGGCATTGATCCGTGTCCGATGGCTTGGTAAGTCCGCCTTTGCTGCTATGCGTGCCGCCACTAGTCAGGCCATTGATAGCTCCCGTCTCGGTGTTCATAAAGATGCGCGGACTCGAGACGATCTTCGCATCCTGCGGCGTCGCCACCGGCACCTTGATCACATCAATGCGGAATCGCGCTGTATCAGGATTTTTATCCGGCTCGCCACCTATGCAACCGGCGAGCTCTTCGCTTTGACGGACGAAAGAAGTTCCCGAAACGTAGATGTAAACATTGTTCTTGTCATTGGGATCGACAACCAGCGTGTGCGTGTGCGAGCCGCGGCAAGTTTGCACTGCGGCCACTTGCTTCGGATTTTTCACGTCGCTGATGTCGAAGATTCTCACGCCGCGGAAACGATCTTTCTGCGCCGGCGGCAACTGCGGTCTGCCCTTGTCTTCGGGATTCACCGGAGCTGCCGGAAAGCCCTGCGTGCCGCAGTCTACGCGGCCGTTCGGCATTTCTACCGACATGAAGAGCAGGTTCTTGTAAACCGAGACGTCGTTCTGCCCGCCCGGGCAGACCATCGACGTGATCAGGCTGGTTTTCGCTGGGTCGGAGATGTCGTAGATGCTGAGGCCGAAAAAGTTTCCCTGAAAGAGATGATTACCCTGAAACGCCAGGTCCGAGTTGGCAAACGCGAGCTGAGCTATAGTCAACTGCGCCGCGGGCGGTAGTTTCACTCCATCGCCGATACCCAGCGAGCCGAGCGCCTGATGGACTTTCGGGTTGTTGGGATCGTTGGAGCCGAGCTGAAACGCGTCCGGCTTTTGGACCAGCAGGATGTGCTTGATCCCCTCGGCTGCTACGCCGGCGTCGTAGACTCCGGGCGTCAGTTTGGCGCGCGGATCGTTGACGTCCGAACCGGTCATCCCCGCCGGCAGCGGCGGCGCCGGTTCAGGAGCAAACGGATTCACTTCCGCTTGCGCTTGTTTGTCCGCGGGTTTCGCCTCGGGCGTCTTGGTGGCGTCCTGCGACGGCGAAGGGGTCGGCGTTTGGGCCAACGCTTGCGCGGCAAAACAGGTGCACAGCACAAGAGAGGTTAGTAGTAAGCGAAAGGTTATGGCGTGTAGGCGATTCATCGTTTCTCCTCTTGAGGGTTTCCACCCAACATCGTTTGCATAATCTTGATCTCGGCGCGTTGGCCGGTGTCGACGTCGGTCACGAAGTTGAATAACTCTGCGTCCTGCCCGGCGCCGGCAGCTTCAAACAAATCCTTTACCATCGTCAGGGCGCCATTGTGGTGCTGAATCATTCCGGTCAGGAATAGGCGGTCAAACTCTTCGCCTTTTGCTTTCCTGAGCGCCTCCATCTGCTTGGCGGTAAGCATTCCGGGCATCAGCATTTCATGGCTCGACATATCCATGCCCGGCATGTGGTGCATCGTGTGTTCGGTCGGCTGTCCCCTGGTTTCGAGCCAGCGTTTCATAAATCGTATTTCGTCGGCCTGCGAATGGCTGATGCGTGACCCGAGCGAGCGGAGATCTGTGTTCTGCGTGTGCGATTCGATTAGCGCCGTCATCTCGACTGCTTGCGCGTGGTGCATGATCATGCCCTGCATGAACTCGACGTCTTTTGGGGACACGGGCGGGAGCGTGGCCCTGGTCGACGAAGGCAGTTGACGAGTTGGCTGTCCCGGCGCGCCGGGCTGGACGACAACGGGCGCTTTCGACCCGGCCTGCTGCGCTGAAACCGGCGGAGTTACGAAACCCGCAGCGGCGAATAGCACCGCCACGCAAACCACACGCGTAGTTAATGACCGCGGATCGAGATTGGGGCTACAATGAAAACGTTTCATGGGCCTGGAATGTGGGCACGCAGGGCTTCACCTTACCACAAACCGGGCTTAAAAAGCGCGCCCGCGCTCGCATTTTACTATGACGAAACAGCTCTTCCTTCTGGTCGTCGCACTCGCGCTTGTGACCGCTTCATGGTCGTGTCAGAGCTCAGCCCAAATAGCCGGCACGCAAGTGAAGTTCAATGAGGCGTTAGGGGTCTCAAAGGTAAAGTTTCCCGAGCCGTTGGTCGCTCCCGACGACACGCTCGAACAGATCGAAGTCAGGAAAATTCCGAACGCACCGGTGCACGAATACCTGCTTCGCGCACTGCCTTACGGCGACTACCAGTACGAATTTGAAGTAGACAAAAGCCGGCCGGCGCCTAAGTACGGCGAGCTTGCTTTCGTCCTTGACTTTACGCCTGGCGCAAGAATTCGCGTTGCGACTCAGGAAGAGTGGGAAAGCGGAAAGCGAATTCCAAGCAAACCCCGACTCGCGTTTTCAAACGGCAAGGACGAGGCGACCGGCGAGATCGAATACCGGCAGAGGAGTTATCCAAAGACCGGTAAGTACTGGGGCAGGGGACTGCTCTCACCGAGCGGTCGGTGGCTCGCCGTGTTCAGTTATAACGGTGAGAAACCGCCGCCGAGTTTTTTCCATTTTCTTGGTGGCGGCAACCCGCGTGTGGGCGACGTCTTCTGGCAGGTCTACGACACTGTAACAGGCAAGAAAGTCTTCGAGTGGGAAGCGAAGAACGTAAAGAGCCCGACGTCTCGCGACACGCCGGTGGTCTGGATTGAAGATCGTTACCTTTTGTTTCCCGACGAGGAAGAGCCGCGAAACTTCATGCTGGTTAAGCTGCCGCCGGTCACACCCGACGTGAATCCTGTGACAGTACAGTTCCCGGCGAGAAGAGATGAGAGCGGCCATCCATTGCCTCCCGGCAACAGTGATGAAGTTTGGATACCGCTTGCGCCTTTGACGAAGGAGCAAGCCGCGAAACTCACGGCGCGTGACGATACCGAGATCACCGAAGTGCGTTTCCCACCGGTGTCTTTACCGAAAGAGCTGCTGCTCGCGGTCAATGAGGAAGTAGAAAACCATCCTGCCGAACTCCGGCAGAGAGATGGCGGAGGCGGATATCACTTTCGACTCATCAACACTTACTACTACGCCGTGTCGTTGGAGGACCCGACGCAAACTCGCTTTGCCACTAAAGAAGAGTGGGACCACGCGCACAAGGCGAGCATCAATCGGCCGGCGGCGCCGGACAGCCCGTTGGCGGAGAACTTCATCAGCAAGATGCCGCCGCACCGTCCGTTTCCCAAAACCGGCACTTCGTGGCCGGCTGTGCCGGCGTTGAGCGCACGCGAATGGCTCGCAGTTTTCAGTTACACGCCCGACGTCCCGAATACGCCTTCCTCAGGCAAACTTTTCGTGGATGTGTACGACCAAAGCTCGGGCGGCGACAAAATGCTGTCGACAACCCTGCCGTTTACGACTCCTCCCGATAAACTTTTCAAAGCCGCGGTATCGATCGAGAACGATTACATTCTGCTGCCGCTGAACGACTCACTCACTTCGTTCGCTCTCTGGCGGTTGCCGTAACATCTGATCTATTTCACGGGCAGCGACGTTCGGCCGGCACTGGTCCGGCGATACCCGGAATCGTGTTGCCGATATACTGGTTGCCCTCGCCGCAAAGCTCCAGAAAGCCAGCCTGCATGTTGATGGGAATGTCCCGCTTGATGAAGGGATTGCGCCTGACGATCGTGTATTTCATTCCTTTGGACCAGAACGTCGGGTTGCCGCCGCCTCCGGTCGAATCGAAGATGTTGTCCTGGATCAGGCAGTTCGAGATGCCGTACGCCTGAATCGCATTCTGTCCCGTTCTGAAGATGTAGTTATTCAGGATCTGGCAATCTTTGAGACCGTTGAGAAAGAACCCGTTGCTCATGTAACGATGGAGGATGTCGTCCCGGCCGCCGATGATCACATTGTTTGCCGCAACGACGCGGCCGCCATTCGCGCCAATGTAAGGGTCCTGGAGACAAATGGCGTTGCCGACTGGATCCATGTGACCGCCCTCGTAGTCGTAGAGATTATTGTAAACGTAGATATTTCTTGTGTGGTCGGCGGGACTGTTCGTCTCATGATCGTGACCGCACACGCCGCCGCCAAAGAGTGGGTTGTGATGTCCGGGACGGCGAACGTAGTTGTTGAAGATGTAAGCATCTTCGGTGTTGATCGTCGCCGAGTTTGCGGCGGCTACGCCTGAGAAGATGTTGCGCGTAAACACGATGTCTTTGGCGAAGTTATTTCGATGTGCCGTGCCGTTCGGCAGCTTGAACTCGAGCGCTGAACCGCCGGCTGTTACTCCGATTGAAGCCGTGTCTTCGAGGTAAACGTCCATCACCGCGCAGTGTTCGCAATTGCCGAGCAGTATCGTGGAACGCACGCCGCCGTCGTAAACGGTTTGTCGCCCGCGAATCCTGATCCCCTGAATGGTGATGTTGCGGGTTTTGCCGGTATGCGAACAACACGCATCGCCCAACGCCTGAAAGACCTCGACTGCGGGAGTCGTTGCCCTCACGTAATTCGGTTCGAGGATCGTCGTTCCTTGTCCCGCCAACTGAGCGGCAGTCAACGACTGAACGGCGCGAAGATAGCGATCGTTTGGATTGCGGCCGTTGCCCGAACGGAAGTAGTCGAGCACTACTTGCGGCGGGCGATATGTGCCGCCAACGTAAACGCCATCCGCAACCAGGAAACAGCCATAATCGGTGACGGACATGTCGGGGAGAATAGAGTTCTCCTGCGTCACGTCGCAGGAGTAAGTCGAGCTGTCGAACGTCGTATATTTCTTGAGAATGACGGGACGCCGGATCGATCCGCCGCCGGCGATGCGCACGGCAGCGACACTCGGATCGTCTTGCGCTTGTTGAACCACTTCGGCCAGCCGATTGGACGAGGCGACAGTTATCGTGCGTCCCGGAGGGCGCGGCGGAATGTAGGAATCAGGGTTGATCGTGGGCACCGGAGCCTGCGCCGGCTTTTGTGCGCACAGAACTGCGTGGAATGCGAAGAGCGCAAAGAGTAAGCAAGCTATCCTCATGATCGAGCCACATGTTGTCGCAAAACCCATAACGCAATCAAACTCAGCAGCACCAGATTCGGAAACAGCAGCGGAGCAAACGGCGGTGCACCGTGCACGATGTTTTCAAACAGTCTGTGCGACGGTCCGTCAAGATCGGCCGCGAGGTGCAAGACAAAGCCGAGAACGCCGATCGCCGCTTGGGTCACGAGCACGGCGGCACAAAGCAGCAAGTAGCGATGCTCGATCTTCACCAGAAACGGAACCAGCAGAAAGCTGACTGCGAATGCACTACTCGCAACCGGCAACCACTCGACGGGGCGAAAGAAGCCGTTCACTGCATGATCTGTGAGACTGAAAACGAAATTGCCGAGGAATCCTCCCAGCGCAAGCAACAGGATCCAGTAGGCCCATTCAGCCGTGCCGACCCCAACAAGTCTGTTCGCCAGCAGGAGCAACCCTAAGCCAGTGTACGCGAGCGGCGCCGCGAAAGGCGCAGCGTAAGTAAGACTCTTCAGCGTGTTGTCGTAAAAGAAACGACTGTCGAGATGGAGAATCACGCCCGTGAGCCCGATCAGCACGGCCAGGAAACCGATCAGGTACCCGAAGTCGCGCCAGACAGCGGCGTAACCGTATCGTTCGCGCGCAATGAGTCCGGCGAGCAGGACGATTGGCGCAATCAGTGAATAGAACAGTGGAACGTATTCACTCTTGCGCCGGAAGTCGTTCGTCGAGTGAGCAAGGTAAATGTCGAGCGCCAGAAAGGCGAGATTGATAATTACAAACGCCTCCACCCATAAGGATGGATCGCTGGTCCACCGCCGGCCGATAGAGCTAGTTCGTGCCCGCTGGATTTGCTGCCGGAGTTGTTTGAGTGCGGCCATGTCCTTTGCGCAGCTCTTCGGCGAGCGCTTTGAGCTCTACAGTTTTACTCAGAATCGGATAGTTGCCGTGCCATTGCACAAAATCGGCTCCGCCCATGAAGGCGCCGTGTTTTGAAGTTCGCCCGTCGTAGTGCCATAGGTCGAAGTAGGTGAAGTCGATCGGATTCGAGAACGGCTGTGCCGTGAGCAGATTGTCTTTGCGCAAACCGTCGACGATCTCTTTGGCTGCCAGGATCTTGGTGTTTGTATCCACCACGACCTTTTCCGCCTGGTCGTAAACCCGGCTCACAAGTGTCGATGCGTGACACTGCGAGCAGATCTGCTTCATGTTGTTCTGCGCCTGGAGGTAATTCGGGCGCTGCTTCGAGATCGCATCGGCAAGATAATAGGAGAGCCGTTCTGAAGGATCGTGCGTAACCTTCAACCCGTTGATGCCGCTCATGTGACACGTCGCGCAAGTGGGCACAAACATATCGCGCGTCGTCAACGAGCGTGGCGGGGCTTTCATATTGAGTTGCTCGTGTTGGGCCTCGAACATAACGCCGTGACGCGACTCTTCATAGATTTCGATCTGCGAGTGATCGGGGCCCATGTGACACTGCGCACAGGTGCGCGGCAGCCGCGCGATCTCCACCGAGCTTGTGTGGCGCGTGTGACAGGCCGTGCAGGTGCCGATCGTCCCGTCTGCGTTTGGTTTGCCGACGCTGTGGCACTGCGCGCAGCCGCTAATCATCGCCGACATGCCTTCCAGCTTCACGAATGGATGTGGGGGACGGTTCGCGTAACCCGGTTGATATTTTTCAGCAAACGAAACCTGCTCGGTCGATAATCCTTCCGCGCCATAGACTGCCGCCCACGAGACAGCCGCGTGCCGGCTGCGCTGAAACTCCTGATACTCACCTTCGTGACAGCCGCGGCAGTTGCCGGAGGTCATCTGCGCAGTGATCGTAAATCCGTTATGGTCCTTGCCCTGTTGATTCGCAGCGGGTTGGTGGCAGTCGAGACACGTCACGCCTTTCTCGCCGTGCCGGCTCATCTCGTATTCATGAACGATTGAGTACTGCTGGCGCAGGTGACATTCGGCGCACTTTCCCGTGGCGCGGACGAGTGAGGCATTCGGCTGGTCAGTTTCGACCTTCGGGCGTTGCCGGTTGATCATAAACGCGGCGACGATCAGCGCAAATCCGATCACGATCGCGATGAAGACAGATCGAAACGACATGCCGGCGAAACCTCTTCATAGTGTTCGATGAAACTCGCGCGAATCGTATCATAAGGCTGCCTCCTGTAATGTTATTTGGTGTGGGACAAGACCTTCAAAGGTGTCTGGATCGATCCGATCCGCAGCACTACGACCTGCGGCGTGCCGTCCGCATTGAACTGGAACCCGAGCACCATCCGCTCAGGCCTTTCCGGCTCCATCGCATGGAGACTTGTATCCCGTTCTTCGGCATAGACGTTAACGGTCTTATCACCAGAATCGACCCGCATTACTTGCTGTTCGAAGGTGACAGGCCTGCCAGCCTGAGTGACAGTGGCGGTCACGAAGCCGCCGTTCTTTAGGATTCTTAATTCGAGCTTTGTGCCGCGTTCGTCCGTTAACATCCACGTGCCCTGAATCCTCTCATCTGCAACTTCCGCTCGCGGTCTGTGCGGCCCAGTCGGTCGCGGTCTCAGGGTAATACTGGCGCCTCCAGTCAGATCACCTGGTCCCGATGCGCTCGTTTCAGGGAGGGCTGAGGCCGTTGTTTCCGGCGTCGCTTCTGCGCTCGGACGTGCTGCTACGACCGTACGTGTTTCTGTGCGTGGCGCAGGCCTCTGCGATTCTTTGACCCGATTTTCTGCGCGCACGTCCACGCCCGAATGCTCTTCCTCAGCTCTCGGAGCGGGCGAAGCAGACGCGGTAAGTTCGGAGGGCTTCTGTGCCTCAGGCGACGGCATAACCTTCGCTTCTCCTCCACGCGTACCGGGATCGTTGTGGCCACCGTGATCACCACATGAACGGCTGATCAAAAAGGCGGATAGGGAAATCGTCAACACGACGATTATGACTTGGAAAAAGCGTGGCATCGGAGTCACCTCCATACTTCCGTCACTCTGACGGTCCCATCAGCTTCTCAACCAGCACATGCCCGCAAAGCAACACGACCGGTACGAGGAAGTCGAAAAATAATCCGAGGTTTTGCCAGGAAACGTAGCTTATCCCGAGCACCGCCGCGCTGAGAAAGATCGTTATTCCCAGCTTGGCCACCAATCTCATCTCGAGACTGAGAAACAGCGCCAGAAGAATTGAAAAGACCACCTCGATCCCAGTGGCCCAGGATTCGCGCATCGGTTTGTAGGTACGCGAATCAAGCAGCGCTTCGACGTAATTGGCATGTACAAACGCGCCATAGACATTGCCGACAGGGCTGGGGTGAGAATCGCTAGGCGGACCTTGATTCATTCCGAACTGATGCCGGGCGCCACCGACAATCACCACGTTGAACGCCATCTCGTGTTGAAGCGTTTTCGGGTCGGAACTCAAAACAAAACTGGCGGAGCGCTGAATGAAACGATCGGGTTCGATGAACGTACCGTAGGGAATCGCATCCTGCTCGTTGTTTTGCGCGTCTTTCAGTGATTGTTCATCAATTGCCCCGAGGATTGCGGACGCGAATGAATCGACCCTGGTCGTTTGATCCTGCATCGTCAGAGCAAGTGGAATGCGGCGGATGTCGGGCGGCAGGGTGATGTACCCCGAACGGACTTTGCCCTTGTTGAAGTCGTACCCCTCGAAGACGGCCGCTGTAGCTCGGTACTCTTTTTCCGTTTCGTCCGCATATTGTAACCGCCTCGCCAGTACCACGGTGCGCTCGGCCGAAACATCCCTGACTGCCGCTAATAATCGATCGGTCTCCTCTTTGTACGCGCCCGCGTCGCGGTGGCTCTGATCAGTGGTCAGGCTTAGATCGATGTCCAGAGCAATGACCGCCGGATTCGCCTCCGCCAGTTTGCGCAGCAGTTTCGCAAGGTAGTCACGATCGATCGGACTGCGTCCTTGCAGCTCGGGGCCCCAATACTCCTCATCCTTGATCAGCACCAGGACCGTTCGTTTGGGGTGGGGCGCTCTTGGTGTCAGTCGATAAAGCACCTTCTGGTAAGCTGCGTAGCGAACGTCCATCCAGATCTGACTTTCGCCGAGTTTGTGCCCGACGTAAGTGCCTGCGCCAATCAGAATAATAACTATCTGCCAGTGCCGGAGAGGTTTGGCCTTCCACTGCCGCCACGCTGCTTTGCAGAGGTGTGCGAGGCAATGCTTGATTTCGTTTTTCAGCAGATGGGGACAGCTCATGGCCGGGTGTCCTCGAAACAGACCCTTCCCGATGCTTCTGTTCTAAATGACAAATACGGCAGGTTTGTTTCTTAGACCGGGCACGATCATGAGGTAATAGGACTTAAATCCCGGTTGCGCGTTCGAGTGCTTCGGGGTAGCGGGCGCCTTCGATTTGAATTGATGAGGTGGCGCTGTCGATTTCGCGTAGATCGTCGGGGGTAAGCTCGATGTCAACGGCGCCGATGTTCTCTTCAAGGCGATGAAGCTTCGTCGTGCCGGGGATGGGAACGATCCAGGGTTTCTGCGCCAACAACCATGCGAGTGCGATCTGCGCCGGTGTCGCACGCTTGCTCTCCGCAAGCCGTCGCAGCAGATCGACCAAAGCCTGGTTCGCTTTGCGGGCCTCGGGTGTGAATCGAGGCACGATGTTGCGGAAATCGTTCTTCTCGAACGTCGTGTTCTCGTCGATCTTTCCCGTCAGAAAACCTCGGCCCAGCGGACTGAACGGAACAAAACCGATGCCCAACTCCTCACACGCCGGCAACGCTTCCTGCTCAGGTCTTTTCCACCACAGCGAATACTCGTTCTGAAGTGCCGTGACACGCTGGACCGCGTGGGCGCGGCGCAGAGTTTCCACGCCCGGTTCGGACATTCCAAAGTGCTTTACCTTGCCCTGCGCGATCAGCTCTTTGACCGCGCCGGCGACCTCTTCGATCGGCACCGCCGGATCCACGCGATGCTGATAAAACAGATCAATCCGATCAGTTTGCAATCGCTTCAGCGACGCGTCCGTCACTTCCTTGATGTGCTCGGGCCTGCTGTCCACGCCCGCCTGTTTGCCTGCGGCATCGATCTTGAAGCCAAACTTCGTCGCGATCACAACTTGATCGCGGAAAGGTGCGACTGCCTCACCGACGAGCTCTTCGTTGACGAACGGGCCGTACACTTCGGCGGTATCGAAGAACGTAATGCCGCGTTCGAAAGCTCCGCGAATAACCGCGATTCCGTCCTGCTTAGCCAGTGGCTGACCGTAGGAAGCACTCAATCCCATACAGCCCAGACCAAGAGCCGAAACTTCGAGATCGCTCTTACCAAGACGGCGCTGCTGCATTGTCGCTCCTCCTGCTTCCAATCATGTGTGTGTGAACAGAAAGATACTCGACCGACCGCGCAAAAAGAAACCGGAGGTACGGGTTCCTTCTCGACAGCGATCGATCGAGTGAACTAAAGATTCAGCTTAAACGAACCGGCTCCGTGCTAAGGACGATTCGAATTGCTGTTGCTGTTGCTATTGCGGTTGCTGTTTTTCGAGCCGCCGCCGCTGTTGCTGTTGCTGTTCCCGCTGCCGGGATTGAGCGCCTTAGCCATTTCCAGATGTTCCCGGAGTGTCGGCAGCGTCTGCGTGACGAACGCTTTCACATCCGGATCGACAGCTTTCGTGCTCTGTTTTTCAAACTCAGCAACGTCCTTGCGATGATCGCTCAGCATCATCTTCGAATACGCTCGATCGAACTCAGCGCCGGTCAGCGCAGACAGCTTCGTCACTTCTTTCTGATGCTTTTCGTCGAGCTGCGTGGGCAGTGTCATGCCCTTGCTCTGTGCCAGAGTCGTCAACTCTGTGTTCGCTTTCGAATGATCGTCCACCATTCTCTGGCCGAACTGCTTCACCGCCTCACTCGTGCCTTTTTGCGCCGCGACGTGGCCGAGCTCGACTTCCATCAGGCCACCCATCGCCGCTTCCATGAGGAACTCGTGGTCCTTCATCATGTTCCCCATGCCGGTTCGCTCGCCGCTCGCGCCGGTGTTGGCGTTCTCGGCCTTGTTCGCGTTGCGATTCTGCGACCTGCCGGTGTTTGAGTTGGCGTTACTGTTGCTGTTCTGGTTTGAGTTCTGATTCTGGTGTCCGATGACAGCACTTCCGCCAAGGGCGCAAAGCGCGGAAACGAGCAGAACGACCAGGGCCCAAACATGACCCACTTTAATTAACTGCCAGTTGTTCATTTCAACCCTCCTTGTCGTAATTCAAATTGCTAACCCATCGAGCGACCGCCGCGTACTCTCAGGCCCATCAATCTCGCTGGAAACGTTCCGAAGTCTTCGACTTCCCACGTGTTGCCGTCGCGTAGACGAACTCGCGCCGCGGGTATCAACATACCTTCGTTCTGTCCCCGGCCGACGTACAGCTCTGCGTAGCCGAAGGGATAATCAGTTGAACGCGCGCCGTAGCGCAGTTCAGCGAATCGCACGAAGCGTTCGTACAGAACTGTGATCTTTGTCCGGCCATCCGCGCTCGGCGTGATGATGACCGCATTCGCCGGGACACCAACGCCGGTGCCGATTTCAATTCGTCCAGCCTGCTGGCGCGAGAGTGCGCGGAGAAGGGAATCCTGCCTGCCGGACTGTAGCGCCTCGTTGAGCTGGCTGACTTCCTGCGGGCTGGTGCTGCGATTGATGATGAGTCTGAACGGCAGCGACCGGCCCGGCCGCGGACCGCCGACAAAATAAACAGTTCCCGTAATAGTGCTCCCGGCGTATGGAGTTTCCTGCGCGATCGAATTCGTGGCCGGAGAGAAAGCTACCACGCCGAGGAGCAACACGATCGCCATCAGCATTTTTCTGTTCATACAGTCCCTCAGTTGTAAAGGGGATTATCGTCCACCTAAAACGGGGAAGCTTTGATTGTTCGGGGGTAGGTTGAAAGCGTACCAGTCAGGATGCCGAAGATCGGTTCGGTGCCGTACGCTCGTCAGCACCATTCTGAAGGGTTGACGCTGCGAGGGCAAGCCCGGAGAATCCAGTTGCTTCGTTCTCCACACCTCTGCGAAGGTTTCGACATGCGTTTGGCGATTAAGCTCGATGATGAGATCGACGAGTTGTACCGGTTGCCACTCGTCGAGTTCACACCTGCACGGAATGCGCTGGCCGGCCGGCTGAAGAAGGACGGGCGGCCGGATGACGCGGAGCGCGTGAAGTTACTCGCGAAGCCATCCGTGTCTGCGTGGGCTGTGAACCAGCTCTACTGGAATCACCGCGATGCGTTTGATGAATTGATCGCTGCGGGTAAACGTTTTCGACCAGCGTCTTCTCGAAAAGCCGGAAAGATGGCTGACATGCGCGAGTCGCTGGACGCTCGCCGAGAAGTGCTGTCGCAATTGGAGAGTGCGGCGGCTGAACTCTTGCGCGACGCCGGTCACAGCCCGACGCTGGATACGCTGCGCCGGATCAACGTTACGCTCGAAGCGCTATCCGCGTATGCGCTCCTTTCTGATGGTCCGGCTCCCGGACGGCTGGCGCAGGACGTCGATCCGCCGAGTTTTGCATCGCTCGCGTCGTTGATGTCTGGTGCTGGGGTAGATCATGATGTCGAGCCGGCGCGGAACAAGTCAGGCGCTTCGAAGACGCAGGAAAAGTCTGCGGCGGGGTTGCGCCAGATTCGGCAAGCGAAAATCGCCGCGGCGAAGGATTCATTGCAGGATGCGAAGCGATCGCTGGCCGACGCGCGAGCCAAAGTGCAGAGCATGGAAGCAGCGCAGAAAAAAGCCGCGGCGGAAGTGAAGGAAGCCGAGAAGCAGCGGCGCGAAGTAGCGGCACTGTTGGAAAAAGCGTCTGCCACGGTGGAAGACGCAACGCGGCGCTCTCAAGTCGTTGCTGCCGAGGCCTCGGAAGCAGCGCACGCAGTTGAAGACGCGAAGCGCAGCGTCGATGAGGCGACGAAAGAGCTGGAGTCGTTGCTTGCCAACCGCGAGTGAACCTCTCCGGATCCGTGTGCGAATTCGTGCAGTCTGTTAACACTTAACGCTTTCAGGCCGTCCTTCTTCCCGTAATGCCGATGATGAAAAAACTCCTGACCACCACCACGACACTGGCGCTGCTGCTCCTGTTTGTAGCTCCGATCGCCAGCGCGAATCAGGACGCCCAAACTGTCCTGGCACGCATGGCCCAGGCGCTTGGCGGCCTCGACAAGTTGCGCCAGGCTGAAACTGTTTACATGCACGGCAAGATCAAAGTCGCGGGCTTGAGCGGCACTGTCGACGACTGGCAGACCTCACGCGGTCAACACAAGCAGATCGTCGATCTGGGCGAGGTCTACAAAGAGACCACTATCTTCGACGGCACGCAGGGTTGGGTGATCGATCACAACAACCAAATTAGCAATCTCGCAGGCGTTTCGCTCGAAAACGAAATCTTGTCGAGCTACGTCGGCAGTTTCTCGTACCTGTTCAGCGATCGAATGCCGGGCGCCGTCAGTAGCAGCGGAGAAGATCCCACCGGCAAATACTATCTCCTGCGGTTCAAGCCGCAACACGGCGTGGAAGCCATCTACGCGATCGACAAGTCGAGCTTTCTCCCGTTCAGCATGGCGTTCACTGATCGAACGGGAACCAGGACCACGTACTTCGAAGACTGGCGCGAAGTCGACGGCATCAAAATGCCTTTCCGCTATCGACAAGTGGAGCCCGATCCCACCAACAACGCGGTGGTCCAGCAGGACACGATCCAGCTCAACACGACGATTGCAGCAGCCACCTTTGTGCGCCCGCAGCCGGTTACAACTGACGCGCGCTTCACGAACCGCCGGCACGTTGCGCGCATGCCGCTCGAGCGCGTCGATAACGCGATCTTCGTACAGGCTCGGATTAACAATTCACGACCAATGTCGTTCATCCTGGACACTGGCGCCAGCGTTACCGTGATCGACGCCCGGCGTGCTCGCGCGCTCGGTCTGAAGTCCGCCGGAAACGTCGGCGCAAGTGGAACCGGCGGCGCTGTTCCGATGAGGTTTGTTAAGGGTGTGAATTTCACGTTGCCGGGCGTGAGGCTGACGAATCAAACCATCACCTCGGTTCAGTTCGCCAAACAGATCGCCAGTATCAAACGAAACTTCGGCGGGGTACTCGGCTACGACTTCATCAGCCGTTTCGTAATCGAGATAGACTATCGCAACGGAACTGTTACGCTCTACGATCCAAAGACGTTCGAGTACAAAGGCTCAGGCAAGCGCGTGCCCATCACGATCGACCGAACGCCGTTCGTTGAAGCTGAAGTGAAGGTGAGCGGACACGACGCGGTCAAAGGCCGTTTCGAGATCGACACCGGATACGATGGCGCGCTAACGCTTTACCATGCGTTTCTCAAAGCGCATCCGATTTTTCAGGCGTCGATGCAAGGCGAACGAGAGCGAAGGCAAGGAGCCGGGCAGCAGGCGGTCCAGAGCATCAAGAATCGTGTTGAGAGCGTTCTCTTTGGGGGCTTTTCTTTCCAGAATGTCGTCACCAACTTTCGGGCGGACGACAGCGACGGCGCCAAAGATGTTTCAGGCTTGATCGGAAACGAAATCTTTCGCCGGTTCAAAGTCACCTTCGACTACTCGCGCCAGGAGATGATCCTCGAGCCCAATGCCGATTTATCTGATCCCTTTGAGCTGAACATCGATAATCTCTGAGTTAGCGCTGCGTCAACGACGCGAAGTAGGCCAGCACCTCTTCGGCGAGCTGCTCGTGACCCTTGCCTTCGATGCGCACGAGCGAAACATTCTTGTAGCCATGCGCCTCCGCCACGCTCATGGCCTTTTGCATCTGCGTGTAAATCGGTTGGCCGGCTACGCAGAGAGTGTCTTTCGAGCCGACGAAGTTTCGAATCGGCAGTGTGGCGCGCTCGCTTGCGGTTGAGATGTGAGACTCGTCGATCCATCTACCGAGGTAATTCGGACAGACGATCGCAGCGCCTCGCGTCGCTTCGGGATGGTTGAAGAGAATCCCCCAGATCGTGTGGCCCGCGGCTTCGAGACCGGTGATGAAGTATCTATCTTCGCCGCCATACTGCTTCACCACGTCCTGCATGATGGCCGTAACGCCGTCCATATCAAACCGGAATTGGCCTTCGCTTTGAATACGGTTCCAAACGGCCTCTGAGTATTTGTAAGTGGGTACGCTGCGGAATCCCGCGCCACCATTCGTTACGACGAGCGGCGTCACGAGAATGAAAGGTCGTTGCCCGCGCGCCTGTGCGAACGCCGTTGCCGTCTGCAAGAAGTCTCGTTCGGCGCTGTCAATTATCACGACCACCGGCCATTTCCTCGCTGCGCTCCAGCCGTCGGGCAATGAGAGATAGTACTGAATCGGATGCGTGGAAGCAGTCTTCAACTGCTGAGTCTCAACCTGCTGAGCTGCGACCGTGGAATTCGCGAGGAGAGCAACGAGAATAGACAACAGATAAACTCTCGCCGATTCTAGTGCTTTTGAATTATTCATTTTCGCTGCTCTCATCTTCGCCCTTCGGCTTGCTCATCTCGAAAACGTGGTAGGTGACGGCATCCCAGGCGTTGTGAATCCCGACGAAGAGCAGCAACAGTGTTGCCGCGCCGATGAGAAAGAGAGCTGCGCGCAAGTGTGAGTAGGCGCTGAGAGCCGCGATGGCCAGGATTGCATAAGCGGCCAGCGGCAGCAGCAGATGAAATAACCAGTCTTCAAACACCGGCCGGTAGGCTCGTTGTGTGCGCAAGCGGCGCGCGACCAGCATTTCGTAAACGATTCCCGTCGCACCCACCACTCCGCAAATCACCGCCACGCCGCTCAGTGCATGCCACGGAGCACTCAGCACTGCCGATAACAAAAGCGCCACGCCGAAATGAACGACGCTCGGCGTTGCGAACGCCGCGCCGGCCTCCGGCAGACGCAGCGACGGACGTTGCGCGATCAGTGTCAGAACCACGAACTGCAAGCCGATCAGCGCGCCGGCTGACGAACCGACAATCACATAAAAGCTGCCCCATTCCGTCAGTTCCGGCATGCGGAAGATATTAGCGTAGAACAGCAGTGCCGAAATAGAAATTAGTTCGATTTGACGAACTATTTTCCCCTCCTATAATCGTCACCCGATGATCGATGATGACGTGTTTGAAGTGCAGCGGCTGTACCCGCGGATCTACGTCGCCTGTCATACGGACCACGTGCGAGCCACGTCAACCGAGTGGCGCATTTCGTCTCAGGACGCGTCGATCCTGGTCCACCTCGATCGCGAGCACGGTTTGAGCCCACGCGCACTCGCAGATCATCTCGGCGTCGCGCCTTCGACGCTTTCTGCCGCCATCGCGCGTCTCGCCGACCTCGGTTACCTGACGAGCGAAACGGACACGACCGACCGGCGTAAGCGCGAGCTGCGGCTCACGGCTCGCGGAGCTGAAGCCATCGCTTCCACTTCAGTGCTTGACGCTGCGCGCGTGCAGGCGCTGCTTGAGCAACTGGAACCTGACGAGAGAAGGGCTGCCGTACGAGGCCTGGTGTTGCTGGCCCACGCGGCAAGCCGTCTCAAGGATGAATGACCCGCATGAAACTGCTCGTTCTGATCGTCGCCGGTGTAGTTGTCGGACTGGTGCTGCTCGCCGGCATCGTCGCCCTGATCGGTTCGCTTCTTCCGAAAACGCACGTTGCGACACGCTCGATCTTCCTTCACCGCTCACCGCAGGAGGTCTACGCT
>JBKPPP010000233.1:0-8408 GCA_046733615.1 Acidobacteriota bacterium | reverse complement strand
TTTGCGATTACCCAACCGGTGATGCCGTCGCCGACAGTGATCCGGCGCCGGCTGAAAAGTTCCGACTCCTCGCCGACTGCATGCGCCGCCACGGCTTTGCCCGAACGATCGTCGACCAGGAAGATCACGCAGGTGTCAAACGGAACGATAGCCTTCAACTTGTTCGCTACGAGCGTGACGGTGTCGCTCAGGTTCAACGACGAACCGATCGTCTGCGCGATCTCGTGAAGCGCGAACACTTCGCGTTGCGCTTCAGAGATGGAACGGAAACCTGCGGACTCTTCGATCGGCGCGCCTAGAATGTCGGAAGCCAAACCGGCATCGGGTTTCGTGCTCGTCTGGTTGTCGACTGCCGCCGCGGAGGATACCTGCTCCTGGATGTCTTCGGAGTCGATCATCCGATCGAACTCCTCGACGTGCTCCGCAAACATGCGCACCACTTTCGGATCGAAAGCACTGCCCACCATGCGGTTCAGCAACGCCAGCGAGTCTTCCCGCTTCATGCCCTTGCGATAAGGACGATCGCAGCGAGTGGCGTCGTAAAAATCGACGACCGAGATGACGCGCGCGACCAGTGGAATCGCTTCGCCCTTGAGACCTTTCGGATAACCGCTGCCGTCCCACTTCTCGTGGTGATATCGCACAATGTCTTCGACCGGGTAAGGGAAGTTGACGCGCTTCAGTATGTCGCCGCCGACGGTCGGGTGAATCTTCATCTTCGCAAACTCTGCTTCGGTGAGTTTGCCGGGTTTATTCAGTATGTACTCGGGCACAGCGAGCTTGCCGATGTCGTGCAGCAGGGCGCCCGCGTGCAGTGCGCGCAGCTCGGATTCGGGAAGCTTGAAGAGCTTGCCCATCTCGGTTGCGTAAATCTGGGTTCGGCGCACGTGGCCGTGAGTTGTCTGGTCTTTCGCGTCAATGGCGATGGCCAGCGACTCAATGGTGTTCATGTGAATCTCGGCCATCTCCTCGGCGTGGCGCAGTCGCTCGGCTTCGACGGCGCCCATATCACGCGCCCGTTTTTGATTGGTCCGGTAGACGGCGCAGGCCAGGGCTGCGAGGACGAGCGCGACGACGATGAACGCGACGCCTTTGTCGAGGTAGAGCAGGGTCAGGCTGACGGCGGAGGTGACGGCAAAAAGCAGAGTGATCGCGGAATAGGGCTTCGGCATCGGGAAACCAGGAAAGAGTTAGCGTTGAGAGCGGCGTGGCCAACATTGTTGGGCACGCTGGTCAATATAGCATGAATCAGGCGGAAAGGGCGAGTTTTAGGTCAGCGACGGCGGTAACCGGCTGTTTGCAGGTGTAGTTTTCGCAGACGTAGGCTGTCGGCTGGCCTTCCACGAGCGGGCGATTTTGCAGCAGGGGAATGGCTCGGGCGGCTTCCGCATCGTCTGCCAGGCCCGGTGCGACGACTTTGTTGGGCAGGTACTGGCTCCAGACCTCGCGCATGAGTGGCTGAACGTCGCCGGCGTTTTTGCCCACGATCGCGATTTCTTTGGGCGTGGAGAGCAGGAAATCGACGGCCGAGAGCGCGTAACCAAAGCCGGCGGGGTAGCGGCGCGCTTGCTCGGCGAGCTGGCGCAGCACTGCGTTCGCGATCTCGCGATAGTTCTCGTTGCCGGTGAGAATCGTAAGCCGTAGCAGGACGCCCGCAGCGACGGAGTTACCAGAAGGCGTGGCGTTATCGAAGTAGTCTTTCGAGCGGACGATCAGGTTTTCATGACTCGTGCCGGTGAAGAAGAAGCCGCCGCCCTCCTCGTCCCAAAACTCCTCGATCATTCGGTCCGTCAGCGCGATGGCTTCCTTGAGCCAGCGAAACTCACCATTCGTCTCGTACAACGTCACCAGGCCTTCGACGAAGAACGCGTAGTCTTCGAGATAAGCGTTGAACTTGGCTTGACCGTCTTTGTAAGTCCGCAGCAGCAGACCATCCCTGCGCAGGTGCGACAGAACGAAATCGGCGTTTCGACGCGCGGCCTCGGTGTAATCGGGTCTGCCGAGAATGACGCCAGCCTCGGCGAAGCTCGCGAGCATGAGGCCGTTCCACGCGGTGATGATCTTCTCGTCGCGACCGGGCTTGATCCGCTTCTCGCGCGCTTCGAAAAGCTCCCGGCGGCTCTCGGGCTTCGGCGGCTTGGCGGAAGGATCCACGTTGAGAATATTCTTTCCCTCGAAGTTGCCGCCTTCGGTGACGTTGTAGTATTCGGCAAACTCCGACGCATCCGTCTCTCCCAAAAGCGAATTGATCTCATCAAGGTCCCACACGAAGAACTTGCCTTCGTGACCTTCGGAGTCCGCATCCTGAGTTGAATAGAAGCCGCCGGCCGGATCGGTCATCTCGCGCAGGACGTAATCGAGCGTGCCCTCGGCAATCTCGCGCGACGAGATTGCGCCCGTCGCCTGAAAGTGATGAAGGTAGAGACGCGAAAGCAGCGCGTTGTCGTAGAGCATCTTCTCGAAGTGCGGCACAAGCCATTTGGCGTCGGTTGAGTAGCGATGAAAACCGCCGCCGAGCTGATCGTAGATTCCGCCCTGCGCCATCTTCTCGACGGTGTGGTTGACGATGCCGAGCGCTTCTTTGTTGCTCGTCCGTGCATGCGTGCGCAGCACAAACTCCAGCGCCATCGCCGGCGGAAACTTCGGCGCGCCGCCAAAGCCGCCATTCACCGAATCGTAGCTGCGCACGATGCCGAGGTAAGCCGCGTCGAGCAATTCATTTTCGACCGTAAGGCCCGCGCCGGCCGCACTCAGCCGCTGCAATTCGTTGACGAGTGACTTGCCGGTTTCCGCGATATCGTCCGGCCGGTCGCGGTACGCTTCCGCGACGCTGATCAGCACGCGGGGAAATCCCGGCATGTTGTAACGGTCCTGCGGCGGAAAGTAGGTGCCGCCGTAAAACGGCACGCCGTCAGGCGTCAGAAATACGGTCATGGGCCAGCCGCCGTGATGCGTCATCATCTGCACGGCGTTCATATAGATCTGATCCAGGTCCGGGCGCTCTTCGCGATCGACTTTGATATTGACGAAGAGCTGGTTCATAAGCTTCGCGATGTCTTCGTCTTCGAACGACTCGTGCGCCATGACGTGGCACCAGTGACACGCCGAATAACCGATGCTCAGCAGCACCGGCCTGTTCTCGCGACGCGCTTTTGCAAACGCCTCGTCGCCCCACGGATACCAGTCAACCGGATTGTGCGCGTGCTGGAGCAAGTACGGGCTGGTCTCGTGAATGAGTTGATTGGTGAACGCTGCCTGTCCTGCTGCTTGTTCTGCTCCGTGTTCCGCTCCGTGTTCCATTGCTTCACCTGCTTGATGTGTCAATCTTTAAACCAGTAGGGCGTCTTCTTCGTCCAGGGGCTGTTGGGGTACTTGCGATGCAGCAGATCGAACGCTGCTTTCGACCAGCGAACGGTGTCTTTGTCAGTGCAGCCGTAGCGCGTGGTCTTGACGGCAAGGTGCAGGGCTTCAGGGACGCGCGGGTCGTTGGGATGCGCGTTGGCCCACTGGATCACTTGCTTCGAGATATAGTTGGGGGCGGTGCCGAGCGCGGTCAACGCGGCCCATTCTTTTGCGCCGCGCTCCGCTTCCTGTGGCGATAGAAAGCGTGGCGGCGGATTCGTTGTCGTCGCCGTAAACTGGATCACTTCGCTATTCTCTTCGGCCGTGCCGGGAACGATAACGGAGGAGCACCACCAGTTATCGCGATACGAATCCTGTTCCTGGAGCGCCATCTCTCGACCGGTGCCGACATCGACGACGGGTTCGAGTCCGGGTGTCTTCAGCCACGCGTAGATTGCGGCAAACTTCTTCTCGTCCGGTTGGGCGGTCGACAGGTAAGTCCGCACCAGTTCGGCTATCTCGGGAACGAGTTCGGCGAGAAGCGGCGTCAACTCGTCTGCGGTATTCGTGTCGCCAAGCAATGCTGCGCGGAGCCAGGCAGCCTGGGCCACATCGCGCCGTGGGCCGGCCGCCAGAGCATTCGATTTGGCTGCTTCTTTAAGAACGGAGAGTGGCAACTGTTGGTTGATTGCATGGGCTGCATCAACGTCGAAGAACGGTTTGCCTTTTTTCGATTTGGTAGCGTCGGAGGCTTCCGTGTCGTCAGTCGGGATTTCACGTCCATCGTCGTTCCAACTCAGGGCCGCCGGCATGTGAGCGGCATCAGCCAGGAACTCAGACAAATTCCCGGCGGTCGTCATTCGTAGGCTGGTCAATAGATTCAGCGCCGACTGATCGAGCTGCGATGATCGACTTTTCAAGAGATCGTCTAACACCGGTCGCGCTTCGGCATACTTACCGAATTCAGTGAGTAAGCGAATCGCCTGGAAGCGTGCCGAAATAAACGCGGCCGAATTGCTCTTCACGTTTAGCGCTGTCGCCATCAGTTCGGGCGCCTGCGGATGTTTTGCGTCGATGTGGCTGAGCGCGGCGACGAGCCAGGTGTTTGCATGAGTGGATTGCCAGCGCGAGAGCGCATGACCGAGAGAATCTTCCCCACCCTGAAGCGTCGCTATCCAGTCTGTCAGATCATCTTCGCGCGGCACCGCGCGCGCCTTTGCTTCGTCGTCGGCTTCGAGATAACTGTCGAGTAACCTCGTGTAGTCCCAAAGATCGTGTTTCAGGTTTGGGTCCTCAGTTTTGGCAGTCAATGCCTGCGCCAACTCCCGCAGCCGCTCCGCTGGATGCAGCCGCAGGCGCACGAGATTGAGCAGGCGCGTTGAAGCGGCATGCAGCGAGCTGAGTTTCTTGTCCGCGAGGATCTTTTGCAGTTGCGACTCGGCCTGCGCCAGTGACTCCTGTTTTTGTTCGGGCGGACCAAGACTGGCTTTACGGATGAGAACACGCGCGACCAGGTAAACGGCGTTACGCTGCCACGGCGAATTAGTATCCGCGGCGATCGCTTCAAAGTCTTTTCGCGCCTCGTCGAGGTTTGTCGCGTAGAAGTTTGCGGCCGCGATCTGGTAGGCACGATCGGCACGCGCCAGCGCGTCGGCGTCGGCGGGCAGTTCGGCGGGAATCGAGCTGCCGCCCGCGCAGTTACTGAAGACGTGATCCTGCGCCTCGACCCACGTTTTCGCCTGCGTGCTTTCAGCGCCGTACTTCGCGATTCGCTGCTCGAGCGTGGCGATTGCCGTGTCGAACGCATCTTTCTGGCAGTTCAAATAACTCTCATACTCGTTTGGCTTCTCACGGCTGCGATATACCGAAATCGGCGTCGGATCCTGCGCGACAACCTTTCGGCGCGCGGCGAGCCACCTCTTGGTCCATTCTTCGTCGCCCAGTGACTCCGGATCGAGTCGATCCTTCCAAAACTCCGCCAACGTCTTCTGCTCGGCCGTAGTGAAACTCCCGCCGGAAAGATATCGATAGGCGACGTACAGGTACGATCGCGCGTAGCTCGGCTGCACGACGCCGATCCGGCCGGCGGCATAACTTTCAAGTGGATAGCCGGGATGAACTGTGTGAACGAAGATCGCTTCGAGCGTGAACGGTCCACAGGCGAGTGAAGCAGTCGAATTAAAAACGATTGCGGCCAGCAACGCGGCGACGAGCGCGTGCAATCGTCTCCACCTGTTTTGTCTCCGCGTCATTTGCTGTACGCCTCCATCGCGTGCTTGAACGACTGTTCGGACCACGGCGCCGGACTGAAAATATAGAGACGATCGACGGCGGGCGCTTTGACTGGTTCATCTGTCGAGACGCCTGCGGAGTTTCGGCACATGCGCGACTCAAACCGTTCGCCCGATTCGAGCCGGCGTTGGAAGTTGCGCTGCTCGACGCCCAGCCGAAACAGCATCGGCACTGCTTCGTCAACGGGCAGATCGGAGATCCAATCGTCACCGGCGCACCACGACGCGAGCGCCGTGATCGAGATTGGAATTGAAGCAGGCACATCCTGACGCACCTTCCATATCAATTCACGGTAAAACTGTCTCTCGGAGAGCGTCGCGTCGAAGTCAATCTGAAGCGGGGATTTAACGGATGAAAAAGACAAATCGAGTATTTCGCGAGCGGTTTCCTCGAGTTGAATCGGCGAGAGTGTCGGAGGCTCGGAACGAGAAGTTTCGATCCGAACGACTGCGATCACCTTCGTGCCGTCCGGCACCTGCAACGGTTGCAGCCGCGGCCGGAAGACAACGCGATCGCCACGCAGCTCGATCGTTTTCGCCAGATACGCTACGCCGACCCTCTGCGTGTCGATGAAGTCGAGCCGTTCCGGCCGCTCCCACGCCCACAGGATCACCGGCGGCAACTTCTCGATCGGCTTCGGCGACAACGAGTAGAGCGCCGCGATCAGGATCGGCAACAGAATGAACGTAAGCAGTCGCATGGATTTCTCGAGAGTGTACACCACCTGCGCGAATCTGTGGATTGCTTCTGTTTTGCTATACTTCGTCGCTTATGGATCGTGAGACATTGGACTTCGACGTAGTGTTCGTGGGCGCCGGGCCCGCGAATCTCAGCGGCGCCCTGCACCTGGCACGCCTGGTCAAACAGCACAACGAAAGTGGCGAGCGCAAACTCGGCGACGTCGAGATCGCCGTCATCGAAAAAGGCGCGGCTGTCGGCGCGCACATACTCTCGGGCGCCGTCATGGACCCGCGAGCGTTGAAAGAGCTCATTCCCGATTTCGTCGAGCAGGGAGCTCCGCTCGAGTCGCCCGTAAACGAAGATTACTTTCTCTACCTCACGTCGAAGCACGCGATCCGTTCACCGATCACTCCGCCGCCGCTCAAAAACCACGGCTACTACATCGTCTCGCTCAACCGTCTGACCGCGTGGCTCGGCGAGAAGTGTGAAGAGGCGGGCGTGAACATTTTTCCGGAGTTTCCCGGCGCCGATCTGCTCTACGACGAAAACGACGCCGTGCTTGGCGTGCGCACCGGCGACAAAGGCATCGATAAGGAAGGGAAGCCGAAGGCGAACTTCGAACCCGGCGTCGATCTGCGCGCGAAGATCACCGTTCTCGGTGAAGGTCCGCGCGGATCGTTGACCAAGAAACTGGTCGAGCGACTCGGGCTTGACGAAGGTCGCGAACCGCAGGTCTACAGCATCGGCGTGAAAGAGTTGTGGGAGCTCCCGGACGATCGCCACCCGGCCGGACGCGTCACGCACACGCTCGGCTTTCCGTCAGATTCGCAGACTTACGGCGGCGGCTGGATCTACGGCATGCAGAATCGCGTGCTGAACATCGGCTACGTCACCGGTCTCGACTACAAAGATCCGCTTATCGATCCGCACGCGGAGTTTCAACGCTACAAGACGCATCCGTACATCGCGCGTCTGCTCGAAGGCGGCAAGATGATCCGCTACGGCGCCAAGACGATCGCGGCCGGCGGTTACTTCGCGATGCCGCGCAGTTACGCCGACGGCGTGCTGCTCGTCGGCGACTGCGCCGGTTTTCTCAACTCGCAGCGGCTGAAAGGAATTCATTCGGCGATCAAGAGCGGCATGCTCGCCGCGGAAGTGATTTTCGAAGCGCTGCTCGCCGGAGATTACTCGGCGAAGCAGCTACAGCGTTACGAGCGGGTCGTCAACGATAGTTGGATCATTCCGGAGCTGCGCAAAGTCAGAAACTTTCACGCGGGATTCAAACACGGTCGCTGGTTGGGCATCGTCAATACCGGGCTTCAATTCTTCACCGGCGGGCGCGCGTGGGGCATCTTCGATCGCGACCGCGCAAAGGCCGGCCATGAAGAGATGCGCAAGCTCTCGGCGTACGGTTATCACGGCGACCGGCTCGAGCAGCGTTACAACGGCCTGCGCTTCGATGGGAAGACCACCTTCAACAAGCTGACCGACGTCTATCACGCGGCGGTGGGCCACGAGGAGGACCAGCCCGCGCATCTGCACGTGCTCGATACCAACATCTGCTCGACGCGCTGTGCTGAAGAATACGGCAATCCGTGCCAGCGATTCTGCCCGGCTGCGGTTTACGAGATGGTGGAAGATGGTGCGAACGGCAGGCGGCGTCTACAGATCAACTTCTCAAACTGCGTACACTGCAAGACCTGCGACATCATGGACCCGTATCAGATCATCAACTGGGTGACGCCTGAAGGCGGCGGCGGTCCGGATTACAAGGGGATGTAAGTTCCGTGTCCGTGTGTTAACCCCAGCTCGCACAGAACTCGTCCGGAATTCCTTGGCGATATACGAAGAATCGACGAGAATACTTACCCATTAGTCACTACCGAACATAGAAGGCCACGGCTATTCGACGTGCGCTACGTTTACGAATAAGAAGGGGCTTTGATCTCGGGTCTTTGAGCTCTGTTTAGAACAAGCCAAGCACAAAGATCAAAGTACAAAAGAATATGCTCAGCGAAACTTACCAGGATTTGAAGTATTCGGTGCGCATGTTGCGCAAAAACCCAGGCTTTGCGTGTGTAGTTGTAATTACG
>JBKPPP010000232.1:0-4484 GCA_046733615.1 Acidobacteriota bacterium | reverse complement strand
CCCACCGGCCTCTATCCCGAGATGATCGAGCGCCTGCGCGGCGCGCCCGCGCGCATCGATGAATATCTCCGCTCGGCATCTCCCGAAATCCTGGCCGCACGCGATGACGAGCGGTGGTCGATCCAGGAGAACGCCGGTCATCTTTTCGATCTCGACGCATTGACGATCCAACGCATCGACGAGTTTGTCGCGGGTGCGACCATCCTCCACGCCGCCGACATGTCGAACAAGAAAACCCACGAAGCCAATTACAACCAGATCCCGGCGGCCACGATCAGCCAATTCTTTCGCGAGCGGCGAATGGAAATCTGCGCTCTTCTCGACGGCTTCGAGCCTGACGTGTTCGGCTATACTGCAACGCATCCACGGTTGAAAGTTCCAATGCGTCTCGTCGATCTTGTATTCTTCCAGTGCGAACACGACGACTATCACCTGACCAGAATCAATGAACTCATCAAACTCTTCTCGCGTCACTAAAGTCTTTCCACTTCTCGCGCTGGCCTTGATGCTTTTGCCGGCGCAAATCGCCAACGCTCAACAATCCTCGCTCGATGCCCTGATCGAACGCGACATCGCCGCGATGCTGTCGACATACAAAGCACTGCACCAGGCGCCCGAGCTGTCGCATCGTGAAGAGAAGACCTCCGCGTTCGTCGCGGGCGAGCTGCGCAAGCTCGGCTTCACTGTGACCGAGCGCATCGGCAAGTATCAAAACTCGCAGTGGACCGGTTACGGCGTGGTCGCAGTCTTGAAGAATGGCCCGGGACCAACCGTGCTCGTGCGCACCGAGCTCGACGCGCTGCCTGTCGAAGAAAAGACGGGTGTGCCGTATTCGAGCCATGTCACAGCGAAGAACGACGCGGGTGTCGAGGTGAGCGTGATGCACGCCTGCGGCCACGACATTCACATGACCAGTTTTCTCGGCACGGCGAAGCTGTTGACCGAGCTCAAGGACCGCTGGAGCGGAACGCTCGTGATGTTGGGCCAGCCCGCCGAAGAGACGGGCGACGGCGCCAACGCGATGCTGCGTGATGATCTTTACGCCCGTTTCCCGAAACCGGACTTCGCGCTCGCCTTGCACGACAAACCCGAGCTCGAAACAGGCAAAGTCGGTTACACGCCCGGTTACGCGATGGCCAGCGCGACTTCGATCGACATAAAAATCCGCGGCGTCGGCGGTCACGGCTCCGCGCCGGAAATCACGAAGGATCCGATCGTCACGGCGGCGCAGGTCGTGATGGCGTTGCAGACCATTGTCAGTCGCGAGAACTCGCCGCTCGATCCGGCCGTCGTGACTGTCGGATCTATTCACGGCGGCACTCGCTACAACATCATCCCCGACGAAGTGAACCTGCAACTGACGGTTCGCACTTACAAACCCGAAGTGCGGCAACGCATCCTCGACTCGATCGAGCGAATCGTGAAGGGCGTCGCGTTGACGATGAATATCCCCGCGGACCGCGCGCCGACCGTGAAAGTGAGCGAGGGCACAGGCGCGACTTACAACGATCCGCAGTTGCTCGAACGGCTCGCGGGCGCGTTCAAGCAGGCACTAGGCGATGAGAACGTGGTGAAGGTGCCGCCGATCATGGCGAGCGAGGATTTTGGTTACTTCAGCCTGGACCAGAAGATCCCGGCGACGATCTTTTGGCTGGGCGCGAGTGATCCGGCGAAACTCAAACAGAGCCGCGAGTCAGGTGTTGCTCTGCCGGGTCTTCATTCGGCGCTGTTCGCACCCGTTCCAGAGCCGACTCTGCGAACGGGTGTGAAAGCGATGACTTCAGCAGTGCTGGAGCTGATGAAGAAGTGATCCGCGTTTACTTGACGATGCCGCCGTTGTCGAGCGCCATGTAAACGTCCGGCGACACGAGTCCGAGCCACGGGTCGGAACTCGGAGTCAGGAAGAGTTCCGCGTAGACCTTCTCGTTGAACTTATCGAGATCGGTCCGGCTGGGTTCAGTCAGCAGCCAGTGATAAAGCTTTCCGTGCAGCATGTACTCGTTGCGCACCGTGTCGAGCGCGATCGACTGCTGAAGCTTGTCTACCATCGCCGCCAGTTGCTTCTCAGACAATTCGCGGTTCTGGCGCTTGATGAGCGCGAGGCTGCGCTGATCGAGCACGGCGTCGGCCGCGTGAAACTGGGCAATCTTGCGCCAGGCGGCTTCGTCGGTAAGCCGGCTCATCGTTTCCGAAACCATCAACATCCCGCGCAGCATGTTCGCTTCGCTGTACATCTTCGTCATGGCCAGCGCTGCGATTGAGACCGCCGCGAATGTGCCGTCAGGGTTTTTGACGACAGAGAAGCCCTCGGGAATTTTGCCGCCGAGCTTCACCGTGTCAGCCAGCCAGCCCGCGGAGATCTTGTTGTTGTGCAGCACGTAGAAGTTTCGCTGCAAGATGTATCGGTCGCGATCTTTGTAACCCGCCAGCGACTTAAACAACGCCTCCGCCTCGGTCAACCCACGCAGAAACGCTTGTGGTCCATACAGCCCGGGAAACGCTTCGATCGGCTGGCCAGCGGAATCGAGCACGTAGTGAATGCTGTTGCCGGTGATCGTGCGCTCGAGCTTGCGGCCGTCGCCGAAGTCGATCGTGACGACCGGCACGGGACGCACCGACTGCCAGTGCAGCACAAAACGATCGCGCAACACCGCTGCGATTTCCGCATTCGAGTAGAGCACGGTGCGGAAGAAGCGACTGTTTGCGCAGCTAAACTCGTCGGTCAGCTTGCCGAGCAGGCGCAGCGAGAGAATCGGCTTGCCGGTTTCCGCTGAGACTTTGCGCGCGTCTTTGAGATCCGTGTACCAGTAAAGCCCGGATAGATAACTGTTCTTCTGTCCGGCAACGGTGTCGAGAGCTTTGGTAATGCGCTGCCACTCCGTGTCGGTTTTTTGGGTCGGGTTGTTGATGTGGCGGTTGATCTCGTCGGCGTATTTCGCCATCAGGGTCTGCAACCCGGCAGGGCCCATGTCGCGCAGTTCTTCGATGGCGGCTGCCGACTCGGCCACGTTCTCAGAGACGGCTTTGCGCGCGAGGGTTTCGGCTGGTTCAGCAGCGAACGATGTTCCGGTGGCAAGGACAACTAGCAGGAGCAGCGAAAGGAAAGAGAACTTCGTGTTCATCGGGACCTCCGCAAGTTCTTGGTATTTTTTGGCAAGTAGCTGGGAAGAGTAACCGTTTGAGCCTCGAGGCGGCGGCCGGGTTGTCCGGCGCTTTGTATTTATCTTTAGCTGATTGGATAATCCGGCAATGCTTCGACAACTGGTTCTCCTGGCCCTCCTGGCGATCTCCGCGTCGCCGGCCTTCGCGCAGAATACGCAAGCCAAGGTTAACGAATACCGCCGCGCCAACGAGCGTAAGCTGCTCGTGGAATTCCTCGACTTGCTTTCGATTCCGAACGTCGCGAGCGATCTTCAGAACATCCGCAAAAACGCCGTCTTCATTATGGAAATGATGAAGCAGCGCGGCCTGAATCCGCGTCTTCTGGAAGCGACTACGCCCAACACGCCGCCCGCCGTTTACGGCGAATGGACCGTGCCCGGCGCGACGCGCACGCTATTACTCTACGCGCACTACGACGGCCAGCCGACAGATCCCAAACAGTGGACCGGCTCACTGCCATGGCAGCCGCTGATTCGGGAAGCGTCGCTGGAGCTTCGCGGTCCGGTCCGGCCGTTGCCGCCCGAAGGAAGCTTCATCGGTCCGGATTGGAGGATCTACGCGCGCTCCGCATCCGACGACAAGGCCGGCGTGATGGCGATCCTCAGCGCGTTCGCCGCGCTGCGTGCGAAAGACATACCACTCACGTCCAATATCAAGTTTTTCTTTGAAGGCGAAGAGGAGGCAGGCTCGCCGCACATCGCGGAGATCTTAAAGGCCAACCGAAAGTTGCTCGCGGCCGACGCGTGGATCATCTGCGATGGACCGGTTCACCAGTCGGGAGCGAAGCAGGTCGTGTTCGGCGCGCGCGGCGACGTCAACGTCGACGTCACCGTCTATGGCGCGAAGCGTCCGTTGCACAGCGGTCACTACGGCAACTGGGCGCCGAACCCGGCGCTGCTGCTTGCCCGTCTCCTCGCTTCGATGAAAGACGACGACGGGCGCGTCACGATCGACGGCTGGTACTCGGACGTCGAGCCGTTAGGACTGCGCGAGCGGCGCGCGATTGCTGAGGCGCCGAAATACGACGAAGAGTTGAAGAAGCAGTTGGGCATCGGACGAACTGAAACTCATCCTAAGGAACTGCTCGAAGTGCTCAACATTCCGTCACTGAACATCAACGGGTTTGCGAGTGGCGACGTCGGCGCCCTGGCTCGCAACGTGATCCCGACAACCGCCACAGCGGTGCTCGATCTGCGGCTCGTGAAGGGAAACGATCACAAACGCCAGGTGGACCGGTTGATTCAGCACATCCGTGCGCAAGGCTTCTTCGTTGTTGAAAATGAGCCGACCGATGCTGAGCGCAGCAAGTGGTCGCGAATCGC
>JBKPPP010000231.1:0-6764 GCA_046733615.1 Acidobacteriota bacterium | reverse complement strand
GGAATGGAGATCACAATTGACGATTCCTTGATGATGTTCTGATCGACGTCCGGGTTAGTCATGTTCTTCGGCAGGTTGACTGTAATACCCTGCTGAAGAAACGGCGTGACCACCATGAAGATGATCAGCAACACGAGCATGATGTCGACCATCGGGGTGACGTTGATTTCGGACTGTAAGCCCCCACCGCCTCCGCCTGACATTCCCATAACAAACTCTCCTTATTCTTTCGGTAAACGCCGGTGCGGCGACTCTCGCGCGCTTTGGCTGGGCGCCGCACCTCTGGGTTCACCATTCCTGCGTTTTTCTGACGCGGCTGCCTGCTTACGCCTTCAACTGCTTCGTGCGGTTCTTGATGAAGTAGTCGACCAGTTCCGAGGCCGAGTTGTCCATCTCGACGACAAAGCCATCCACCTTGCCGGTGAAGTAGTTGAACAGCCACACCGCCGGCACTGCGACGAGCAGACCGAGCGCGGTGGTAAACAACGCTTCCGAAATACCGCCCGCGACGGCGGCGATACCTGCCGACTCCGCGTTCTTCATGCCGCGGAAAGCGTTGATGATGCCGAACACCGTTCCAAACAGACCCACGAACGGCGCGGTCGAACCGATCGTCGCGAGGCCGGACAGGCCGCGTTTGAATTCGGCGGTTTTGATGGCGATTGCTCTTTGCAGCGCGCGCTTCGAGGCCTCGATCTCGTCTCCCGAGATGTCAGCCGAGTTGCCGCCTTCGTGAGCGCGAAACTCCTGCAAACCGCTGCTGACAACCATCGCCAGGTGCGACTTGCGATGCTTGTCGCTGATGTTAATCGCTTCTTCGATACGATCGTTCTTCAGCGCTTGCGCTACACGCGGCGCAAACTCGCGCGACTGCTTCTTGGCCGCGGAGTACGTCAGGTAACGCTCGACCATGATGGCGATCGAGTAGACGGACATGATGAGCAGAACGATGACGACGGCGATAGCGACGCCGCCCATGTTCTTCACCATCTCGGTCAGCGTGAACGTATTCGCTGCATTCTCGCCCGCGGACGGACTGGCGGCTGCATCCTGAAGCAACAGCAGCAGGCCGAGGACCTTGGTTCCGAAAAGACTCGTTAGAATTGTCACGGTGAACCCCTCCAAAAGGTTATTTTTATTGATAGCAAGCAGAGAAGCCGGGACGGCCTACGGCAACCGCGGCGACACGACAATAGTTCTCCGCAGTTACTGAGCCACGAAGTTGTACTGGATCACTCCGGTAACTTTAACGGGCTGCCCCGAAAGCTTGGTTGGGGAAAATCTCGCCTGTCGCGCAGCTCCCACTGCCACAGCTTGCAGCAACGGATGGCCCGAGACGGCGCGCGCGGAAACCACGTTGCCGTTCTCGTCGATCAACACCTGCACTACCACGGTGCCGGCGGCGTGTGCTGCTCTGGCGATTGGCGGATAGGCGGGTTTGGGCAAGCTGATGGCTTTACCGTTGAGCACGCCACCGGAAATCGGGGCGCGGGGCGGAGTCGGCGTGGAGGCCGCAGGTGGCGGCGGCTCGTCGGCGATATTGACCGGCGCCGCGGTAACTACTGTGCCCGCGCCTGGGCCGGCGGGCATGGGTGCGCTGGCGTTTGAGTCGCTGTTGCCGAGGACGGTGGTCACGCCGCGTCGGACTGGCGGCACGTCGCTGGCTTTAGCGGAAACTTCCTTCGGGACCAGTTCGGTTCGGGTCACGTCGGCGATCAGCTCCTTGCGGACGTCGACGTTCTGATCGACCTTAACCGGTTTGGCTTCCTGTTTCTGCTCCGGTTCTTTCTGTTGCTGCGGCACGGGCACGGGAGCCACGAGCGTGGTCAGCTCCAGTTCCTGTTCGGCCAGGTGCGCGTCGTACCACAGAATGCCGGCCACAAAGAAAGCCACCAGCAGAACACCGTAGATCAAGGCGGTAGCCAGGATGAATGAGCCTTTTCGCGATATATCCTGTTTGTGCGAACTGGACTCAACTAGATTATCGAACATTGATCTTTATCCTCCGATTCCGGCGCCAAATGGATCAGGGGTTTACGAAAGTTTAAGCAGTAATTGCCTCGCAAACGTCGATTTAATACCGCTTGAGTTCCGTCAAAATTGAAGGGGATAACAGCAGCTTCTGCGATATTGAGCACACCGTATAGATTGGAAAGCCGCTGCGCGAGAATAAAACTCGCCGGCCCGCTCAACACACCGCCGCCGCGCCCAACTTCCTGATTTCACACAACGCGGGGTCGACACTTGAGTTATTTAATTGGCCAGCAACGTGCGCAGTCTAGACCTCATGCCGTTTCAAAGTCAAGCGCAGTTTTGAGTTCAAGCTTCGGCCGCTGCCTGCAAAGCGGCGGCGCAAAGGCTGAACTAAAAACGTCGGAACGGTTGTACTGGCCAACAGAAACTGAAAATTTTACGCCCGGCCCGTCGAGCGTTTGCTCGCACGCGGGGCAGCAAGGGCCTCGCGAGTCGATGCTTTTGCCGGAGCACGCACGCCGCTTTTCTGCGGCTGGCTGAAACTCAATGCGGCCTGCCGGTTCGCAGCGTCGATTCGCTGCTCCCACCAGACCATGATCGGGCTCGCGATCGCGACTGATGAGTAGGTACCGAAGACGATACCGATCAGCAACGCCAGCGAAAACCCGCGCAGGACCTCGCCGCCAAACAGCACCATCGCCAGCACCGACAGAAATACCAGGCCGCTGGTAATGATCGTGCGCGAAAGTGTCTGGTTGATAGCGTCGTTAGTGATCTTGTAGAGCGACTCACGCCGGTGCAGCTTACGGTTCTCACGAATGCGGTCGAAGACGACGATCGTGTCGTTGACCGAAAAACCGACCAGCGTCAGCAACGCCGCAATCACCGTCAGACTGACTTCGATCTGGAAGATCGAAAAGAACCCGAGCGTGACCAGCACGTCGTGAAACACGGCGATCACGGCGGCCGCGCCGTAGGTCCACTCGAATCGCAGCGCGATGTAGACCAGAATTCCGACGAGCGCCGCGAGCGTGACGGCAATCGCCTTGTTGCGCAGTTGCGCGCCGGCGATCGCGCCGACGGCGTCAGTGCCGATGATCTTGTAAGCAGCGTTCGGATCGGCTTCGAGATTGACGCCTTCGGCCGCTTCCGGTCCGAGAGTGTTCAGAGCTTCCCTGACTTTCGCCCGGCCATCCTGACCTTCACCTTCGAGCGGTACTTTGATGAGCACTGTGTCAGGCTTGTCGGTGACGGGCTGAACCACGGCGTCACGAACGCCCTTCGCTTGCAGCGCCGATCTGATCGCTTCGTCACTCGGCTTGTTCCTGAACTTGGCGGTGACGACAGTTCCGCCTTTGAAGTCGACTCCCAGGTTGAAAGCCTGCGCGCCTCTGGCCTGATGAAGAATCGCGGCTCCCAAACCCGCCAGCATGAGCAGCAACGACACGCCGATAAACCAGCGCCGGTTACCCAGCCAGTCGATATTTACGTCGTGCAAAATTTGAAACATGATGACTCTCTAAATACTGAGCGACTCCACTTTTTCCTTTCGGCTCAGCTCCCAGATGAAGATCGTGCGCGACACGTAGACCGCGGAGAACAGGTTCACGAGCAGTCCGATCACCAGCGTTACAGCAAAGCCGCGTATTGGGCCGGTGCCGAACACAAACAGGAACAACGACGAGATGATTGTCGTCACGTGTGTGTCGATGATCGTGATGAACGCGCGACCGAAGCCTTGATCGACAGCCGAGGCAACCGTCTTTCCGGAGCGCAGCTCTTCGCGAATACGCTCGAAGATCAGCACGTTCGAGTCGACCGCCATACCGATCGTAAGGATGATACCGGCGATGCCCGGCAGCGTCAGTGTCGCGCCGAACAGGATCAACCCGGCGAGCATCAGGATCATGTTCAGGATCAACGCCACCACCGCGTTCACGCCCGAACCGCGGTAGTAAAAGAGCATGAAGACGACGACCAGCGCGAGACCGACGAGTGACGCTCGCACGCCCGAGTTGATCGAGTCGCGGCCGAGGCTCGGTCCTACCGTGCGCTCCTCGAGATACTCGATCGGCGCCGGCAGAGCGCCTGAACGCAGGGTCAACGCGAGATCTTCGGCCGACTCTTTCGTAAAGCGCCCGGTGATCTGACCGGAGTCGAAAATCTGTGACTTGATGAACGCGATCGACTTCACTTCACCGTTGAGAACGACTCCCATGTACTCGTTGATGTGCGCGCCAGTCCAGGCGCCAAACTTGTCGGCGCCGCTCTTCTTGAGCGCGAAGTTGATGTCAAAATCGTTTGCGCCGCCCTGGCCCTGGCCTGCGTTAGCCGTTCTCAGCTCGCTGCCGTCGATAATCGCCGGCACTTCGACCACGACCCATTGCTTCGGTTTTGGCTGGTTCGGATCCGCTTTCGCGTCGACGCGTTCCGCGTATGGCAGCACTTTGCGATTGGGTGGAACTGAGCCGCCGAGCGAGGCAATCGCCTCGGCTTCAGTCGCATAAGTCGTAGCCGGAGCGGGACTCGGCGGGCCGACGACATGCACGAGCTCGAGGCGCGATTCACCCTGCAAAATCTTCTTGATACGTTCCGGATCCTGCACGCCCGGCATCTGCAACAGAATCTGGTGTGAGCTCTGGGCGCCGTGAGATTGCAGCGTCGGCTCGGCTATGCCGAGAGCGTTGATGCGGCTCTCGATGATGGTCAACGCCTGCTTCGTCGCGTTGTCGGCGAGAGTTCGCTCGGCGCTGCCGCTCATCGTCCAGGTCATCTGTCCGCCGGATGCGCTGTAACTCCAGACCAACGTATCACTCAGCTCGACTTTCTTTTGAACGGCTTCCTTGATGTCGTTCGACTTGGACGGATCGGCGGGCTCGAGCACGATTCGATGAGTGCCGCTCGTTTCAGCGCGGCCGCCTTTGATTTCAAAGCCGGCATCCTTGGCCGCGTTCTGCGCCGCGGCGTAGTTCTCTTCCGTCATGCGGCGCAAATACTCTTCCGTCTTCACGCGCATGACGAGATGCGACCCGCCCTGAAGATCCAGCCCGAGATGGATATTTGAAGCCAGCGTGGCCTTGATTCCTGACCAGGTGAAATCCTTGACGTGGGGACGGCGGCGCGGACCGATTACCGCGTAGAGTCCGAGAATACTGATGACCGCGATGATGATTGTACGTTGGAGGAGATTTTTCTTCTTCATCACAAAAAACGTGTGTTACGGAGTGGCCTGTTTTCCTTCCTCGTCGATGGCGGCCACGGAAGATCGAGCTATCTCCAGGATCGACTTGTCAGCGCTGCGGATCAGAAAACTGGTGTCGCGAACGGTGGTGATCACGCCGATGACGCCGCCGGTCGTGACGACGCGATCGCCAATCTTCAGGCTCGAGATAGTCTCCTGTAGCTGCCGATGCCGCTTCTGCTGAGGCCGTAATACGAGGAAATAAAATACCAGGATTATCAGCAGGATGGGCATCAACTGTATCAACCCACCTGCGCCGCTCTGCAAAAGTAAGAAAGTGCGCATCAATTATTGGACAAACAGACGCGGCCGGCTCGCGAACCACTATTCCCCATTCGCACCCAGCCGCTCGGTGAACTCTCTCCGAAATTTAGTGAAATCGCCAGACCGGATAGATTGCCTCACGCGTCGCATGGTGTCAAGGAAGAACGCCAGATTGTGGTGAGTCAATAAGATGCTCGCCAGCATTTCGCCAGTCATATATAGATGCCGCAGATATGCTCGCGAATGCCGGCGACACGCGGAGCAAGCGCACGATTCATCCAGCGGCCGCGAGTCGTTTGTCCACTGCGCATTCTTGATGTTCAGCTTGCCGCGCGACGTGAACGCCTGGCCGGTGCGTCCGTTGCGCGTCGGCAAGACACAGTCAAACATATCGACTCCTCGCGCTACCGCCTCGATTAAGTCTTCCGGCGTGCCGACGCCCATCAGGTAACGTGGTGATTCCCGCGGCATTCGCGGCGCGATATCATCAATCACTTCAAACATCACCGACTTTTCTTCGCCGACACTGAGTCCGCCGATCGCGTAACCGTCAAAACCGATCTCCACGGTCTGTTCGAGACTTCTCCGCCGTAGATCGAGATGGCCGGCACCCTGCACGATGCCGAAAAGCGCCTGCCGCCCGCTCAGAGTTTCCGTTTTCACGCGGCCGGTGTCGGAGCCGTCGCCCTGGAGTCGATCGAAAGCGGCTTTCGAGCGTTTCGCCCAACGGGCCGTCAGTTCCATGCTGCGTTCGGTCTCTTCGTGACTCGCCTGGCCGGGTGCGCACTCGTCGAAAACCATCACGATGTCTGACCCGAGCGCCGCCTGCACTTCCATGGAGACTTCCGGCGACAGGAATTTCAACGCGCCATCGACGTGCGACCGGAATTCCGTGCCTTCTTCAGTGATCTTGCGCAACGCGCCCAGGCTCCAGACTTGAAAACCGCCCGAATCGGTGAGTAAAGCGCGTTCCCAGCCGATGAAGCGATGAAGACCGCCCGCGGCCTTGATCACCTCGATTCCGGGACGCAGCCAGAGATGATAGGTGTTGCCGAGAATGATTTTGGCGTCGAGATCGGGCGATTCCAGCTCTTCGAAACGGATGCCTTTGACGGTCCCGGCAGTGCCGACCGGCATGAACACAGGCGTCTCAATCACACCGCGACGCGTCGTGAGCAGGCCCGCGCGCGCCTCACCGTCCTGCGCTTCGATCTGGAAATCCAGTGCCAAAAGGGCTGACTTCATGGTTGAACTGAAATAAGGTGCGCCCACTCTCGAGACGGCT
>JBKPPP010000230.1:0-7912 GCA_046733615.1 Acidobacteriota bacterium | reverse complement strand
GTTCCATTCATCCCGCGCCCGATCGCCATGGACGATCCCCTTCAGTGGAAGCCATGGCTGGTCCATGACCAGCGTTTCGTAACCGGCCGTCCCGATGTGGCAGTGTGGACGAGTGCGCCGCTCGAAAATGGAGTGCACATCATGGGTGCACCCGAAGTGGAGTTGTTTGCATCCACGACCGGTACTGATAGCGATTGGGTGGTTAAACTCATCGACGTCTATCCTAACGACGTTCCAGAAGCCGCCTCGCAAGGGGCGAAGCCCTCGATGGCCGGGTATGAATTACCGATCGGTATTGAGATCTTCCGCGGCCGCTACCTGAAGAGCTTTGCGAAGCCCTCACCACTCGAGCCAGGCAAAGTGGAGCGCTACACATGGAAACTGCCCAACGTGGACCACGTATTTCGGCCGGGCCATCGAATTATGGTCCAGGTGCAATCGACGCTCTTCCCGTTGTACGACCGCAACCCGCAAACGTACGTCGAGAACATTATGTACGCGAAGAAGAATGACTATAAAAAGGCGACGCAAAGTATCTGGTTCGGCGGTGGGAACGCCAGCTCTGTAGTATTGCCGGTCGTTCAATAACCGTTGGTGGTGAATTTATTGTTGGTCTGGTCCAGTGTGGACTCCGACCGAGGCAGTCAGGGAGGCTCTACGCTTCGATTCGAACAACCCCTGATAGCCTTCATGCTCAAACCGTGTTCCAACGCTGCATCTGCAGGCAACTGATGCCGAGGATCTCCGATCCCGAAACGAGGTTATCCGCTTGGCCATCGCCCGCAACAGTACGAGTCTTTTTCAACAGTTACCCAAACATCTCCATTGACTGTTAATTTTGGCCGAGTGAGCTGTATGCTCGACCTAATAACGTTAAGAGCCGCGCCTCAGGCACTATGTGCTGCATTTGGGGCCAATACCTGAGAGCGTTGATCAACCATCGAACACGCTCCAAAGGATGCTGCTGCTTGTCCAGAATGACAGTACCAACAAGAGGAAACAGAACACATAGGTACTTGGCCATATCGTGAGCTTCGGCGTTTGCTCCGCCCAGTCTCTCGCGCGTTGTATATTGCTGACGTTATCTTAACAGCGACAGTCCGTGCGGCGGGTTGGCCCCTTGATACTCAAGATTCACGGTCTGCAAGACACTTGCGTAATGAAAGTGGGGAATGAAGCCGTAGACTATGGATATGAATCACAGAACCGTTATTTCGTGCAATGTTTTCTTGACGGACGCCGTCAGAAAATTTTCATGCAGGACTTGAAATGACCGAACTGTTAATGACTGCCTATATGAGTGCAGAACAGGAAAGGACAATACCTTTCAAACCTGAAGGACTCGACACATTTGTTCCCTGGTTGCGCAGGGAAAATGGAATGCGCGGTGAACAAGTCTTTGAACTTTGGTCTTAGGCGGTTGGTCTTGCAAATCCAGATCGAAGATCAAAGATCAAGTTCAAAGACTGAAGCTCAAAAACCAAAGCCCAACATCTACCATGACTAAACATCCCGCTGTCACCCATGCGATCCTGCTGATAACGATCGCGTTCCTCGGCATCTTTCTAAAAGGCAAATACTTACGTTTTTACCGCGCCTATCCTTCGGGACCGTCAGGGCCGTTACCGGTTATCAAAAGGCCTTAGGCAATGGTCGTATACGAAGCGACCCACCTGCTTTCCTTGTCTCAACCCATCACGCGTGGCCCCACGGAAGTGAATGCCGGCATAGACTCTGGAATCGGCATTCTCTTGTGCGGCTTGCGAGAAGCTGTCGAACGAACGGGTAATGCCCACGAACGGAGGCCCACTGGTAGTTGTAAAGGGAATGTTGTCAGTATTGAAGAATTGCGCGAAGACCGTTGCCACCGCAGCGCCTGCAACAGCGTGCCCGGATGAATTGTCAGGTATCGGTGGTGTCGTCAAAAACGACGACCATCCTTCGTCAGCAATGGTGTTTGGATTGCCGTCTGTATCGCCTGCGCGAATTGCTGTCACCGGACGCCAGAACTTGTAGAAGTATTTGGCATCGAAGCTCGAGATGTAGGCGTCTGCCACAGCGAAGTTGACCAGCGCAAATAGTCGAGCATTGGACCACAGGTCGAGCCCTTGATCCGCGGCGAGGTTTCTAGCGATCCGATTCCATCCCGGCGGTGAGGCCTCATACCAGAACCTCGCGATTTCACTCTGCTCGGCCGTGCGCGTAACACTGCCTGCCCTGCCGACGCTCTTCACCTCATCGTAATCATGTGTGTACGCTTCGCTTGTCACGTCAAAGTAGTCGGAGGGCTCAGGCCTGAATTGAGAACCCTCTCGCAAGGTAAAGGGGCTAACATGCCCCCAGCCAGGTAATAAAGCAGGAAGAAACCCCGGCGGTGTCGGCCGCCAATCGCCTGGTTCATTTCCCGGTGTGTACGGCGTCAGCGTGGTCGAACCGTCATTGGCACGCAGTGCAATGATTGCTGCTGCTGCTGCCTGTCCGATCAACACGCCTCTAGTTTTGGCATCGCCATCAGCGATGAGTGCCAAGGCTGCTCGATATTCATCATCGAGGGTGCCCTGTTGAGTTGCGACTTCGTGGAGCAAAACGTTGTACGCGGCTGTCGCGACCGCTGCTTCCGGCGAAGCTCCCGCGGCTAACCCACTGGTTAGAGCATAGGACTCATTGCGGCGATCGATAGCATTGAGTGCGTCATGGATGGCGGCGTGAGTCATCGCATAGATGCGCGATTGAATTGGAGGCGCGAGGTTTAGATTCGGCGGTGTGGTGATCCTGGTGGCGATCTCATTCCAATGTGTGACTGCGTCCGCCTTCGCCACGCTCGACCAGGCGGTGATGAGGACGAGTGCGGTTAAGATCGATAATGCGAAGCCCCGGTTGATCTGGTTGCGGCGGCCAGGGTGAAATTGTTTCTCTTTAGACATAGTAGGATCTCCTTCGGTTCGCGTCACATTCGAGGCATCAATCGAACGGCCAACACTTGTTTCTAATGATTAATGCGACAGTTGAGGCAAATGCGGGTCAAATATTCACGGCAATCTTTGACATTTCTTACTAATGGACTTATTTCCTACTTTTAGACGAGCACGGTCCCCAGGTGAGGAAGTCGTGAACGATGTCAGCCGGAAAGCCCAACAACATAACTGAGCAGTTGCGAGCCTGGACTGGCGGCAAGGATACGGACATGGCCGATGCCGTCTTGAAGTTCGTCTATGATGAACTTCACCGGCAGGCGCAGAGATATCTCAGTCGTGAACGCGCTGGACACACGCTGCAAACAACGGCTCTGGTGCATGAGGTCTATCTCAAACTCGCCAGACAGGAAAAAATCCAGTGGGAAAGTCGCTCCCACTTTTTTGGTATCGCCGCCAAGTTGATGCGACAAATTTTGATTGATTACGCACGGACGAAATATCGAGCCAAGCGCGGCGGCGGAAAAGATAAAGTACCGCTGGAAAACGCTTTGATGGTCGGAGCCGGGGAGGAGACCAATTTTGATCTATTGGCACTGGACGAAGCATTGACGCGTCTCGCCGCCAGAGAAGAGCACCTTGCCAACATTGTGGAACTCAGATTTTTCAGCGGTTTGAGTGTCGAAGACACCGCCAAGGTCCTGGGCCTTTCCGATTCAACCATTAAACGAGATTGGCAGATGGCAAAGGCCTGGCTTCACCGCGAACTGACAAGATAAAGCATCACACAAGTTCTATGGCTTATAACAATTGGCAGAGGGTAAGAGAAGTCTTTGATGTCGCGCTGCGACAAGATCCGGAAGACCGCCAGAATTACCTCAATCAGGCGTGTGGCGACGATAAAGAGCTGTTAGCCGAAGTCCAATCACTCTTTTTATCTTTCGACAAATCCGGTGACTTCATGGAAACGCCTGCCATCGCGCACGTTGCAGACATGATCGAATCCGGCACAAAGAGACTTGAAACAGGCACACGGTTCGGCCATTACGAGATTATTCGTCAAATCGGCATCGGCGGAATGGGGGAAGTCTATCTTGCCAGGGACCAAAAACTCGATCGTCCGGTCGCCATAAAAATCCTTAACGAACGATTCAGCGCAGACGACTCGAATCTGAAACGCTTCGTGCGCGAGGCCAAAGCTGCTTCCGCGTTGAATCATCCCAACATCCTGGTCATACACGAAATCGGTGAGAGCGACGGCGTGCATTATATCGTTAGCGAATTCATCGATGGCAAAACGCTGCGCGAAGTTCTTACTCAATCGCAGCTCAGTTTAGAAAACGTTTTGGAGCTTGCGATCCAGATTGCCAGTGCATTGTCGGCTGCACACGAGGCGGGTCTGGTCCATCGCGACATCAAACCCGAAAACGTGATGGTCCGTCCTGACGGTTATGTCAAAGTTCTGGATTTCGGTCTGGCAAAACTCGTCGAGCAACGGAAGAAACCTTTTATTGGTTTGGAAGACGGAGCCGTCAGGACTCAAACCGCGAAAGGCGTGATTCTGGGAACGGTCAGCTACATGTCGCCCGAACAGGCCAAAGGTGACGAGGTTGACGAGCAGTCGGACATTTTCAGTCTCGGAGCGGTGATCTACGAAATGATCGCCGGAACAACGCCGTTCGCGGGCAAATCCATAGCGGAGACATTTGCTAATGTGATCAATGCTGAACCACAGCCGCTTCCTACTGTTACTTTGCCGGAAAAACTCAAGCGCATCGTCGCTAAAACGCTCTGCAAAAGCAAAGACGAGCGTTATCAAACGATGACCCAGGTCCTCGCAGATCTGAAGGACTTGAAAGTGAATCTGACGCTGGAAGAAAAGGTGACACCACCGTCGGATTTGCGTGGTGACAACACAGCGTTCGCGTCGCAAGCGACAAGACGCCGCTTGAACAAACAAACCGCCGAAACACAGCATGGTTTTTCGCAGCAGCTCAGACGACACAAAGTGATTGCTGCCTCTGCGCTTGCGGCTTTGCTGATAGGGGCAATCGGTGTTAGCTATTATTTGTCTGCCGGAAAACCGGCCGAAGCTGAGCGGAAAAAATCAATCGCCGTTTTGCCGCTCAAACCCATCAACACGGCTAGTCGCGACGAGATCTACGAAATCGGTATCGCAGATTCATTAATTCACAGAATCAGTTCGATGAAAGGTTTTGTTGTCCGCTCTTTAAGCGCGACACGTAAATATGGTGACGTCAACGAAGACCCGCTTGCCGCAGGAAAAGAACAACAGGTTGATTACGTGCTGACTTCGAATTACCAATTGGTCGGCGGAAAAATCCGTGTCACCGCGGAGCTGTTGAATGTTTCGAATGGTCAGATTGAAGAAACCTATAAAATCGAAAAAGATACCGCGAATGTTTTTGCGATGCAGGACGCAATCGCGGTCGAAGTGGGAAATATCTTGTCAGCACGATTCGGAAGAACGTCAAGCAGCACGATAGCAAACCGCGGCACGACCAATGAAGATGCATACCGCCTTTTTCTGCAGGGTATGTATTTAATTGACAAAAGAAATCCGGCGGACGCACAAAAAGCAGTTGAAGTTTTTGAGCAAGCGGTCCGGCTGGACCCGAATTACGCGATGGCATGGGCTGGTAAAGCTCACGCGCACCGCGCCGTTGGTAATTTAAGCTTAAACACTCGCGAAGAGTATGAGAAATCCTTACAGGCGATCAATAAAGCCTTAGCTCTGAATGAGAATCTGGCCGATGCGTATAGCGCTTTGTGCGAAAACAAAATGCTATACGAATGGGATTTTGACGGAGCGGAACGGGAATGCAGACGGGCAATCGCGTTAGATCCAAATTCTTCGTTAGCTCATCAGATCTATTCCCGTTACCTGATGGGCCGCGGACGCTTTGACGAATCAATTGCGGAAATTAAGATCGCGATAGACCTTGAGCCAGCATCGCTTTATAGTCAGCGACTCTATGGGAATAATTTGTACAACGCCCGGCGTTACGATGAGGCTGTCATGCACCTGAAACGCGTGATAGCGATGGACCCGAATTTTGGCACTACTTATCACTGGCTCGTGGCGGCGTTAGATATGCAGGGAAATCACGCCGAAGCGTTTGAATGGTGGATGAAGTATCTGGCATTACAGAAAGCAGACAAAGAAACCATTCAGATTTTCAAAACAGCCTATCAAAGATCTGGCTGGCAAGGCATTTTTCGCGAGCGGGTCAAGAGAGTTGATAGAGGCAACGAGGCTTTATTCTGGGGTGCCTGTGACTACGCCCAACTTGGAGATAAGGAGAAGGCGTTGGAATATCTCGAGAAATCATATCAACGACGCGAGTTGTGGATGCATGTGCTTAAAGTCGAGCCAACGTTGGACCCCGTTCGCGATGATAACCGGTATGCTGAATTGGTGAAGCGCGTTGACTCAAGTAATTAAGACCTGCACTTTGAACTTTGGCTTGGGAATCAAAGGAAGGTCCAGCAACTCAGCAGGCATTGCTAGATCTTCCAGAATGTGAGTGAATTTGAACTTCGGCCCGTGGGCGGAACGAGCTGTCGGGGGCTGCTCGCGGTTCTAGATATGCAGCAAGGCTCATTGAAACTGTGTCAACTGAGGGGTTCACCTCATTTTTCGCTGTGGCAAGATTGTGGCAGGAATAAATGAAAACCGGCGGGAACAGATGGGAACGAATTCTCCATTATTTGCGTTGTATCTGACATTGTTCGAGCGACACGAACGTGAATCAACTCTCGCGTTCACCTTGAAGCCACCTGATTCTTCCGACACTGTTCGTTTACACGCCGAAGCCGCCGTCAATTGTTAAGGCCGTACCGGTCACGTATGCAGACTCAGCACTGGCGAGGTACGACACCAGGGCAGCGACTTCGTCGCCTTGACCGTAACGTTTAATAGCCAAATATGGCGTCAACACTTCAGCGAATGGTCCAGTCGCTGGGTTCATGTCCGTATCCACCGGACCTGGCTGCACTACGTTCACTGTAATCCCGCGTGGACCAAGGTCGCGGGCGAGACCCCGCGTCAGTCCCGCAACCGCAGCCTTGCTCATGCCGTAAATGCTGCCCCCCGCGACGGGCATTCGGTCAGCGTTGATGCTGCCGATGGTGATGATGCGCCCGCCATCCTTCATGTAGCGCGCTGCCTCTTGAGCCGCTACAAAGACTGCGCGGACGTTCACGGCGATAATGCGATCAAATTCGTCGATTGAGAGCTCATCGACCGGTTTGAAAATGGCGATGCCGGCGTTGTTGACCAACACATCGAGTCCGTCAAAGGAATTCACCGTTTCACTCACAGCATTCTTCACCGCACTGGCATCAGTATTGTCAGCTCGGATGGCGAGCGCGCGCCCGCCCGCTGCTTCAATTGAGTGCACTACTTCTTCGGCACCCTGCTTTCCACTGCTGTAAGTGAGAGCGACAGCGGCACCGTCAGCCGCGAGTCGTTTCGCGATCGCCGCACCGATACCACGCGAACCACCCGTGACAAGCGCTACCTTGCCATCAAGCTTCTTTGAATTTGCACTCATGGTCTAACCTCCATTTCATCCCTCCAAACAAATAACCTTTTGATCTTCTCGCAACGTACTAACTTTATGAGTCACTTCGTCTAGTTCCCAAGCGCAGTAACTATACCGCTAGTCATCGCTGCAATTGCAAACATCCCCGGCGTGCTTCTGGTTATTGGCCGGGTCGCAATGGGATCGAGAATGCGGAACGTCCCGATTTCAGGATGGGCTTTTCGTCGGGCTCACTCTACTCGACAACCGAGGACTTGCTCCGTTGGGAAGAGGGACTGTTCGGAGGGAAGTTATTATCGGCTACATCGCTGCACAAAATGATCACGCCATTCAAAGGTGACTATGCCTGTGGTTTGTATGTACGCCGCGTGAACGGTCACCTGATGATTGAGCATGATGGAAATAACATCGGGTTTAACTCGGACATGGCCT
>JBKPPP010000229.1:0-8370 GCA_046733615.1 Acidobacteriota bacterium | reverse complement strand
GCAAAAACTCTGAATACGTCTCCCAGGAGGGACGTGTCTTGTAGTGGAAGTCGAATCCAAATTTCCGCGCTGCAATCCGCGTCACATTCGGTTTCAGAAAGATGTGCGTCTCTGGCTGGGCGATGAAGCCGAAGACAGTTATCACGGGCCACGTGAGTACTCGCGTCTGTTTTCGCGGAAGCAAAGCAATCATTTCGACCCAGGCTACGAAGCGTTCGCTCATACTTAGCGGGCCATGTAGAAACTCGTAAAGACCTCGTGAAAAGAGTCGTGCCCCCTCGCCTGACTTGACCGCATCGCGCAAGGCCATCTTCTCAAACGAGAAAAGCAAATTGGTTCGCGACTCGATTCGAATCGCGCGGGCGGCGATTTCACTGTATTCCTTCTGCTTTAACAACTGTCTCAATTCGTTTCGATTTAGAAGTTCTTCCCATTGCTGATGTGCTTGCCATTTGTAGTTCCGTTCCCAGTCAATGTAGGTCGCATCGTGAAACCCACCGGGGAAGTAGTAGAGAAATTTGCGCCGGCTTTTGAGCGCGCCCCCTGGTCTTTTCCGTGATGCCTTACTCGAAATGCTCCTTTGCGCGACTGTCACCTTTTCTGTCGTCATGTCTTACCCTCTGTCTTTAACTTGCGATTAGGTGTGTGGCTAGCAATCGGGGGGCCAGATCGTGGTTGTTAAAGTGGACCGGGCGAGTAAAATCAGCCAGACGATGGAAACGAGAGTCCAATCTCCAGATGGCCGTGATTGCCTGTTCTGTCCAACTCACGAGTTTGGCTGGCACTACCAGGATGTGGGCCACGGTCTACCATTGATCCTGCTCCACGGCATAGGCATGTCGCATCTTGCATGGAAGACGATCATCAATAATCTTGCTCACGAACGACGTGTCCTGGCATTCGACATCGCCGGCTTTGGTATTACTCCGTCAATGCCGGACCACATTCAGCCGACACCAGCTAATCTTGTGACGGGAGTCAGCTCTTTAGCCGAAACACTAAGCCGGATCGACGACGAGAAACAGATCAGCAAACAATACGAATGTGTAGACATCGTTGGAAACTCCTTGGGAGGGTACCTCGCACTGGAAGCAGCGAAGGTCGGGAAGCTTGGTAACTTTCGGGTCAGGTCTGTCGCTGCTATCTCGCCCGCGGGCTTATGGAAGAAGCATCACCCGTTACGAAGTGAAGTCGTCCTTCAGTTCACACGCCTCGCAGTCCGCTACCTACCGCGTCTGACCCGCGCGTTAGTTCGCCGAACTTACACACGCAAACTAATCATGGCCGTCCCAGCCTCAGCCAATGTGCCCGCGGAAGACGCCTGCGAATTGATAGAGATTTTTTCCTCTGCTCCACTCTTTGCTTCCAAGGCTGCTTTCAAGAAGTTTCGCGACAGTCTCAAAGATCCTTTTGTGGGCGGCAGGACCAGCTTCGCAAATATTCGACTCACCATCGCCTTTGGTAAACGCGATTGGTTACTCCCGCCCAGCGCCCGGCTGCGCCACGAAATTCCCGATGATGTGAATTGGCAAGATCGGGACGGCTGGGGGCACGTACCGATGTGGGATGATCCGGACGGAGTGACCAAGTTTATTCTTGAAGCGATAGCCTGAGGAGCCGCGACGCCCACGAGTAGAGCAGGCCCACCCTTCGCACGTAATAAACTACCACCCACCCATTTGGGTAGTATTTTGCTCTATTCAAGTCCACTGATGAACCAAATCGCGGATGATTTACGCCTTAATGAACGTGGCGTTAACCATCAGGAGAGGTCATCATGACTAATGAACAGATCAAACTAGTGCAGGATAGCTTCAAACAGGTGGCCCCGATCGCCGAGACCGCGGCCCAACTCTTTTACGCTCGACTCTTCGAGCTCGACCCCGATCTGGAATTGCTCTTCAAAGGAAACCTTACCGAGCAGGGCCGCAAATTGATGCAAATGCTCGGAGTGGCGGTCAGCAGTCTTGACCGGATGGAGCAACTTCTGCCAGTGGTCCGATCGCTGGGCGCGCGACACGCCGGATATGGAGTTCGAGACAAAGACTACGACACAGTTGGGCAGGCGCTTTTGTGGACGCTGCGGAAAGGCTTGGGCGAGTCCTTCACACCCGAGGTTGAAGGCGCGTGGAGTGACGTGTACGGCACGCTCGCGTCCGCAATGCAAAGCGCAGCGGCGCCGCCGGCTGAAGCTGTCGCTGTTCTCGCCGAGGCAGTCGGTTGACACGTAGAAACCGATGACCTATCGTCCGCGAATATGAAAATTAGTTTGTTGAGCTTGCTTTTATTGTGCGGTCTCTCATATTCGGTCATTGGTCAAACACCGGCGAAAAGCATCGAGGGTTCGTGGCAAGGTACGCTTGAAGCGGGCGGGCAGAAGTTTCGTTTGGTCGTGACCCTGACGAAATCGGACGACGGCACTTACACCGGTAATTTGGAGAGTGTCGATCAAGGCGCGACCCTTCCGATTGATAAAGTCACGGTAAATGGCGATACCGTTCGCGTGGAGATCAAATCGCCCGCGATCGTTTTCGAAGGCTCCTTGAACAAAGAGCGCACGGAGTGGACCGGGACGTTTTCTCAGGGCGGCGGAGAGTTTCCGCTCACTTTGAAGCGCAGCGAACAGGCAGCGCCAACGCCCACACCAACGCCAACGCCGAAACCCAAGCCGGATTACTCCGCTCCCGCTGACGCACCCTACACCGCGGAAGAGGTGACGGTGAAGACACCCGCCGGACACACGCTTGCCGGCACTCTGACGCTGCCCAAAGGCGCCGGCAACAAACAACCCGTTGCAGCGCTCGTTACTATCACGGGATCAGGACCGCAGGACCGCGATGAGAACATCGGGCTGCCAGGATTTCGACCGTTCCGCCAGCTCGCGGATGCGCTGGGACGTCGCGGAATCGCCGTGCTGCGCATGGACGACCGAGGAACGGGCTCATCCGGCGGCACGTTCAAGGGCTCGACGAGCGCCGACTTCGCCGAGGACGTGCGCGCGGGCCTCGCATATCTGCGCACGCGGCCTGAGATCCGCGCCGACCGCCTCGCGGTGCTCGGTCACAGCGAGGGTGCTCTGATCGCGCCGATGGTGGCCGACAAGGAACCAACGTTGCGCGCCATCGTGCTGCTCGCCGGCATCGCTCAGCCCGGGCGTACCGCGCTCCACTTTCAGCTCAAGAACCAGATCGAGCACGCCAAGCTCACGCCCGAAATGCGCGAAGCGCAAATCGCCGAAATCCCCAAGACGATCGACGCCATGATGGAAAAGGACCCATGGATGAAATTCTTCCTCACGTACGATCCTGCTCCCACGATGCGTCGCGTGAAGACGCCGGTGCTGATCCTGACCGGCTCGCGCGACCAGCAGGCGGTGCCGGAGCAGGTGGCCCTACAGGAGGCCGTGTTCAAGGAGGGCGGAAACAAGGACGTGACTGCACGCGTGGTGCCGGATGTCAACCATCTCTTCGTGCAGGACACCGATGGCTTCCCGCCGAACTATTCGAAGCTCCCGGCGCCCCTGATGATGCGTGCAGACGTGGTGGAGACGATCGTCGACTGGCTCGCGCAGCGGCTGCGGTAACCCGCGGTAACTCTTAGCCGAGTCGCCTTCTCCTATAATTCGGTGCGACGTCGCAAAAACGAGATCACTATATCGCGTAGAATCAGAAACGCAGGCACAACCAGCAGGACCAAGATAAGAATCCCGAAGATCAGCTCGTCATTTCGTACTTCTCGTTCGTAGCCGCGAAGGGAGAATCTGATCGATTGATCTAAAAGAACAGCTAAGATCAATATGATTAGTCCCACCGGAACCAGCAACAGCAGACCTAGTATCCGGCTGATTCGCGCGATCAATCTGGCTCGTTTCGTGAGAATTGCTTTAAGTCCGAAGTGGATTGTCAGATAGCCGACCTCGAGCCATAAGCCGAAACCGAGGTAGAAAACCTGATAATTCCCATCGTGGTATGGGACCCGAGACGCCAAAACGATCAGAAGAGCGGCCAGGGTCAAAAAGAATAAGCTGGCAACGGCGTCGAGAAATCTCTGTACTCTCGAACTCAACATTCCGAAGCTCACCGACCAGAGCTCTTAAGACGGTAAATAGAGATTTGAATGGCCCACAACCACGCTTCTTGCGCTATTCTATCATCAAGGAGAGTCGTAAACGTTTTCATTCTCGGGGGCATATTTGTGTTCAATAGTAGATTTCTGTTGAGAGCGATAACGCTCGCAATCGTTTTCTGCCTGCCCGCGGTCACCTACGCGCAAGGCATGCACGGAGTAAATACGTCCGGCACTTCCGGCAATGAAGTAATACAAGGAAGGATCCATTTCCCCGCGAAACAACCTTCCTCAATGCGACCGGTTGTAAAGCTCAAAAGCGATAGCTCGAGCGAGCTGAGCACGGTTGCGGACCCCGACGGAAACTTCAGCTTTACGCACTTGCGACCTGATTCCTACACGATCGTTGTGGAAGGTGGCGAGGAATACGAGAACGCCATCGAAACTGTCGGCGTCGGTTCAGCAGGGCCTGTGCCGGCGCAGGGCAATCCGTCGCAATACGCGATGCCGGTGATCTATCAAGTGCAGATCTATCTCCAGCCGAAGCGCGCGTATGCAGTCGATTCCCCAACTGCATCAACGCGCGCCGCATTCGCGAACGTACCCAAGCCGGCGCGGGAGCTTTTCAACAAGGCGGTTCAATCGGCTCACCTGGGAGAAAGCGGAAAAGCAATCGAGCAGTTTAGAGCGGCGATCTCGCAGGCTCCGAATTTCGAATTGGCTTACAACGAAATGGGCGTCCAATATCTAAAGGTGGGACAGGCGAATAAAGCAGCGGAAGCGCTCGCGGAGGCCGTGAAACTCAGCCCACAGGATTTCGCGGCGCACCTCAATTACGGAATCGCGCTCGTGAATCTTAAGAGATTCGTCGAAGGCGAAAAGCAATTGCGACAGGCGCTTCAGATCAATAACGCAGCAGCCACAGCCCATTACTATCTCGCGTTAGCTTTGCTGAACCAGCACCAGTTTGAGACGGCGGAGTCGGAGTTTGCAGTCTCGGTTAAGAACAGCAACGATCAGATAGCACAGGCCCACAAGTACCTGGGTGGGATTTACTGGCGGAACAGACAGTACCAGCGCGCAGCCGATGAACTCGAGCGATATCTCGCGCTGGATCCGAAGGCGCCTGATGCCGCCAGGATACGTGACACAATCAAAGACCTGCGTTCCAAACAATGAAGATTGGCCTATGAAACTTACGCGCCGACGGTTCGTCCAAAGCCTGGCGGCCGGTGCAACGTTTTCACGCGACCTGAGCGCGCTTGCCAAAACGCACCTGGCCCAAACTGCCTCTCGCGCAAGAAACTCTCGCCCGAACATAATCTTCATTCTCGCTGACGATCTGGGTTGGGGAGATCTGAGTTGTTATGGTCGGCCCGATTACCGCACTCCCAACATCGACCGCCTTGCGTCACAGGGCACAAGATTTACGGATGCTTATTCTGCGTCCGCTGTTTGCACGCCAACACGTTGCGGATACATCACCGGTCGATACCCGGCCCGTTTCAAAATCGGTTTGGAGGAACCGTTGCCGGCTAGCAACCGTGATGTTGGTCTCGAGCCCCGGCAGCCGACGATCGCGTCGTTACTCAAGCAGAGTGGTTACGAGACGGCGCTGATCGGGAAGTGGCATCTCGGTCTTCGTCCGGAGTGGGGTCCAAATGCTCACGGCTTTGATGAATTCTTTGGCATTCTGGCCGGAGCGGGCGATTACTTCCTGCACAAAAACGGTCTGGGCCAGCCCGACTTGTACGAGAATCTAACTCCGGTGGACCGCAACGGTTATATCACCGAGTTGCTGACGGAACGCGCAGTTCGTTTCGTTACGAAGCGTCGCCACGCTCCGTTTTTCCTGAGTCTGCATTACACAGCGCCGCACTGGCCGTGGCAGGGACCAAAAGGCGGCGAGACAGTGACCTTCACGGATAAGACGATCGAGCCGGTGACGATGGGCGGCGGTGGCTCTCTGAAGTTGTACGCCGAGATGATGAAGAGTCTGGATGAAGGCGTTGGTCGAGTAATGCAAGCAGTAAGAGGCACCGGCATCGATGGCAGCACGCTGGTGATCTTCACCAGTGACAACGGTGGTGAGCGGTTCTCGTATGAGTGGCCTTTCTCGGGTGGGAAAGGTGATCTGCTTGAAGGTGGAATCCGTGTGCCCGCAATGGTTCGCTGGCCGGGGATCGTGCCCGCCAATCGCGTAACGCGGCAGATGGCGATCACGATGGACTGGACCGCGACGATCTTAGCTACCGGTAAAACAGACGCCGATGCGCGTCGTTCGCTTGACGGGATTGATCTACTGCCCGTGCTGACAGGCAGCAACGAATTGCGCGATCGCACTTTCTTCTGGCGGATCTACAACCAGGACGCGGCGCGGGCAGGAGAGTGGAAATTCTTTCGCGACGGCGAGGTTCGACGCCTGTTCAATCTATCGGTCGATCAGCACGAGCAGGCAGACTTCAGTCAAAAACGTCCCGAGATCCTACGGCGACTGATGAGCGAGTTTGAGAAATGGAATGATCAAATGCTGCCGCGTAAATCCAGAAGGGAGTAAGCAGTCGATGAACCCTGCGAGGCAACTCACAAGGTAGGCAATCGCGAGATGCGGTAGCCTACCTTGCCAGTTTTAAAGTAACGCTTAGCGGTTGCTGTTTTTATTTCGCGGGCTAGGGCTAGCGTTGCTGTTCCGGTTTGCGTTGCTGTTGCTGTTGTGGTTTGCGTTACTGTTTACCGACCGCACCCCGGCTGTATTCTCATTGCCCTTATCGTTCGTCACCACGCCTGTATTTGCCGGAACACTACTCCGGTTCGCATTGGCCGGAATATTGGCGTTCGTCTCAACTGCGCCCTGGCGCTGCGGACTGGCGGCGTTGCTGTTGTTAGAGTTCGCTCCCGCATTGGTATTGTCATGGGCACCGCAGCCACCAAGCGCTGCACTGCTCATGAGTACCAACGCAAGCACAAGATTGCGTTGCGTCATGGTCCCCCCTGTCGTCGCCAATTACCGGTATACCGATTCGCCGCGGTTTTCACGCCAGCTCTTCTCAAAGTAGTCGGCGTCTTCGTCAGTACGAGGCTGCACACCCATCACGATGCCGCCCTCACGCAGTCCCTGCTCGTAAGCTTTTGCGTGGTCTTCCGGGATGCCGTGTCCGACGAGCGCACCAATCAAACCGCCAGTCAACGCGCCCGCGCCTGCGCCGGCTAGACCGGCAGCGATTGGGCCGGCTATCAGTAGCCCGAGTCCTGGTAGAGCGAGGGTGGTGCCGATGGCTGCGATGGCTGCGAGCGTTGCCCCAACACCGCCGCCAATCGCGGCGCCCTTGCCCGCGCCTTCCCATGCTTTCGTACCGAATTCGGTGTCGTCGTCATCGGAAAAGTATTTCTTCCGCGTGTCATCCGACATCATTAGATTGACGTCGTCTTTTCCATACCCGCGTTCGGATAGCGATCCGTAGGCACGTTCAGCGCTTTCGCGATCTCTGAACAAGCCGGTTACCATGCGGTTGGAGCGCTGTCTCGCCGCTCCCATTGCAGCTTCTTGCGCACCTGCCCGCTCACGATCTGGGTTACCGGTGATTGCGCCCGCCGCTTCCTTCACGTCGCCTTTAGCGCGCTGGCCAAATGCGGATGCTTCCTCGCCAACACTGTCTCGATTGTATTCTCCCATGCTCACTCCTTTTGTTTGCAGGCGCGCCAAACGCGCACTGATTCTGTACTAAGCCTTAATGGTCGATGCCGCAAGAGCAACAACCGTTCCGTATCGCGATCTTCCAGTAAAGGCGATACGATGAAGCCTGATCGCAGGAAGGCATCACACTTGCTGGTCGTTGGTGGCCGTACGTGAACTACGATCGTTTTAGTTCGATTTCAAGCAGTTGATCGTCCTGCTCGTCTTCAATTGGAACGGCGCGCTCTCTTCGGTGTGGAGTTGGACTATGTTGAGCTATTCACACATACTTCGTGCGCTCGTTCTTTTGGTGGCGACGATCGTCTTTGCCTCAGGATGCATCGTCGTCGGTGGGTACAGCAGCGATCGGGGTCTTTGGATCTGGCCCGGCACGTTTGTTCTACTCGCAATCGCAGCCTTGTTGTTCTTCTTACTTCGGCGTCGAAGGTAGGCAGTCGAGTATCGCTTTTCTCTCTTTGGTAGGACCTTCATCATCCGACCGCGCAACCTCTAATCCCTACACTTGCTGGTGCGGTTCGACCTTTGGAGCAGACCTATTTCGTGATGGTCTTACTCAAAACGCTGTTACTCCGATCAAACGTGTAACCGGACTTTGTGATGTTATCAACCGT
>JBKPPP010000228.1:0-6228 GCA_046733615.1 Acidobacteriota bacterium | reverse complement strand
ATCTGTGTCGACTTTGAAGAGCCGCCCACCAGCTCGCAGGCAAACTTGGTCACGTTCATGCAGGAGCTGCACTCCGTCTTTGCCGCTAAAGGACTGCTGGTGGTTCAGGCGGTGCCGTTTGCCGATTCGGAGTGGGATTACAAGGCCTACTCGGCCGCGAGCGACTACCTGATCCTGATGGCTTACGATCAGCATTGGACCGGCAGCGATGCCGGGCCGGTCGCGGCGCAGGACTGGTTCGAACAACACCTCATCACGCAGATGCGCGACCTCGACGCGTCGAAGACGATCATCGCGCTCGGTAACTACGGCTACAACTGGAGCGACGCGGACAACAACGCCGATGAAGTCACTTTTCAGGAGGCGCTGATCACCGCGCAGGAGTCGAGCGCCACTCCCGCTTTCGATCCCGCGTCGCGCAATCCTTATTTCGAGTACGACGAAGAAGACGAGTCGCATCACAAAGTCTGGTTTCTCGATGCGGTCACGGCTTACAACCAGATGCGCGCCGCGAGCGGGTTCAAGCCCGCGGGTTTCGGCATCTGGCGGCTCGGATCGGAAGATCCGTCGATCTGGTCGATACTCGGAACCGACAGCTCTTCACCCGACGCGCTACGCACGATCAACTACGGTTACCAGGTCGATTTTGAAGGCAACGGCGAGGTTTTGAAGGTGATGTCGCGGCCGCAGAAGGGCGCGCGAAATCTGGAAGTCGACCAGGCAAATGGCTACGTCAAGTCGGAACAGTTCACCGCGCTGCCGACGTCTTACGTCGTGCAACGCACCGGCGACCGGCCCGGCATGCTGGCGCTCACGTTTGACGACGGGCCGGACCCGCGCTGGACGCCGGCGATCCTCGACATCCTGAAACGCGAGCAGGTGCCCGCGACTTTCTTCATCATCGGGAAAAACGGGCAGGCGTATCCGGATCTCGTGCAGCGGATCGTGAATGAAGGTCACGAGCTGGGCAATCACACGTTCACGCATCCGAACCTCGGCGAAATGCCGCTGTCGTTGACGGAGCTGGAGCTGAACGCGACGCAGCGATTGATCGAATCGCAAGTGGGGCGTTCGACGGTCCTGTTTCGTCCGCCGTATTTCGGCGACGCGGAAGCTGACCGCCCGCAGGAAGTCGAGCCGGCGCTTATCGCCCAGAACCTGGGCTACCTGATGATCGGCGTTCGCATCGATCCGAACGACTGGCAACTTCCCGTCACCGCCGATCAGATCGTCAATCGCACGCTCGATCGCGTCATCGATAAAAACCCCGAGACTCGCGGCGAAGTGATCCTGCTGCACGATTCGGGCGGGGATCGCAGCGCGACGATCGCGGCGCTGCCGGCGTTGATTCACGAGTTGAAAGCGCGCGGTTATCGTTTTGTCGGCGTTTCAGCCCTGGCGGGGCTCACGCGGGACCAGGTGATGCCGGTCATCCCGCCGAACCAACGGGTCTTCACCCGCGCTGACGCGATCGCCTTCTTCTTCCTGTCGACGGGTAGCTGGACGCTGCAATGGACTTTTCTCATCGGCATCGTGCTGGGGCTGGGACGGCTGTTTTTCGTCGGCTCGCTCGCGTTTGCGCAGTGGCTGCGATCGCGGCGTCGCGAACGGATCCACGCGGGCAGCGAGTTCACGCCGCTTGTTTCGATCATCGTTCCCGCTTACAACGAGGAGCTCGTTATCGCGAACACGATCCGCAGCCTGCTCGCTTCCAATTACCCGCATTATGAAATCATCGTCGTCGACGATGGATCGGAAGACAACACGAGCAAAGTGGTCAAGGACGAGTTTGGCGCCGACGAGCGGGTGCGGTTGTTGACGATGCCGAACGCAGGCAAGGCGACGGCGCTCAACACCGGTTTGCGCCAGGCGAACGGCGAGATCGTCGTCGCGCTTGATGCTGACACCGTGTTCGCGCCGCAAACTGTCGGCGCGCTGGCGCACAGGTTTTATGTGAAAGAGATCGGCGCGGTCGCGGGGAATGCGAAAGTCGGAAACCGCGTGAACCTGGTCACGCGCTGGCAGGCGCTCGAGTACATCACTTCGCAAAACATGGATCGACGCGCGTTTGCGAGTCTCAACTGCATCACTGTCGTGCCGGGCGCGGTCGGCGCGTGGCGCAAAGACCTGCTGCTGGAAGCCGGAGGTTTCCCGTCAGACACGCTCGCCGAAGATCAGGATCTGACGCTGCGTATTCGCCGTTTTGGTTACAAGATTGGTTACGAAGAAACGGCCGTGGCGTGGACCGAGGCGCCGCACAATCTGCGCTCGCTGGCGAAGCAGCGTTTTCGCTGGTCGTACGGCACGCTTCAGTGTTTGTGGAAACACGCCGATGCGCTGTTTCGGCCGCGCTACGGCGCGCTGGGCTTCATCGCGATGCCCAACGTCTGGATCTTTCAGATCCTGTTTCCGCTGATCTCACCGGTGATGGACCTGATGCTGCTCTACACGCTGATCTCCGTCGGCATCGATCGCTGGCAGCAAGCGGCTGAGTATTCCTCGACGAACCTTCGGCAGGTGCTCTTTTACTACGCGCTGTTTCTCGCCATCGACTGGGTGACGGCGTGCTTCGCGTTTCTGCTCGAGCGGCGCGAGCGCTGGAGTTTGCTCTGGTGGTTGTTCCTGCAACGGTTCTGTTACCGGCAGGTGATGTACTACGTCATGATCAAGTCGGTCGCGATGGCGATCCGCGGGCCGGTAGTTGGCTGGGGCAAACTCGAGCGCAAAGCGACCGCCGAAGCCGGACCATAGCTAACTTCGCGTCGATGGCACTTCTCTCGGTTCGAGTGTGGGTTGTTGGAGTGCAGTGTTGATGGACTCGCTCGGCTTTGCCGACGGATGTGCGGCGAGGCTATGCCTCGCCGAAGTGGCTAAACATGTTGGGGCTGCGCCCCGTGTACTCGATGTCTCACAAGAAGCGGCTCTGGGCTGTCTACGTACTGCTGTTCGTCATCGCGCTCGGCTTTCGGCTCTTCGTGGCGCTGCGGCTGCCGAATGACGAACCGGACGACGGCCGCGTCTACGCGCAGATTGCAACCAACGTCCTCGAGCAGCACGTCTTTTCCCACGAGAACCAGCCGCCTTACGTTCCCTCAATAATCCGCCTTCCCGGCTACCCGCTGTTTGTGGCGGGTGTTTACAAACTGTTCGGGCACGGCAACAACACCGCGGTGCGCGTGGCGCAGGCAGTGATCGACACGCTGACGTGCGTGCTCATCGCGCTGGTGGCTGCGGCATGGGTGAACGATCCGGCGCGTAAACACCGCGCGGCAATCATTGCGTTTGCGCTGGCGGCGATCTGCCCGTTCACGGCGATCTACGTCGCAACAGTGCTGACCGAAGTGCCGACGAATTTCCTGGCGATGGCGCTGGTGCTGACGGCGACGTTTGCGTTCAAGGCGACAGAGCTGCGAAAGGCGCTGCTCTGGTGGGCCGTCAGTGGGTTGATCGTAGGCCTGGCGGTTGAGTTTCGGCCAGACAGCGGATTGTTCGCCGCGGCTGTCGGCGTGACGCTCGTGCTTTCAATCCTTTGGACGCGAAACTTCAGGCGGTCCTTCTTGTCCGCCGCACTCTTCTCGCTGGCCTTCTGCGTCTTGCTCGTGCCCTGGACCATTCGCAACCGGCGCGTGTTTGGCGTGTTTCAGCCGCTCGCGCCCGCGCATGGCGAGATGCCCGGCGAGTTTGTGCCGCGCGGTTATCTGCTCTGGCTGCGCACGTGGCTCGACGACGAGCGCTACATCGGTCCGGTGCTCTGGTCCGTCGACACGCACGCCATCAAGATCACCGATTTTCCGGACCGCGCTTTTGATTCCAAAGAGGAACGCGAGCGCGTCGCCGCGCTGCTCGACAAGTACAACAATTCTGCGGCTGATTCTTCAGATTCCACCGAAGAAGAAGCTGACAAAAGCGACGACACCGACAACAACGAAAACGACGAGGGCGGAGACGAAGACGAACAGTCTTCAGAAGACGAGGAGCAGCAGGAAGAACCCGAGCAGCAGCAAGAGCAGGAGGAAGCTAACGTCGAGTTAACCCCGGAGATCGACGCGGGCTTTGCGCAGATCGGCCAGGAGCGCCGCGCGCGCTCGCCGCTGCGTTACTACATCGTGCTCCCATTCAAGCGCGCGATGACGCTCTGGTGCGACACACACTCGCAGTATTACCCGTTCAACGGCGAGCTGTTGCCGCTGAAAGATCTCGACTACGACATTCACCAGCAATACTGGCTACCGCTCTTCGCCGCGCTGACGGCGATCTATTCACTGTTGGGCGTGATTGGCGGGTGGCTGCTGTGGCGTTCGCGTGCTCCTTACGCACGGATGTGGGTGCTGCTCGCGATGCTGCTGATCTTCCTGCGCCTTGGTTTCTTCGCGACGCTCGAAAACCCGGAACCCCGTTACACGGTCGAGCTGTTTCCGTTTCTGATCATCCTCGCTGGCGCGGGCGCGTCGCTGGTGGCGTCGGGGAAGGCGAAGGAGAAGGAGACGGAGACGGAGTTGGCGGCGCCGCCGTCGTCGGAATCTGCTCCGATGGCGGAATGCTAGCCGGATTGGGCGAGTCGGCCGACGAGTGCAGGTGAATCGCCTTCCAGGTAGTACCGAACTTTTTAAAGACCAGCGTCATGCGGCCCGATGCTGTTTCGGGAGTGCCTTTGTAATTTTGTGTTTGCGTCCACTGGCAGGTAACGAGCGCCGCGTCGCGGCCCAGCATCGTCAACGCCTTGTCGCGCACGTCGAGCTTCACGTCTTTGATCTCGGGATAAGAGCTCTCGCGATTCTTGCGCATCTGTTCCCAGCCCTTGGTGACCGAGCCGTTGTAGTTGAAGAGACTGAGGTGCGGCGAGTTCCAGTAGACGGAGGTGACGGCTTTCAGATCGGCGTGGCGGATGCCGTCGAGCAGTTTGTCGAAGGCAGCAAGCACTGCGTCAGAGTCCGACGGCGGCGCAGGTTTCGGCGTGGGCGCTTGCGCAGGTCGAGTGGGTGCTTGCACAGGTTTCGGCGTGGGCGCTTGAGTCTGGCCCAGAACAGAAAATAAATTTAAGAAAACAAGACTCACCGCCACAACGATCTTCTTATTCATAAATTCTCTCCTTCAGACCACGGCACTGCGCTGCGTAGTCGTGTCACTGACCTCTCCCGCCCGAACACGTCGAAGAGCTCAAACATCGACGGCCCGACAGCCTGTCCGGTGAGCATCGTGCGCGCACCGTTGATTAGCAACCCCGCTTTGAAGCCCCCCTGATCGGCAAACCCGCGCAACGCCGCTTCCGACGTTTCCGCGTTGAATGGCTCAACTGTTTCCAGCTTGTCCGCAAGACCATTCAGCAACTCACGCAAGCGCGGCTCCTTCAGCAGGTTCTTCTCGACCGCTGCCGGGTCGAAATCGAAATCGTCGGAAAAATAAGCGCGGCCCTGCGTCGAGAAATCTTTCAACGTGAAGTAACGCTGGCGGATCAGATCGATCGTCTTGCTGAACCACTCGCGCTCCTCTTCTTCATACTCTTCACGCCAGAGTTTGCTTGCGCGCAGTTCGTTTTTGACCAGCGGCAGAAGCTCTTCAGGTGACAGTACGTTTCGAATGTACTCGGCGTTCATCCAAAGCGCCTTGTCGTCGGTCCAGCGTTTGGGATCGTTCTCTTGAAAGTTGAAGATCGCGTTGGCGCGGCCGATGCCTTCGAGCGAGAACAATTCGACGAGCTCTTCCTTGCTGAGCAGTTCCTGTCCTGCGGGTGGCGCCCAGCCGAGCAGCGCCAGGAAGTTGCGAAACGCCGCCGGCAAAAAACCGCGATCGCGATACGTCGTCAGGGATACTACTTCTCCGTGCTTTCGTTTTGAGAGTTTGCTCTTGTCAGGCGCGAGAATCAGTGGCAAGTGCGCAAACTGCGGCACCTCCGCGCCGAATGCCTCGTAGAGCAGGACCTGCTTGTGTGTGTTTGTCAGGTGGTCCTGCCCGCGGATCACGTGCGTGATGCCCATTTCGATGTCGTCGAGCACGACTGAAAGGTTGTAGAGCGGATGACCGTCTGACCGCAGCAACACCAGATCTTCGATTTCCGAATAACTGCGCTCCTGCCCGCCGTAGACGATGTCGGTAAATCGCGTCTGCCCTTCCGGCGGCACCTTCAAACGAATGGCAAACGGCTCGCCCGCTGCGGCCCGGCGTTCCGACTCTTCTTTCGAAAGCTCGCGAAACGGATTGCTGTGTTGTTCGCCTTCCGCAGCCTGGGCT
>JBKPPP010000227.1:0-21758 GCA_046733615.1 Acidobacteriota bacterium | reverse complement strand
CAACCTACTTGCTCGGCGAGGGTGAAGCGGCGGGCGCTGATTGTGAACCTTGCGCGGGCGACGTTGCCGGCGCGGACTGTTGCGCCGGTGACGCTTGCGGTACAGGCGTTGGTGTAGAAACCGGTGCGCTCTCGGGCGCCGACTGCAATACCGATCGCGATCCGGTCAGGACCGGCAATCCGAGCATCAACGCGATCAGCATGAATGCCGCGGCGGCGCCGATCGTGATCTTCGCCAACAAACTTGCGGTGCCGCGCGGGCCGAAGGCGGTGCTCGACAGGCTGCTCGAGAAGAGTGCGCCCGCGTCGGCTTTGCCGGGCTGCAATAAGATCACCACGACCAGGATGATGCACGCGAGAATGAATAGTCCGTAAAGAATGTAACTTAACAAATTAAAACTCCAACTCTAATTCGAAGTAGCTAGTAACCGAGTCAAACAAGGGTAGAATCTAAGAACAAACGAAACCACAATCTAAGAACATTAAGCATCCCGATAGTTCACGATCTGCGCGAAGCTCTCGGCTTGCAAACTCGCCCCGCCCACGAGCGCGCCGTCGATGTCGGCTCGCGCCATCAGTCCCGCGATGTTGTCGGGCTTGACCGAGCCACCGTAGAGGATTCGCAGCGCGTCAGCCGCCTGCCTGGAATGCCTATCCGCGAAAACGCGCCGGATAAACGCGTGCATTTCCTGCGCTTGCTCCGGCGTCGCTGTGCGTCCCGTGCCGATGGCCCAAACGGGCTCGTAGGCGACGATGATACGGTCGAGATCCGGGGCTGTCAACCCGCTGAGACCGCCAGTCAATTGCTGCGAAACCACGGTTTCCGCGCTTCCCTGCTCGCGCTGCTCGAGCGTTTCGCCCACGCACATGATCACCATCAACCCGGCGGCCAGCGCGGCCTGCACCTTCCGCTGCACCATCACATCCGACTCGCAGTAGAACTGCCGCCGCTCGGAGTGACCAATAATCACGTAGCGAGCGCCGGCGTCGCGCAACATAAACGCCGCGATCTCGCCGGTGTGCGCGCCTTCCTTGACCTCCGTCGCGCAATCCTGCGCGGACACCTTGATGTTCGAGCCCTCGAGCCGGTCGCAGACAGTTTTCAACGCCGTGAACACGGGCGCGATCACGACCTCGCAGTGGTTCGCATTCGCAACCAGCGGCTTCAACGCCAGCGCCGTCTCAACCGACTCGCCGACGGTTTTGAACATCTTCCAGTTTCCTGCGATTACCGGTTTCCGCATAATTTTTTAGATTTTATCCGTTAACGCCGCCACGCCCGGCAGCTCTTCACCCGCGAGAAACTCCAACGTCGCACCACCGCCGGTCGAAATATGCGTGATCCGATCCGCAACGCCCGCACGTGTAACCGCCGAAACCGAATCGCCCCCACCGACGATCACGGTCGCACCGCGATCGGCTGCTTCCGCAACCGCGCGCGCAACACCGATCGTCCCCTCGTCGAACGGCGGCTCTTCAAACACACCCATCGGACCATTCCAGATGATCATGCGCGCATCAGCGAGCGCGCGCGAAAAGTGCGCGACAGTCTCCACGCCGATATCCATTCCCACCAAACCAATATTCGTAAACTCGATCGGTATCGTCTTCGTCGCGATCTGCTGCCCCTTGATCGGCTCGTAACTGTCGACGACCTGATGATCCGTCGGCAACAGAAACTCAATCCCCTTCGCCTCCGCTCGCTGCTTGGTCTCCAACGCCGTTTGCAGCATTGAATCCTCGACCAGCGATTTGCCGACGGTAAAACCCTCAGCCTTCAGAAACGTGTAAGCCATCGCGCCGCCGATCAGGATCTTGTCCACGCCGCGATCGACAAGGGCGTTGATGACGGGAATCTTGTCCGACACTTTTGCGCCGCCGAGTATCGCGACCAGCGGATGCTCCGGATCGTTAACAACACGGCTGAGATACTCCAGCTCCTTCTGCATCAACAAACCGGCCGCGGCTTTCGCAACATGCTTTGTGATACCTACCGTCGAAGCGTGCGCGCGATGCGCCGCGCCAAAAGCGTCGTTCACGTACAAACTGCAAAGCGCAGCCAACTGCCGCGCAAACGCGTCGTCGTTCTTCTCTTCTTCACGATGAAAGCGGAGATTCTCCAGCAGCAACACGTCGCCCTCCGCCAGCGCATCAGCCGCAGACTGCGCGGCTTCGCCAACACAGTCCTCCGCAAACATAACTTGCCGTCCCAACAACTCCGACAAATGCTCCGCGACCGGCCGCAGACTGTACTTCTCGACGCGCTCGCCTTTCGGCCGTCCCAGGTGCGATGCCAGAATCACGCGCGCGCCCTGCTCGATCGCGTAGTTGATCGTCGGCAGCGCCGCCGTGATCCGCGTGTCGTCGTCAACCTTCCCGTCTTTGATCGGGACGTTGAAGTCGACGCGGACGAAAACATGCTGTCCCGCAAGCTCGAGATCTTTTATCGAAAGCTTCACAATCCTTTACCCGCGATGTACTTGATCAGATCCCGCACGCGGCACGAATAGCCCCACTCGTTGTCGTACCATGACAGTACTTTCAACATCTTTCCGCCGATCACTTTCGTGTACTCCGCATCGACGATCGACGAGTTTGAATTGCGCTTGTAGTCGCTCGACACGAGCGGTTCCTCGGAAAAAGCGAGTATCCCGCGCAGCTCCTCGTTCGCCGCATCTTTGAACGCGCGGTTGACGTCTTCGGCCGTCGTTTCGGTTTCCAAATCCATCACCACATCCACCAGCGAAACGTTCGGCGTCGGCACACGCACCGAGATACCGTCAAACTTTCCTTTCAACTCCGGCAGCACGAGCGCCACCGCCTTCGCCGCGCCGGTCGAAGTCGGGATCATCGACAATGCCGCCGCACGCGCGCGCCGCAGATCTTTGTGCGGCAGATCGAGCAGTTGCTGGTCGTTCGTGTAGGAGTGGATCGTCGTCATCTGCGCGGTGCGAATACCAAACTTCTCATGCACGACCTTCGCAACCGGCGCCAGACAATTCGTCGTACACGACGCGTTCGAAATCACATGATGTGCGGCCGGATCGTACTTCTCTTCATTCACGCCGAGAACGATCGTGATGTCTTCATTCTTCGCCGGCGCCGAGATGATCACCTTCTTCACCGGACCGCGCAGGTGCTTGCGCGCGTCTTCCGCTTTCGTAAACAAGCCCGTCGACTCAATCACGATCTCCGCGCCGACTGACTCCCAATCGATCGCGGCGGGATCGCGTTGCGAGAAGACGCGAAACTCGTCGTTCTCTACCTTGATGCCGTTTTCGGTGGAAGTGATCTCGTGGTCTAAGTTGCCGAGTACTGAATCGTATTTCAGAAGGTGCGCCAGCGTTCGCGTATCCGTGAGATCGTTAACCGCCACAAAGTCGATGTCCGGATCGCCGAGAGCCGTGCGAAAGATGTTGCGCCCTATGCGTCCGAACCCATTGATGCCAACCTTAACCGCCATTTCAAAATCCTCCTGAAGTTACTCACAACTCAACGTGGAGTTTGTGCCGATTTTGGGACAAGACATGTTGCGAATGTGGGACAGATACTCGCCTGCCGATGTTGACAGTGTCAAGCGAGCATCAATTCAGCGGCGGATTGCGCAGAATCCGAGCATTCTTTTGAAACTGCGTTTCTATCGACAACGTAGTAAAGACTTGCTGCGGCGGACCTTCGTTTGCCAGAATGCTGCGGATATTCCCTTCACAAGACGGGTGGGAATCGGAAGCGATCAATCTTAAGGAGCTCTTAGTCTGATGTTCACGTTTATGTCTCGTACCGTAGTCAGGACCGTCGTTCTCGCAAGCGCTTTGTTGGTGGGAACAGGTGCGGCACTCGCGCAAGTGCCGCAGTCGACACCACGGCCGACGCCCGCGCCAAACGATCCAACACGCCCGCCCGGTCAGGAACCAATCCCCGGCGTGCCGACGACCACAAATCCGACGGCGCCTCCGGGAACGCAGCAAACAAGTCCGACCGCGCCTCCGGGAAGTGTGGTAACACCGCAAGCAACGCCACTGCCGAGACAGCCGGCCGGCAACGTGCCCGGTGGATCGACTGAACCCATGCGCGAGCCGGTGATTCCGGAGTTTCAAGCACGGCCACTGCCGCCGGTTCCGCCGCTGACGCGTATTGGTGTCAATAACGAGACCGTGCCGCTGTCGCTCAACGACGCGATCAAGCGTGCCCTCGAAAATAACAACGACATCGAAGTCGCGCGTGACGACGTTCGTTTTGCGGAGACTCAGTTGCGCGCTCTCGAGGGCATCTTTGATCCGGTCTTCGCCATCACCCCGCAATACGACAAGCGGATCTCGCCGCAGCAGAACCAGTTGAGCGGCGGTTCCGGCGCGTCCGGCACCCTCAGCACGACGACTTACTCGCTCAGCCCTGCCGTGCAGAAACAGTTCGGCAGGGGCGGCGGAAACTACTTCATCCAATTTTCAAACTCGTACACAAACACGAGTAACACGTTCAGCTTGCTGAACCCGTTCTACTCGTCGAACCTTGCCGTGCAGTTCACGCAGCCGCTGTTGCGCGATCGTTCGATCGACAACAACCGCCGGCAGATTCGCATTCAACGCAAGCGCCTGGACCAGTCAGACGCCGACTTCCGCCAGCGTACGATCGACGTGATCACGCGCGTGCAGCAGGCTTACTGGGAACTGGTGTTTGCTTTGCGCGATCAGCAGAACCAGCTCGCCAACCTGAATCTTTCGCGTGAGAGCCTGCGCAACATCGAGGCCCAGATCGCCGCCGGCGCCAAAGCTCCGCTCGAGAGAGCTGAAGTGCAAACCGAGCTCGCCAATCGCGAGACCGCACTCTACTCGGCGATTCAGGCAGTGGCGATCGCCGAAAACAATCTGAAGATTCTTATCTTCAAGGAGCCGAACAGTCCTGACTGGTCAGCGCAGCTCACGCCCACGGACACGCCGAAGTTTGACTCGACGCCGGTAAATCTGACGGATGCTTTGAAGGCGGCGCGCGATAATCGTCCGGAGCTGCGACGCTTGCGGTTGCAGAACGATATCAACGACATCGACATCACGTTCTTCAAGAACCAGACCAAGCCGCAGATCGATTTGGTTGGCACTTTGGCGCTCACCGGTCTTGCCGGAACGAGCCTCGCAACCGTTGCGCCGCCGGGCACCACGGCGCCAATCATCGTCGGCGATCCGCTGACGAATCCATCCGCTTTCCTGCTGAACGAGATTCAAAACATTCAGAGAGCCCAGGGTCTTCCCGTAGCGACGGTGCCCGCGACTGTCGTGCAATCGAATGTCGTCAACCCGAGCCTGGTCGGCGGCTATGGTCAAACGATACAAAATCTGTTCACCGGTAAGACACGCAACGTCACGGTGGGTGTAGCAATCTCTTTCCCGTTCAAGAACAAGACCGCGGAAGCCAACCTGGCCGGCGCGCGGATTCAGAAAGAGCAGTTGCAGGCGTCGACGAGATCGCAGGAGCAGGTCATCGAAGTCGACGTTCGTAACTCTGCTCAGGCCGTTGAGTCGGCGCGGCAGCGCGTTCTCTCGGCTCGCGAAGCGCGAACAAACGCCGAGATGCAGCTCGAAGGTGAGCAGCGTCTCTACCAGGTCGGACGTTCGACTACGTTCCTCCTGTTCCAGCGCGAGAACGCGCTCGCCAACGCGCGCGCTTCCGAGTTGCGAGCAGAGACTGACTACAACAAGGCGATCGCCGACTTGCAGCGCGCGACATCGACCACGTTACGCGCCAACAACGTGATCGTCGAAACGCCTGCACAGCCGTAAGTCCGCCGGGCGGCCTAATCGCCGGGCTTTGAAACGAAGAAGCACGGGAGGCGCGAAGTTTTCAATTGCGCTTCCCGTGCTTTTTGTGTTTCTTTGTGGCTGATCGAAGCGGATGAAGATCAGCGCCACCATCATCACCTTCAACGAGGAATCGAACATCAAGGCCGCCTGCGAGTCGGTCGCGTGGGCCGACGAGATCGTCGTCGTCGATTCAAATTCGACGGATGCGACGCGGGAGATTGGTAGCGAGTGCGGCGCGCGTGTGCTCGTGCACGACTGGCCCGGCTTCAGCGCGCAGAAGCAGTTTGCGGTAGACCAGGCGCAGCATGACTGGGTATTCAGTCTCGACGCGGACGAACGGGTTTCAGAGCAACTAACACAATCGATCGAGGCCCTCAAAAACCAATCACCGGCGGAGGACGGCTACCTCATCTCTCGCCGCACTTTCTATCAAGAGCGTTGGATTCGCGGCGGCGGCTGGTATCCTGATAAGCAGTTGCGGCTCTTCAACCGGACGAAGGGCCACTGGAAGCAACGGCACATTCACGAGTCGGTGGAGATGAATCCCGGTGCACGCGTCGGTGAGATCGCCGGCGATCTGCTCCACTACACGTCGCCTAACGCCGCGCATCATCACCGGATGATCGGCGAACGTTATGCGCCACTCGCAGCGCAGCAGATGTTTGAAGAAGGACGCCGCACTTCGGTGCTCGGTGTGGCGACGGCAGCGCCCGCGGCTTTCATTCGCAGTCTGATTCTGAAAGGCGGCTTTCGCGACGGCTTTGCCGGCTTTACGATCGCCAGCTTCGCCGCGTACCACGCGTTTCTCAAACACCTGATGCTCTGGGAACAACAAAGAGGCCACAAGTAAACACAGGTATGCCGGATCTCTCATTAATTCCCCCAACGTTCGGATATGTTGTGGCCGGAGTCTTCGGCGCTGTCATCGGCAGTTTTCTCAACGTCGTCATTCATCGTGTGCCGCTCGAGGAGTCGATCGTCTTCCCCAACTCGCGCTGCCCGTCGTGCGGCGCGGTGATCGCGTTCTACGACAACATTCCCGTACTTAGTTACGTCGTGTTGCGGGCGAGATGTCGAGGCTGCAAGGAAAGAATCTCGTTTCGCTATCCGGCGGTGGAGCTGCTAACCGCGCTTCTGTTTGTCGCTGTGGCAATGCACGACGGGTTAAGTGCGGCATTGCCGTTCGACCTAGTCTTCGTTTCCGCTTTGCTGGCGCTCATCTTCATCGACGCCGAGCACATGATCCTGCCCAACGCAATCACTTATCCGGGCATCGTGTTCGCGCTCGTCGCACGAATCGCGATTCCACTACTGATGGGCGCACCGCACTTCGACGACCTGCCTTCCCTTCTGAACGGCAGCTTTTCCGATCTGCCGTTGTGGGTGACGTCGCTCATCGGCGCGGTGATCGGCGCATTGATCGGCGGCGGTTCGCTTTGGCTGATGGGCTGGACGTGGGAAAAACTACGCGGCATCGAGGCGATGGGACTCGGCGACGTAAAGATGATGTTTATGGTGGGCGCCTATCTCGGCTGGCGGCTCACCATCCTGACGATCTTTGTCGGTGTGCTGACGGGTTCGGTCATCGGCATCCTCTTGATGGTGCGGCAGCGCGAACGAAACATGCAGTTGCTCTTGCCCTTCGGAGTGTTTCTCGGTTTGGGCGCGATCGCGTCGCTGCTGTTTGGTTCGCACCTGGTCGAGTGGTACGCCGGACAGTTCAGGTGAGTTAGACGGATGTCGCGCAGCCGCTTCCAATACGGACTGATAATGCTGACAGGCCTTTTTCTGCTGGCGGCGTTGTTTGCGATCCTGCTTTACGCGCTGACGCCGGAGACGCCGGCCCTGCGTGGCCCAATCCTGCTCGCCTCGTTCATCGCGATACTGATCGGCAGTCTGCTTTGCATGCTGTTTCTCCTGCGCTGGGTGCTGCGTCCATATCACCAGCTCGTCGGCGAAGCGCAACGGGCGTCAGCGGATGAGTTGCTCAAATCGCAGGACGAGGCCGAGTTTGTGCTGGAGACGTTTCAGTCCGTCGTCGCGCAGTTGCAGGAGCAACGCAAAGAGCTCGAGCAGCTCAGCGCCGAGGCACGCGAGCGCGCCAACTCCGCTGAGAAGTTCAGCGAACGCATCGTCGCCAGTTTGCCGTCGGGTTTGATTGCGTTTGATTCGGGTGGCTTGTCGATGGTCGTCAACACACCGGGCCGGAAATTGTTGGGCGTGGACGGTACGGCGTTGGGCGAATCGTATGAAAAGCTGCTGGGCGATCACGCGGAGCTAACGCGAATGGTTGGCGATTGCCTGCAACACGGCACGTTGTATCGTCGCTCGGAGATCGAAGCGGTCAGTCAGAACGGACAGTTGCGCAGACTCGGTGCGATGATCGCGCCGATCGAGCTGCCGCCCGATCGCGGCCCGCGCGGCGCGCTCTGTCTGCTGACGGACATCACCGAAGTGACTGAGCTGCGCGAGCAGGTCGCGTTGAAGAACAACCTGGAGAGTCTGGGCGAGATGTCGGCCGGGCTCGCGCACGAGTTCAAGAACGCGATCGCGACGTTGCAGGGGTACGCGCAGTTACTGCAAACGCTCGAGCTGAACGAAACAGGTAAGACTGCGGCGGCCGCATTGTTGAATGAAGTGCGCGGGCTGGCGTCGATGGTGACGGCGTTTCTCAACTTCGCGCGGCCGCAGCCGTTGCAGCTCGAGGAGGTAGATCTGCGGGAATTGATAAGAGATTGCGGCGCGGAGCTACAGCCCTTGTTTCAGGAGCTCAGGGTTGAATTAGCGATCGATGCAGATGAGACCAAGATTCGGGCAGACGAGCGCATGCTGCGGCTGGCGTTACTGAACCTCATGCGGAACGCCGCCGAAGCAATCGGCGAGGACAAGACGGAGCGAAGCGTCGTGGTTTGTTGTGCGTCCGACACTGAATGGGCGGTTGTGGAAGTGAGAGACACAGGATCGGGGATTTCAGCAAATCAAATGCAGAAGATTTTCATTCCGTTTTTTACGACGAAGGCGAAGGGCCACGGCATCGGTCTGGCGTTGACGCACCGCATCATCACTGAGCATGGCGGCACGCTGACAGCCGCAAACGCAACCGGAGGCGGCGGCGCCGTGTTTACGATCCGAATCCCTGCGGGAAATACTCACGCCAGCGGCGATCAACCCGCTCCGCGATATCCGGCCGCACGATGAGCTCATCCGGAAAACCCGGTTTGGTGCGTGCGTCGATCACGATCGGCGCTTTGTAGACGAGGTGATGACGCTGCACGCTTGTTTGCGCAGCGTAGATGTCCGCGGCGGGCTCGAAACGCGTCCATGTCGACCACAAAAAGGTTGGTGGGGACTTTGCCACCATCGCGTCGTCGTGCAACACAATCAAAGGCCAGGGATTGAAGACCTGTTCCTGAGCAACCCGCCTGGCTAACGTTTCGTCTTCCACGAACGATGCCCCTTGCAACACCAGGCACCCGCCGCAAAAAACTTCCGCCCGCGAAATGTAACTCGGAAGCTCGCCCTGAAACTCGCGCGGCAACGTGCGAACCGGATCTCCCAACCCCAACATGATCGCCTTGCTGCCTTCGTTGACCTTCCCGCTCGTGTAATCGAGCGTGTCCATCGAAACGTTCGAGAAGACGAACAGATCCGTTTCCGGCCGAAAACGTTCGAGTACATGTTCGAGCAACCGCGGGAAATTCTTGAGGTCTTGTGGCGTATCGGTGAGGATCAGAAACTTGGTCAACGAAAGCTGCCCCTCGCCGAGAATACGAAAACCGGAAACCAGCGCTTCGCGTCCATAACGCTCACGCACCACCGCCGCGCACAGCGAATGGAAACCCGTTTCGCCGTACGTCCACAGATCGCGCACCGATGGCATCACCAGCGGAAACAGCGGCGAGAGCAACTGCTGCAAATAATCACCGATGAAGAAATCTTCCTGCCGCGGTTTGCCGACAACCGTCGCCGGATAGATCGCGTCGCGCCGATGCAGCACGGCGTCGCAGTGAAAGACCGGATAATTGTGACGCAACGAATAGTAGCCGTAGTGATCGCCGAACGGACCTTCAGGCCGTCGCTCGTGAGGCGGAGCATGGCCGACGAGCGCAAACTCGGCTTCGGCAGCCACGCGATGCCCGCCAGGGATCGGATTCGCGCTCATCTTCAATTTCTCTCCCGCCAGGAGCGAGGCGAGTATCAACTCCGGCACGTCTTCGGGCAGCGGTGCGATCGCGGCGAGTATCAACGCCGGTGGACCACCGAGAAACACCGTCACCGGCAGCGACTGATTCATCCGCTCAGCTTCGTGATAGTGAAACCCGCCGCCTTTCTGAATCTGCCAGTGCAGCCCGGCCGTCTGCGCGTCGTAGACCTGCATGCGGTAGATGCCGAGATTGTGCTTTCCGGTCAGCGGGTGTTCCGTGTAGACGAGCGGCAGCGTGATGAACGGTCCGCCGTCTTCCTGCCACGTAGTCAACACCGGCATCTGATCGAGCCGCGCCGGTTTGTCGATTACCTGCGTCACCGGCGTGCGCGACGTGTTTCGCGTTCCGAGTTTCAAAAACTCGAGTGCGAACGATCTTTGTTTCCACAACTCAACGGGTTTTGGCGGCAGGATCGACTCGGCAATGCGCACCGCATCGCGCACCATCTGCTCCGGCTTCGGACCAAACGCCAGCCCGATCCGACGATCGGTGCCGAAGAGATTTGTCACGACCGGGTAGCGGCTGCCTTTGACGCGTTCGAACAACAGTGCCGGACCGCCTTCGCCGATCACGCGACGATGTACTTCCGCGAGTTCGAGGTAAGGGTCGACCTCGGCTTTGATGGTGATGATTTCGTTTTCGCGGCGGAGCAGATCGAGGAATGTGCGCAGGCTCGGGTGCATCTACGGTTTGTCCGTGGCCTTCTCAACCGTTCGCGGCCGCGCGCGCGTCGCGGACGCCGGCTCGCTCAATCGTTTCTCGATCTCGTCGTGAGCGATTTCCGCGGCTTCGGCGACGTACGGCTGAGTCGAATCACGATATGGCTTGATCAGCTCGAGCGTTTGCGCGTTGCCGATGCGCGCCAGCGCTTTCAGCACGCCGGCGGTAACGCGCGGCGGATTGTTCTGTTTCTCCTTCAGAAACGGATAGAGCGCCTCGGGATCTTCCAGGTCCGACAGGTAACCGATCGCCTGGTCCTGGCGGCCGGAATCGAGCTCATGCACGACGCGGTACAACGCTTCCGATCGGCCCATGCGATACAACGCCCAGTCGAGCGCGAGCCGCACTTCCTTGTTCTTCTCCTGAAGCTGGTAACCCTCGACGAGCTTTCGCTGATCGGTGGCGGCGAGCTTCGCAAGTGCTTCGGCGCTGCGGCGGCGCACGTTCGGATCGGCGTTCGAAAGCTGTTTGGCGAAGTCGGCGGAATTCGCGCGCGCATCGACGCCGTCGAGCGGAACCGTTTGAGCGTTCGTGATGCCGGCCAGAAACAGGAAGGTGAGAATCAAAGCAAAAGAAAAAACCAATGGTTTGTACAACGTTACTTTCATTGCTGTTGCTTCTTCCGCAGGAGAGCCGTGTTTAGATCCAGCTCCGAAACGGGAATCACTTCCACGTTCGGATACTTCTTCTGCAAGTCGGCGAGGAACAGCTTTGCGTTCCCCACCACGATGATGTTACTCGTCTTCGCATCGAGTCGCGCGCCGGCAAACTTCTGCACGTCAGCCGTTGTGACCGCCTGCACGTTGCTGATGTAACGATTGATCTCGTCGAGACTCAGACCGAAGAGCGCGAGCGACGCGACCTGGCCCACGAGGCCGTTCGCGGTTTCGAGATTGCGCGAGAAGTTACCGATCAAAACCGCCTTCCGCGGCATCAGCTCGGCATCGGCCGGCGGGGCACTCGACAATCGACCGATCTCACCCAATAACAACTCCGCCACCTGCGCGCCCGACTCATTCTTCGTCTGCGCTAAAGCTACAAACGGGCCAACGTCGCGACGCGTGTCGAGCTGGCTCGCCGCGCCGTAACTCAAACCGCGCTTGATGCGAATCTCCTGGTTGAGACGGCCCGAGTAACCGCTGAGCACCGAGTTCGCAACGATGCCGCGAAAGAAATCGGGATCCTTCCGGTTGATACCGGTGCGCGCGACAAAAACCGCGGCCTGACCCGCGTCTGGTTTATCGATCACAATCACGCGTCCGGCCTTCGGCGTCGCTGCGGCATCCATCGCCGCGCTTGTTGTCGGCAGCGGGACGGTCGGTTTTTGCCAGTCGCCGAAGTAGCGAGTTGCGAGCGCCATACCGTCTTTCGCGGTGATGTCGCCACCGATCACCAGGATGGCATTGTCCGGCCGGTAATAACGACTGTGCATCTTCGCGATGTCCGCGGCGGTGATTCGCGTCAACGATTCGGTAGTGCCGCTGAGCGGATGACCGTAGGGACTGTCGCCAAAGACGACGCGCGCGAGCACATAGCGCGCGATCTGCCCCGGCTCGCCGAGCGCCAGCGTGACGTTGTCGAGAGACTGCTGTCGCAGACGTTCGACCTCTTCACTCTTGAACGTCGGATGTCGCACAACGTCGGCGAGTATCTCCATCGCCGGCGCGATTTTCGACGACATGACGCCGACCGTCGCGAATGATGAATCCCAACGTGCGCCTGATTCGAGCGAGCCGCCGAGACTCTCGATCTGTTCGGCGATCTTCGTGGCGTCGCGCGTCTGCGTGCCTTTGGTGAGCAGGTCCGCAGTCATGTTAGCCAGACCCGCGAGCTCGGGCGGGTCGACTTCACCACCGTTCTTGATCAGAAGCTGTGCAGAAACGAGCGGCGACTCGGTTCGCTCGATCACGATCACGCGCAAACCGTTTGGCAGCGTCTGCTCGACGGGCTTCGGAAACGCGCCCGAACGCGGCTGCGCCGGAGGCGGAGGCGTGGCTTGCGGCGTCTGCGCACGAGCAACAAACGGCAGCGCCAAAAGAACTATGAGCAGTGCAAGTAGCGTCTTCATTTTTACTTGCCCTCCTTCGGCTTTGAAGCTTCGGGAAGGTAGTAGATCACGACGCGATTCGCGTCGGTGAAATACTTCTTCATCACGCGCTGCACGTCCGCCGCCGTCACCGCTTGCAAGCGAGCGAGATCGGAATTCACTCGCGCGGGATCGCCCAGGAGCACCGCGGCTTCACCGAGCGCCTGCGCTTTGCCGTTGCTCGTCTCGCGACTCCGCAGTTGGTTGGTAATCATCTGGTTCTTCGCCTTCTCCAGCTCCGCCGCCGAAACCGGAGCGTCTTGCAACTTCTTGATCTCAGCCAGCAACGACTTCTCCGCGTCCTCGACCTTCTTGCCTTCCGACAACACCGCGGTCAAGAGAAACAAACTCGCATCTTCGCGCGACTCCGCGCTCGAATTAACTTCCGCCGCCAACTGCTGCTCGTAAACCAGCGCGTGATACAGCCGCGACGACTCGCCAGCCGAGAGTAGCGCGTCGATCACCTGCAACACCTGAGTGTCCGGGTCCGCCTCACGCGGCGTTAAATAGGTGAACGCAACTGCCGGCAGATCGTTGTGTCCATAACCCGTAAACCGCGACTCGCTCTTGCGCGGCGGCTCTTTGATTTGCACTCGCGGCAGCGGTCGGTCGGGCTTCGCAATCGGACCAAAATACTTATCGACCCATGCATCGAGCTGTTTCTGATCGAAATCGCCGACGATCACCAGCGTCGCATTGTCCGGACGGTAGTAAGTCGAGTGAAAGTCCTGCACGTCTTTGAGCGAAGCGGCGTCGAGATCCTCGATACTGCCGATTCCCGGACGCTTGTACGGATGCTCGACGAACGATTTCTGCTGAATCAGGTATTCCAGCATGCCGTACGGCGGCGCGAGTATGCCCTGGCGGTACTCTTCCTTCACCACGTCGCGCTCGGATATGAAGTTCGCATCGTCGACGTTCAAGCCGGAGAGACGATCCGCTTCAGCCCAGATGAGAGTCTCGAGATAGTTTGACGGCACCACTTCGAAATAGACGGTCACGTCGTCTGCGGTGAACGCGTTGTTGAAGCCTCCGACGTCTTCCGTGAGCCGGTCCATCATCTCCGACTTCATGTTCTTCGTGCTCTTGAACATGATGTGCTCGAACAGGTGGGCGAAGCCGCTGCGCTTGTCAGGATCGTCCTTCGAGCCGACGTGATACCACACCTGGATCGCGACCGTCGGACTCGCATTGTCCGGCACGCTCAGCACGCGCAGGCCGTTTGGCAGCGTGCGATCGGTGTACTTGAGCTGCGGCATGCGCGTTTGCGCCAGCCCGGTCAAATGAAAAATTGTGAGGAGACAAACGCAGAGGAATAAGCGGGTGGAAATACGAACCATCAAGCTGCTCCGGTTTTGGTTAGTCGATATCGAGCGGGTTTCGATAAGGTTTGTCCTTGTCCTTGTCAGCCCGCTTCATTGCTTCCTGAAACTTCTCCTGAAGGATGCGGTCGCGATCTTTCATCGAGCTCAGCTCCTGAGTAAAGATCTGTTCGCGCATCTGCTTTTGCTTGTCGAGTCCTTTTACCATCTCGTCAAACGAGGCGACCGGTTTGGCTTTCTCTTCGTGAGAAATCATCGCGCCTGTTTGTGCGTCGATCGTCAGAGCCGCCTCGCAACAGGGACAAATAATCGTAAATCTTGCTATATCCGTCATTGGCTAACTCCTCTCGCAAGGCGAATAGTATAACAGCCACGGATCGATCCGTCTCATGGACGGCGTCCGTGGCTGCTTTTGACCGTCGAATTCCTGCCGGGGTTACGGGATTACTTTTTTAACGGCCTTCTTGGTTTCGCTGCCGACTTTCTTCGCGCCTTCGACTGTCTTGTCGCCGACTTTCTTCGTGGTGCTGACGGTCTTGTCCTTCACGTCTCCCGCCGTGTCAGCCGTTGCGCTGGCGACCTTCTTGGTGCCGCTAACGGTCTTGTCCTTCACGTCCTCGGCCTTGTCGCCTGCTTCGTTGGCGACCTTCTTGGTGCCGCTGACGGTTTTGTCTTTTACGTCCTCGGCTTTGTCGGCGACTTCGTTGGCCGCTTTCTTGGTTTTGTCGGGAGCCTCGCCAACGACGTCTTCGGCCTTGTCAGCCGTCCAGCCTGCCGCGGCTGCAACCTTGTCGCCGGTGGCTTCGAGCACGTTCTCGTCCGTGTTCACTTCGCGCTCTTCGCCGCTGGGTGAAGTCACCTTCACGGTACGTTTGCCGTCGCGCGTGGTGACGACAACTTTCGAGATGCGCGGATTGTTTCTGAAGGTTCTGGTCTCAGTCTTGGTGCCGTTCGCATCAGTGGAAGTCGTCACCTCGGAGTTATCCGGTCCTGGCCTGGTCTCGGGACTCGCGGACGCGGTGGCGCTCTGATTAGTAGTGTTGTCATTAGCAGTCGTGTTCGAACAACCGGCCGCCGCGAACGCGGCAAGAATCACCAACAACAGTATCGAAATCGTTTTGTTCACGCTCTTCTCTCCTCCTAACTGGGTAAAGCTACCGCCCAAACGAGCAACCGACGTGCCAGATTGGCAACAAGCCTCTTTCCCGTTACCTCGTTAGCTTGCGCGTGGAAAATGCGAGCCGCACGCTTCGACTCCGGATCGCGCGCGCAAAGTAAGACGCCTATCGGTCGCGGGCGTTCAGTTACAATACGGCTTGCTGCCATTTTTGATTGACTTTCGCTAGGAATTACTTTAGAAGCACATTGCCAAGAAGCCGCCAGTGAAACTTCATTCAAGGCTTTCGTGTTTGAGATCGAACACCATTGATCGCCAACCATCATCCTCGAGGAGCTCTTCTATGCGCAGACTGCTTTTTGTTGCGACAGGCGCTTTTTTGATTGCGGCTGCGGTGCTGCCCATGCAGCGCCAGTTCGTCGTGCGCGCGGTGTCTGACGGCGAACGCCTGGCCATGTACAGCAAGCCCGCAGTGGTTCGCATCGTCGATGGAGCCGCCGGTCAGATACTGTTTCAACCACCCGGTTACCAGGGCCAGGTTTACAACGTGTCGCTCATCGCCCTCGGCTCAGGCTTCTTCATCAGCTCCAACGGCTACGTGGCCACCAATGCCCACGTAGTATCGACCACTCACGAAGGCGAAGAGAAAGCCAAGCAAGCGCTCTTCTGGCAACTGGTCCAACAGATTGCCAAACAGTACGGTAAAGACCCGCGCACCATCAACACCGCGTTCATAGACCAGCACAGCTCGCTTCAGAGTTTCCAACTCTTTCATCACGTAATTATCCCGGACGGCAGCTCTTTTCCCTTCGAGATCAAGCAATACGGCGCGCCCACCGGCGAGAGCAATGACCAGGGCAAAGACGTCGCCATCGTGAAGATCGAAGTGAAGAATGCTCCAATTCTGAAACTCGCCGACTCGGACCACGTTCAGCTTCAGGACCACGTCACGGTCATCGGCTATCCGGGCGCGGCTGATACGTTCAACTCCGGACTGCTCAGCAGCCGTTCGGCTCTCGAAGCGACCATCAACGACGGCAAGATATCCGCCAAGAAAACGGCGACGAGTGGCGCGCCAATCTTGCAGACTAACACCGCCGCGACGCACGGCAACTCCGGTGGGCCAGTCCTGAACGACGCCAACGAAGTTATCGGACTCCTGACTTTCCGCGGCGACACCGTCAACGGGCAGGAAATCTCCGGCTTCTCCTTCATCGTGCCTTCCAACACGGTGATGGAATACGTGAAGAGCGCCGGCGCGAGCAACGTCGAAGGTCCAACGGACAATTTTTATCGCGAGGGGCTCGACTACTACTGGAAAGAATACTACTCGTCGGCGATACCGAAGTTTGAAGAGGTGAAGCGGCTGTTTCCGCAGCACTCCGAAGTCGATCGGCTCGTGCAGAGCAGCCAGCAGGCGAAGGCTGAAGGCAAGGAGAAGTCGAGTTTTCCGCTATGGGTTGTCGGCGTGATCGTGGTAATCCTGTTTGTAATACTGCTGATCGTCATTATCGCTGTGGCCATATTCATCGTGGCGCGGCGCCGCGGCAAGAAGAAAGAGCTGGGCGGCACGCCGGCGCCCGCGGGCAGTCTCAAGAGTCCAGGGCTGGCCCATCCAGCGATGCCCGATTCGGTTCATGCGGGATCGTCTGCGCCACACAAGGCTGCACCACCACCACCTCCGCCACCGCCACCAACTCCGCCACCGCCGGCGCCGCCAATGCCGCCGCCCGTCATGATGGCCGGCGATCAGGGCATGACCGTCGATCTGTCGCGAACGATCGCGATTACCGACAGCGACATGCCGAAAGACTTCGGCTCGATCAAGTTCGTTTCCGGACCGCTGGCGGGACAGAAGTTCCAGATCCGACCTGAGGGCGACTTCATCGGCAGAGACGGCGGCTCGTCGCAGATCGTGATCGGCGATCCGCGCATCTCGAAGAAGCACGTCTGGATCGGAGTGAGAGGGGGACGAGTCGTGATCGAGGATCAGAATTCGCGCAACGGCACGTTTGTGAACGATCCGAAGTCGGAGCGAGTGACTGAGATCGCACTCAAATCCGGCGACACAGTGATCCTCGGCGAATCAGACGTCGCGCGGTTCGAGTTTCACGCGTGAGTTAACTGACTTTGCTGCCGCGAGGCGCTGAGTCGAACAACGACACCAGCGTATCGGCCGGCACGGGTTGACTGAAGAAGTTTCCCTGAATCTCATCGCAGCGGAGCAGTTGCAGGAAACGCAATTGCTCCTCTGTCTCCACTCCTTCCGCGATTACCCGCAACCGCAGATTGTGAGCCAGCGTGATGATGGCCATCACGAGCGCCGCGTCGTCCTGGTCCGTCGTCAAGTCTCTCACAAACGATTGATCCACTTTCAGCGCGTCGATTGGAAGGCGCTTTAGCGAGCTGAGTGAAGAGAAGCCGGTGCCGAAGTCGTCGATCGAGATATTCACACCCATGTTTTTCAAACGGCTCATGACGCTCGCGGCAGAGTCCGCGTTCTGCATGATCGAGCTCTCCGTCAACTCCAGCTCGAGATGGCCTGGCGCCAACCCCGTCTCGTCCAGAATCCGAATCACGGTTTGCGAGAGATCCTGGTCGTGAAACTGCCGCGCGGAGATGTTCACCGCCATCTGTACCGGCGCGAATCCCGCGTCTTGCCAACGACGGCTCTGCGCGCAGGCCTGCCGCAGCACCCACTCGCCAATCGGAACAATCAGGCCCGTGTCTTCCGCCAGCGGAATGAACTCCGACGGCGAAACTAAATCCAACTGCGGATGCTGCCAGCGCACCAGCGCCTCGACGCCCGTGATCGCCAGCGAGTCGACCGACACACGCGGCTGGTAATAAACCAGGAACTCTTCCTTCTGAATCGCGCGGCGCAGGTGGGTTTCCAAAACCAGGCGTCGCGTCGCCAGGGCATGCATGTCGGCAGTAAAGAACTGGTAGTTTGCGCCGCCGGATCTCTTCGCCTTGTAGAGTGCGGCGCCGGCGTTCTTCAGCAACGTTTCCGAGTCTTCGCCATCGTGCGGAAACAGACTGACTCCGACGCTAGCCGTCGCAAACAGCTCCTGTCCGGGCAGTTCAAACGCAAACTTGAGCACTTGCGACAGCGAACCGATCGTTTCGATCACGTCTGTCGTGCTGTCGATCTGAGTTCGCAGCAACGCGAACTCGTCACTGCCGAATCTGGCAACCGTGTCTGACTTGCTGATGCAGCTTTTCAAACGTTCGGCAAACTCACGCAGCAGACTGTCGCCCGGGCCGTGTCCGAGCGAGTCGTTCACCTTCTTGAACTGATCGAGCGAGATGAACAGCACGCCGAGCGACTCGTCGCGCGCCTTGGCGATCGCCACTGCCTGCTTCAATCGATCCTCGAACAGAGCGCGATTCGGGAGTTGTGTAACCGTGTCGTAGTAAGCAAGCCAATCGACTTCCCTGGTTCGTTGCTTCAACAGGGTTTCGATCTGTTCTTTGTACCGACGTTTATCTTGCAGCAGCTCGGCATGCTTCAGTGCGCGTTCGATTGAGGCTTCCACGTGACGGATGCCGATCGGCTTGGTGATGTAATCAAACGCCCCGGCGCGCAGCGCTTTGATCGCAAACTCGATCTCCTGGTTTCCGCTGATCATTACGACGACTGTGTCCGGAGCGAGCGAATGTATCCGCGGGACCAGTTCGAGCCCGCTCATGCCGCCCATGTCGATGTCGCTGAGCACGACGTCGAAAGTCTGCCGGGAGAGTGCGGTCAACGCCTGCTCGGCCGAGCTCGCGGTGGAACAGTCGTAGTTGTCGCAGAGTAGATCCACGAACAGACTTCGGATCGGCTCTTCGTCGTCGATGATCAGTATTTTGGGTTTCTGCGTCCCGAGCGGTTCCATTACGTCTTCAGAGGCTCTTGCACATTCCCGGCACCCAACGTTCGTGCAGCACGCGTTCGTAACTCGCTTTCACGTCGGCGAGACTCCAACCTTTCCTTTGCCAGATCGTGCCGTCGGCATACTCGATGCGATTGATCAGCACAGCTTCCTTGAACGGTTTGGCTGCGTTGTTGGCGAGGGTGCCCACGTTCACCACTTCACTTGGGCCAGACAGGCTGAAGCCCTCTAGCTCCTTGCTCTTTTCGGAGGGAATGTTGACGCCGCAGAGGAATTGGCGGCGCGCGACGAGTGACGGATCGGCCGGATCGTGAAACTGGTATTCCCAGAAAACGATCTCGACGACCTGTCCACCCTGATTCTGAACTTTGACCTTGTAGGAGAAGCCATCGGTAGATTTGGGCTTGGTCGAGCGCGACTCCTGCACGTTCTTCTCCATCGCCTCGCGGCGCCCGTCGAGCGTGTCGGCATTCGGATCGCGGACGCCGGCAGGGTCGTTGACGCGAGCGTTGCGCGCGAAGTTTCGGTTTTGCGGGATCATCGCCTGCGCGGGCGGAACATTTCCGTCGTTTGCCGCGGCGTCGACGTTGTGCCGCACTCGCGCCCACTTGAAACTCACCACACTTAACGGTGAATTCTCAGTGTTCGTCGCGGGGGTTTGGAAGAGGACGAGGAGACTCAGGAGAATCGGCACAAGAACGAGCAGCTTCATGATTCGCCTCCCTTAAGGTGAATGGAGTATGCGCCAGTTAGGCCAGCGATTCAACTATTAAGATAAAAATCTTGACATGAGCCCACAGGTTGTTTATAGGAAGGCGTTCAGTTTTACCTCGCCACGCATAAGGCTCTTCTTTGTTCCCCAACTCAGGAGAATCTTTTCCATTCTATTCACTCTCGGCAGCTTTGGCCGATTTAAGGAAGGTCTTCCAGATGAAAAACCGAAAACTCTTTCCCTCCGCACTCTCTTTTGTATTTGCGATTGCTTGTTTCAATCTCCTGGTTCTGGGCCAGACGCCCGATGACAAAAGCCAGTTTGCCTCGATGAGCGCCGCCGGCTCGAGCGTCCGCTGGGACGTTGCCGTAACGCATGCGGGCGTGACGTTGAGTGTTTCCACTCCCGACGGCCAGGTTTTCACTAAAGAATTTCCCGCCGGAAACACGGCGGAGTTTCGCCTGAGCGACGCCAAAGGCGAGCGGCTGCCTGATGGAACTTACGTCTACGAGTTGCGCGTGGCTCCCGTCCTCGCCGCCGAGGTGCGCGAAAAACTCGCAGCCGCGCGCGCCAAAGGAAATGGCGAAGAAGTGCAACGCGACCTGCGCAAACGCGGCGTGCTACCTGCCCCGCTCGTACAATCAGGAAGCTTCGCGGTTCTGAACGGCTCCGTAATCCTCCCCGGCGCGACTGAAGGCACACGCAGCCGCGCGGCCGCGACCGAACAACCAGCGCCGGCGCCGGTCATGCAGCAAGCGCCTTCGTCCGGACGCACCAACTTCAAGATCGTGCGCCATCACCCGCGTTTCATGTTTGACCAGGTGATCCCCGACGATCTCATCGTGCAAGGCAGCATCTGCGCCGGGCTCGACTGCGTCAACAACGAAGACTTCGGCTTCGACACGGTTCGCGTCAAGGAGAACAACACGCGCCTCCAGTTTGACGATACGAGCTCCTCCGCCGGCTTTCCGGCCAACAACTGGCAGATCAGGGCCAACGCTTCCGGTAGTGGGGGCGGAAACTTTCTCGCGTTTGTCGATCAAGGCACGACCGGAGCCTCCGAGAGCGGCACGATCGTGTTCGAAGTCGACGCCGGTGCGAGTGCCAACGCACTGCGAGTTGCCAGTAACAGCAACGTCGGTTTGGGAACGGCGACGCCGGTTCTGGACCTTCATGTAAACACCACCGACACTCCCGCGTTCCGTCTCGAACAGAACAACAGCGGCGGTTTTACCGCCCAAACGTGGGACATCGCGGGTAACGAAGCAAACTTCTTCGTTCGCGACGTAACCAGCGGTTCGCGGCTTCCGTTCCGTATTCGTCCCGGCGCACCAACCAGTTCGATCGACATCGCCGCGTCCGGCAACGTCGGAGTGGGAACTGCCGGCCCGAATGCCCGAGTCGACATCAAACAGGCCGCCGAGACGTTTATCGGTGGTTTGCAATTGCGCCGCTCGACCACGAACGACACGTGGGGCGTCGTCACCGGCAGCGACAACAGCATGTACTTCGGCTATGCAACCGATGCCTCGCTCGCGAATGAACATGCTGACTTTGCCGTCATCCCACTTGTGCTGACGTCCGCGAACCGCGTCGGCATCAACACGACCGCGCCCGATCAGAGGCTCTCGGTCAACGGCGATGCGAGCAAGAGCGGCGGCGGCTCGTGGCTCTCGTTCTCGGATGCGCGTTTGAAGAACATCCGTGGAAACTTCAATACCGGCTTGAATGCGGTGATGAAGTTGCAGCCGCTCCGTTATGAATACCGGCCAAACAATGCGGCTGGAGTCCAAAATGAGGGCGAGCATGTCGGTTTTTCCGCGCAGGCAGTGCAGAAGGTGATTCCGGAAGCAGTGACCGCGAACTCCGCAGGCTACCTGATGGTGAACAACGATCCGATCATCTGGACCATGCTCAATGCAAT
>JBKPPP010000226.1:0-11011 GCA_046733615.1 Acidobacteriota bacterium | reverse complement strand
CGGCTTCGGCGGCAATTTCACAGGCGTCTTCAGCTTTGTCATGATCTCCGCGATGGCCCGCTCGAGCTGCGGATCCTTGCCGTTGATTAACGACTGCGGATCGTTATCGACTTCGATATCCGGATCCACGCCGTAACCCTCGATGATCCATTCGCCGTTCTTGCTCGCAAAGCCCGACTCCGGCACGTTCACAATACCGCCATCGATTAGCGGACCGCGGTTGGTGATGCCAACGACGCCGCCCCACGAGCGTTTGCCGATCAATGGCCCCAGCCCCGCCTCACGGAACATCGCCGGAAAGATGTCGCCGTCCGACGCGGAATTCTCGTCGAGCAGCGCGACCATCGGGCCGATGAAAACACCGTCCGGATAGGTCGACGCTTCGTCGCTGGTGCGCGAGTAGTTCAACGCCAGCACCTTGCGACGCAAACGCTCGATGAGCATCCGCGACACGTTGCCGCCGCCGTTCGCGCGCACGTCGACAATCAGACCTTCCTTGCGCAGTTGCGGGTAGTACCACTTGATGAACTCGCGAATGCCGTTCGCGCCCATGTCCGGCACATGCAGGTAACCCACGCGCCCGTTCGTCGCCTGCGACACCTTCTCGCGATTGTGATCTACCCAGTCGAGATAGATCAGATTTTGCTCGTCGGTGATCGGCTTGTACGATACGGTGCGCGCACCCTGCATCGACGGAACCTTGTTCAACGTGAGCTGGACCGGGTTGTCGGCCTTGTTGCGCAACAGACGATACGGATCGTCAGTCGCCTTCAACTCTTCGCCGTCGATTGCCAGCACGTAGTCGCCGACACTCGCATTCACGCCCACCTCTCGCAACGGCGAGCGATAAATGTCTTCCTGGTTCTCGCCGCCGAAGATCTTCGCGATCCGATACCGCCCGGACTGCTTGTCGAGCTCAAAACGGGCGCCCGGCAAGCCGTAGCGCGGTCGCGGCGGAATCTGAAAATCACCGCCATCGATGTACGCGTGCTGCACCGTCAGTTCGGCGATCATCTCGCTGATGACGTAGTTCAGGTCCGAACGATGCGCCACGTACTTCAGCAGCGGCTTGTACTGCTCGCGCAGCGCGACCCAGTCGAAACCGTGCATGTTCGAAACGTAGAACCAGTCGCGATAACGCCGCCAGACTTCGTTGAAGATCTGGTTCCACTCTTCGACCGGAACGCGATCGACGTAGAGTCCGGAAGTCGAAACAGCCTTGCGCGAACGCTCGCCAACCGGTGTGGCGTCGTACAGATTGAAACCCGGTCCCTGCCCGACCAGCACTTTCGAGCCGTCGTCAGACAGCGTGTAGCCGCGCACGTCGTCAACCAGCGTCGTCTCCTTGCGATCCTTGATCGCGTAGATTCGCAGCGAGTTGTTGCGATCGCCCTGGCGGCCGTAGTAGCCGGCGCCGCCGATCACGTAAAGCAGGTGACCTGTCTTAGCCGATAGACCGAAGTAGTTGTCTGCGCCGACGGGAACACGCGCGACGCGATTGCCGAGACCATCAAAATCGATCGACATCGTGGCGGGCGGCTTGGGCGCCGCTTCCGGTTTCGCTTCGGCGGGAGCAGCCGGTGCGGGAGCAGGCGCGCCCTCCGCCGGTTTTTCTGCCGGCGCCGGAGACGCAGCCGGCTTCGCCCCTTCCTCACCAGCACTCTTCGCGACGGTTACTTCATCGCTCTCAGGCGGAAACGGATGCTTCACATCTTTGCGCAACGCGAGCGCGTAGATGTAAGTCGGCCGGTTGGTCGCGAAGTTGAACTCGACATTCGAAAGCTGCGGCGCAAATTCGCGATCGCTGAGATAGTAGAGATAGTTTCCCTGCGGATCCCACGCCGGATTGTAAGAGTTGAAGAACTCGTCGGTGACGCGATGGAGTTGATTGTCCGCGGCGCTCCAAACGTAAACAGACGCGAACTGATTCGAATTCGCCATCGTGAAAGCGAGGAAGTTTCCGCGCGGCGACCACGTGTAATCGCGAATCTGCCCGCGCGGCGAATCGGCGATCTGCACTGTCTTGCGATCCGCCATCGTCAATACGTAAAGCTTGCCGTCCTTGTCGCTGAAAGCGATCCGCTTGCCGTCGGGCGCCCATTCCGGCACGTAACGCATCGCGTTGCCGTCGTGGGTCAATTGTTCAGCCGGTTTCGAACCGTCCTGCGCGATGACGTACAGCTCGTCTTCGCCGCTGGCGTCGGAAACGTAAGCGATCTGCGAACCGTCGGGCGACCAGTTGGCCCACTTGTCGTGCGCCCCGGACGAATGCGTCAAATTGCGCGTCGGGCCTTTTTCAACCGGTGCACTAAAAACGTCGCCGCGAGCGACGAACAGCACCCGTTCACCTTTCGGGCTCAAACCGACTGACTCGATCAAATTTCCCGCAGGCACGCGACTCGGACGCCGTGAATTGCCCTCGTCCGGCACGTTGATCGAAATCGGCGTGCTCTTGCGCGAGCGGGCGTCCATCACCACCAACTCGCCGTCCAACTCGTAAACGATCTGACCTTCGTTGTCGGAACTGGGCCAGCGCACGTCCCAGCGGTTGTTCGCGGTGACTTGCGTCGTCTTTCCTGTCGAAACGTTGTAGGCGTAGAGATTGAAGTGGCCGTCGCGATCGGAATTGAAGAAAACGGTGTCGCCGATCCACATCGCGTCGCGTGTGGCGCGCGGGCCTTCGGTGATGCGCTTGGCTGAGTTAGTTTTCAGATCGAAGATGTAGAGCTGGTTCGCCTGGCCGCCGCCGTAACGTTTCTCGGTGCGGAAGTCGCGCGACTGCGGCGAGTAGACGATCTCGTTGCCGTTCGGCGAGTAGTCGCCGGAACCGGCGGTAGGCATCGGCAACGGCTCGGCCGGGCCACCCTCAACTGAAACCGAGTAGAGCCGCGCAATCGGCAGCGTCCACGAATCGCGCAGCGAGCGGAAGATGATCCGCTGGCCGTCCTTGCTCCAGCCAAACACCTGGTTGTCCCAGCCCCAACGCGGGGCGAGCGGTCCCTTCGCCGGGTAGAAAGTGAGCTGGCGCGGTTCGCCACCCGAGGTGGGCACGACGTAAACCTGTTCGTCTCCGTCGTACTGCCCGGTGAAAGCGATCCACTTCCCGTCGGGCGAGAACTTGCCGAACAGCTCGACGCCGGGGTGCGACGTCAGGCGAATAGCGGAGCCGCCGCTCGATGGCGCCGTCCAGAGGTCGCCGGCGTAAGTGAAGACCACGCGATCGCCGCGGATGTCGGGAAAGCGCAACAGCTTCGTCTGCGCCTGGGCACTTGAAACCATGAACAGCCCGGCGACGAGCAGGGCGATGCCGATGAGAGTGAAACGTTTCGGAGTAAACAAGAGGACCCTCCTAAAGAGCTGAGATTCGTTGGCTGCGGTGTTATTTGAGAACACGGATCAGAACGGAAAAACAGGTTACCGCCGATTTTTGAACGCGTCGTTCAATTCTGTGTGCCTACTGGTTAACACCACCGGACGCCCGTCTATAAACAAATATCGTATGTGAGATCGGATTTCGAGTAGATCTCCGTCGGTAACGACGAGGTTCGCCATCTTGCCGGGCTCGATCGAGCCGAGGCGGTCAGCCACGTTCAAAACCTGCGCCGGGTAAAGCGTCACCGCCTTCAAAGCATCGGCTTTCGAGAGCCCGAAAGCCGCAGCCATCCCGGCGTATTGCGCCAGGTTGCGGACTTCCGCGCCCGGATCGCCGGTCGAAATACAGAACCTGACTCCGGCCTGCTGGAGCTTGGCCGGGCTCTCGTAGAGCGCGTCGTAGTAATCGTCTTCATGGCCCGGCAGAGAAAAGATTCCCGTCAGAATCACCGGAACGTTCTTCTCTTTCAGCAGGCTCGCGACTTTCCAGGCCTCGTTGCCGCCGAGAATGATCGGCTTCAGTTTCATCTCCTCGGCAAACTTGATCGCGCCGCGGATCTCGTGCTCGCGCTCCGCGCGAAAGATCACCGGCTGCTCGCCACGCACGTAAGGCACGAGCGACTCGAGGACCACATTTTGATCCGGACGCGGCAGCGACTTGTCTTTGGCGTAAGCGTCCTGCGCGCGGCCGTACGCCTCCGCGTCGCGCAGCATCTTGCGAATCTGCTCCACTTGCCGATCGTTTGCCGCTAGTGTCTCCGCTAGATTGACGGGCTGTTGCTGGAAACCACCAAACCCGCCGCCACCGCCGCCGCCGATACGCGGGAAGTTGATCACAAGAGCCGCAGCCGGGACGACTGCCATCTCTTTCGGCGAGGTACCGAGCAAATTGATCAACGCGGCCTGGCCGGAGATCAGACCGCCCGCGGGCGCAGTCAGCGTGTTGGTGATGCCTTCCACGCGCGTGACGGCAATGTGCGCGCTGTGCGGGTTGACGGCGATGATCGCTTTCGCGTTCGGGTTGAAGTCGCCGACCTCCGCAGTGTCGACGGTTCCGTTCGCGCCCTGCGGCACTTCGACAAGACCCATGTTCGTGCCCGCATCGATCATGCCGGGATAGACGGACAAACCACGGCCGTCGATCGATTGCGCGCCGGCGGGAACGTTCACCGACGCGCCCACCGATTCGATCTTGCCGTCGCGAATCACGACCGTGCCGTTCTCGATGTCGGCGCCGCTGACCGTCACGATGCGAGCGTTACGAATTGCAAACACACCACGCGGCGGCGTCACGCCCTGCTGCATTGTCGGATTGCCGATCTGCTGCGCGACGATTGATCCACCGCAAATTGAGATCGCGATTGCGAGTTTCAGCAATGTGGTCATGGCTGGTCCCCCTCGATCGTGTCGTCTTCGTGTGATGGGCGACGGCGGCGAGGCGCCTGCGGCGACTGCCCTTGCGCGGGAGGTTTGTTCGGCTCAGCCTGTTCCAGCGCGGCGCGCTCTTTCGCGAGCGCGGGACGCTGCGCGAGGTCCTGCTGCCGATCGAAGTAAACAGTGCCATCGACGATCGTCGTATCGACGCGCGAGTAGACGCTGAACGGATGCCCGTTCCAGATCGCCACGTCGGCATCTTTGCCGACCTCGAGCGATCCAACGCGGTCCTGAATGCCGAGCTGAATCGCCGGGTTGAGCGTGATCAGCTTCAACGCCTGCTCCTCAGTCAGATCGCCCCAGTGCATCGCCTTCGCCGCTTCGATATTCAACCGGCGCGCGCGCTCGTCTGAATCCGAGTTCATCGACACGACCACGCCCGCGCGCGTCAGGATTGCTGCGTTGTAGGGAATCGCATCGTACGCTTCGATCTTGTAGGCCCACGAGTCGGCGAAGATCGACGCGCCCGCGCCGTGCGCGGCGATCTCTTTCGCGACTTTGTAGCCCTCGAGCACGTGCTGGAACGTCTTGACCTTGAAGCCGAACTCGTCGGCGATATTGATCAGCATCAGGATCTCGCTCGCGATGTAGCAGTGAGCGTGCACGTAGCGTTTGCCTTCGAGTACTTCGACGAGCGGCTCGAGTTGCAGGTCGCGTCGCGGCGGCAACAGGTTCTTGTCTTTGCCCGCGGCTGCGCGATACTCGTCCCAGGCACGTTTGTAATCACGCGCCCGCACAAACGCATCGCGAATCGTCTCTTCAACCCCCATGCGCGTGTTTGGATAACGCCGCGTGACGCCCGGCTGATTCGGCGTGCTGGAACGCTTCACGTTCTCGCCGAGTGCAAACTTGATCCCGGGCATCGCGCCGGGAAACAGAAACTCGCTCGCCGGCCGGCCATACTTGATCTTCACGACTGTGTTCAGACCGCCGATCGGATTCGCCGAGCCGTGCAGCAGATTCAACGTCGTCACGCCGCCCGCCAGCTCGCGATACAGATCGACGTCGGTCGTGTTCAGCACGTCTCGCGTCCGCACCATCGAAGTGACGGAGAGCGTTCCTTCGTTGATCGTGTCGAGCATCGAGTGGGAGTGGCAGTCGATGATGCCGGGCATGACGAACTTGCCCGTGCCGTCGATGACGCGCGCATTGGCGGACGCGTTGAGGTTCTTGCCGATCGCGGCGATCTTGCCGTTGCGCAGCAGCAGGTCGGTGTTTGGAAGCGTGCCGTGCGTGACGGTGATCACCGTGGCATTCTTGATCAGCGTCTCCTGTGGCGACGGACGTTGCGCGTGCGCGACCGACACTAGCAGCAGAACAGATCCCAAAAGCGCCGCCATTACTACACTGAGTTTTATCCTCATAAACTCTTTACCCTCTGGCCGTCAGTTTGGTCGTGCTCGACTGCCTGTGAAAGTTCCCGGTGCCATTCCGACAACAGTGACCGTGCCGCGCATCTCGTTGCCGGAAAGCGTGCCCGCAAACGTTGCTTCTTTAGTTTGACCTTCGATCTCGAGCGAAGCAGTGAAACGCACGTCGTTGCCGCTCAGCGAAGCGTTTGAAATGTCGCCGGCGCCGAGCGAGCCCGAGATCGAGCCGCTTAGCCGCTCGCCCTCCTGTTGCAGATTCAGCGTGGCGGTCTTGTCGCCCTGGCCCAGGTTCACGCTCAGGTTCCACGTTCCGCTCAGAGTATTCCGTCCAGCTTGCCCGGCAGGTGCGCCGGTTGCCGGGCGCAGATCTACCGGCTTACCGTCGATGAAAACGTGCGTGACGCGGCTGTTGCGATCGAACAGATCTCCACGGGTGATCGTCAGGTTCGCGATTTTCCCGGTTTCGATCGAGCCGAGCTGGTTCTCGACGCCGAAGATCGTCGCGGGCCAGATCGTGAATGCCCGCAAGGCGTCCGTCGCCGACAACCCGTTCTCGATCACCTTGCCGGCGTTAACCATCAGGTCTGACATGTTCGCCAGCGAGCCTGACTCAAACGCGAAGCGAACTCCCGCCTTCGCCAGTTTGCCCGCCGTCTGCTGCGCTTCGACTCGCTCCCGCAACACGCGCAGCGGCTCCGGTTCGGCTTCCGGCAGCGCCGCCGTCGTACGTCGCGGCAGGTTCAGCGACAACAACACCGGCACGTTCTGTTTCGCCAACCGTTCGGCGACCGTCTCTGCTTCGCGCCCACCCGCGACGATCAGTTTCAGTTTGAATTCCTCGGCGAGATCGAGCGCGCGCGTGAGCTCGCGTTCGGTGTTTGCGAGCATCACGACCGGCATTCGCCCTTCGATCACCGGCAAGAGCGCCGCCAGCGATCGGTCCGTTTCCGGCCGGCGCATGCCGCGCGGGTTGCGCTCGTACATCTGCATTGACTCGCGATAACGCTGCGCGTCGAGCATCATCTGCCGCAGCGTCGCGAAGACGCCCATCAGCGAACCTGGATAACCGCCGCGCAACGGCGTGAAACCAACGTGCATGGCGACCGGCGAGCGCACGATCATCTGCTGCGGTGTCTCGCCCGAGAGATTGATCAACGCCGACTGGCCCATCCAGATGCCGGTGCGCGGTAACGTGAGCGCCGTGGTGATGCCAATGCTTCGCGACGACTCGATCTCCGTGCCGCCGGGCCGGATGACGTCTTCGACCATCACCTCCGGTTGCAAGCCGGGCGGTTGCGTCGAGTTTGGGCCGCCGGGACTCGGTCGCGCCGCCGCAATGAAGAACACGGCGCCGCCACCGCCAGCGCCGGGCGACGGCGAAGGGGATGCTTCCGGCAGGGCCAGGTTCGTGTACGAGTCGATCAGGCCCGGGTAGACAGTCAGCCCCGTTCCATCGATCACGCGCGCATCGGAAGGAATACTCGCATTGGCGCCGACCGCCGCGATCAATCCGTTACGCACCACGACATTGCCGCGATCGATCGTCGCTCCGGAAACCGTGACGATGCGGGCGTTGGTGATGGCGTAAGTGTCGATCGCGCTGCGCTGCGCGCTCGCGAGTGCAATGAAAGTGATTGAAGCAAGAGTAAGCGTGAACAGACCGACAAGAAGGCGCGAACGGATTTTTTGCATAGGCAAGGAAATCCCAGCTAGTTTGAATTTGCGAAAGCAGCAGGAAAGACGCAGAGCTTAGCCTAACAGAGGCTTCCGTGTAAATCCGTGTCACCGAGGGGTGGCGTAAACAGCCACCCCCGTCAAAACTGATGTCTACCAGTTCGCATTGCGATTACGGTTTGCGGTTCGCGTTCCGATTGGCGTTCGCGTTTGCATTAGCGTTCGCGTTCGTATTACCCGAAGCCGACACCTTCAACTGGTTTCGCACCGACTTCACGCCATCGACCGCCTTCGCAACCTGTTCCGCCTTCGTTTTTTGCGCAGCGTTCGCAACGGTGCCGGTCAGCGTGACCACGGCATTATCGACGTCGACATTGATCGTCGAATCGCGCAGATCATCCGCGGCGGCGAGATCGAATCTCGCTTTCACCCAAAGCCAGCCGTCGTTCACGCCGGTGCCGATCGTCCGTCCCGATCCTTTCGCTTCGCGCGCGTACCGTTCCTTGTCGCGCTCATACTCTTCACGCGTCGGGGCGCGGCCGGTCTGGCCGGTGGTGTTGGCATTGACGGTCGGCGTAGGACTCGCCGCCAGATTCGCATTTCTATTGGCGTTCGCATTGGCGTTCGCGTTGGTGTTGGCGTTGTTGTCGCAGCCCGGCAGAACGATGGAAAGCACTGCTAAAACTATGAGTCCTGTAAGTCTTCGTCTCATTGGGAAAGTCCTCCTTAATTGAACGCGGACCAGTTCGAAAAACATACGCGCGCATGAAAACATGGCAGAGCGCACGCCGAACAAGTTCGCGAACCTGCTCGATCACGGGCGGGGGGTTAGAACAATGGCGGGCGAGTCAGGGAGAGTCTAGAACTTAGCAAGCGTTGGGCCACGGCGTCACCATTTGACGCTGCCTTCTTTCGTGGTGTCGATCTCGGCGAGGTTCGGGGTCTCGCCGAAGAGGAAACCCTTGATGTTGTCGAAGAGGAAATTTTGCGCGTCGGGATTGGTGAGGTCGAGTCCGTAGTGATTGATGATCTGTGTCTGTTTTTGCAGCCAGTCGCGCCAACAGGGCTGACAGATCTCAGCCGCGATTCGCTGTCCGAGCTCGTTGGGAAACGGCGCGAAGCCGATGCCCGGACGCTTCTGGCCGCAGTGTGTGCATTTGATGTCTTCAGCCACGAATCTTACCTCCCTGTGCCGACCGGATTGCGGCAATTATATCGTCGTCTTTCGGCTTGAACAGCCCGATCGGCCGCACGTCCTGGTAACGAAGAATTCCGTCCGCGTCGATCACGAAGACCGATCGCGCCGCTCGGCCCGGAATCAGCGAGCGCGCGCCGTACAAGTGCGAGACCTTCTCTTCCGGGTCGGACAGCAAGCGCAACGGCAGATCGTGATGCGCCGCAAACTTCTGGTGCGACTCAACCGAGTCAGACGAGATGCCCACCACTTCCGCGCGTGTCGCCTGGTAATCACTCCAGCGATCGCGCACCGAGCACATCTGTTTCGTGCAGATCGGAGTCTCGTCGCCCGGATAAAAGAGCAGCACGACCACCTTACCGCGTTGATCCGCGAGACGCCAGTCGCGCCCGTCTCCGTCTTTCAACGTGAAGTCCGGCGCCGGCGTTCCGAGCGAGAGTTTGTTACTCATTCAATTAGACCAGAAAGAATCGTCAACGCTTCCTCGACTTCCTCGTCGGTGTTGAAGAAGTGCGGCGACATGCGCAGACCGGCGCCGGGACGCCAGTCGACAAAGACGTGCTGTTCCGCCAGTTGTTCCGACACTGCTTTCGCATCTCGCGCTCCAATCATCACCGAGCCGCCGCGACGCTCCAACTCGAGCGGCGTGTTGATGGCCCAGCCCCGCTCGCGCGCGTAATCGATCATTAACTGCGTACGGCGCTGCGACTCGGCCGCGATCTGTTCCAGACCAACTGATTCGATGATGTCGAGACCGGGAATCGCGGAGTAAAGCGCCGGAATGCTCGGCGTTCCCTGCGCGAAGCGGCGCACCGAGCGCGCGTAACGCATCGGCGCTGCCGCAAACTCAAACGGCGCATCGTGCGCGACCCAACCCGTGAGCCGCGGACGCAGATCTTTTTGTAAGTCGGGCCGCACGTAGAGATAGCCGCATGAGGGTCCGCCGCAGAGCCACTTGATCGTGCCGCCGATCAAAAAGTCGACTTTCCACTCTTCCGCGTGCAGCGGCACGACTCCCGCCGACTGGTAAACGTCGAGCAGCACCAGCGCGCCTTTCGCATGCGCGCGTTCGACGATCGCGCCGGCATCGACGCGATATGAGCTGCGATAAGACGTGTGTGAAAGCGCGACCAGGCAAGTCTCGTCGTCGATCGCCGCGACAATCTTTTCCAGCGGTGTCGAAATGCCGTCAGGCGACTCGACCACCTCGACGCGCGCGCCCATCTGCCGCTGTGCTTCCCAGATGTATTCCATCGACGGGAAGTCGAGCGCGGTAGTGACGACTTTGTTTCTGCGTCCGTTGCGGAAGTCGAAACAGGAAGCGGCGGTCGCGAGACCGATCGAAGCGTTTGGCTGAATCTGCACCGAGCCGGGCGCGCCGCCGAGAATGCGTGCGATGCGATCGCCGACACGCCGCGACAGCGTCCACCAGCTAGTGGCCCACGCATCTTCGCTGGTGTGATGCTCCCACGCGTCGCAGTAAGCAATCATCGATTCGCGGACAGCACGCGGCACAGGCCCGAGACTGTGGCTCAGCAAATGAATGCCCGAAGCCAGCGTGGGAAATTCTTCTCGGCGACGGCTAAAAGTCATCGGTAACTCACTTGTAGTTCATCAGCATCTTTTCCACCGCCAGCGGATCTTTCGCGAGCCCGTCGAGCACGCCCTTCGCCTCGTCTCCGATCGGCGGATCGTGCCGCTCCTCGCGAATCGCGGTCAGTATCTCGCCGGCGACAAACTCTTTCGTCATCTTCGGCACGTTTGCGTCTTTGCTCATGTCCGAATCGAAGGTCGTCGGCATGACTGTGATCACGCGCACATTGTCGTCCGAGAGATGGGCGCGCAGCGCCTGGCCCAGCGACAACAGCGCCGCCTTGGTCGCGCAATAAGTTCCGACGAGCGGCAGGTTAACTTTCGCAAACGCGGTCGCGACGTTCACGATCACGCCGTCGCGTTGCGCGATCAT
>JBKPPP010000225.1:0-6501 GCA_046733615.1 Acidobacteriota bacterium | reverse complement strand
CGAGATCTGCGAGATCATGGCGGCTTACGACGTTTCGTTTTCGTTGGGAGACGGTTTGCGGCCGGGTTCGATCGCCGACGCGAACGATGAGGCGCAGTTTGCTGAGCTCGACACGCTTGGTGAGTTAACGAAGATCGCGTGGGAACGCGATTGCCAGGTGATGATCGAAGGGCCGGGGCACGTGCCGATGCACCTGATCAAAGAGAACATGGACAAGCAGCTCGAGACTTGTCAGGAAGCGCCGTTCTACACTCTTGGCCCACTCACGACCGACATCGCGCCGGGATACGATCACATCACTTCCGCGATCGGCGCCGCGATGATCGGCTGGTACGGCACTGCGATGCTTTGCTACGTCACGCCGAAAGAGCACCTCGGCCTGCCGAATAAGAAAGACGTCAAAGACGGCGTCATTGCTTATAAGCTGGCAGCCCACGCGGCGGATCTCGCGAAGGGCCATCCGGGCGCGCAGTATCGCGACAATGCGCTGTCGAAGGCGCGCTTCGAGTTTCGCTGGGAGGATCAGTTCAACCTGTCGCTCGACCCGGAGGTGGCGCGCGAGTATCACGACGAGACGCTGCCGCAGGAAGGCGCGAAGCTGGCGCACTTCTGTTCCATGTGTGGTCCCCATTTCTGTTCCATGAAGATCACGCAGGACGTGCGCGAGTATGCCGCGCAGAAGCAGATCGACGAGGCCGCCGCGCTGAGCGTAGGGATGAAAGAGAAAGCCAATGAGTTTATCGAGTCAGGTGGGGAGATTTACAAGAAATAAATTTGTTCCGGTGGAATCCGAGATGCTCGAAGAGGTGCGGTATCTGGAGAAGCCTCGCTATCTGGACGCGAAGTTCCGCACCGGCGAAACGTACCGCTACAAAAACGTTTCCGAGGAAGAATTTGAAGGTTTAATGAGCGCCGAGTCGAAGGGGCGCTACATGCACGAGCACATTATCGGTAACCGTGACTATCCCTTCGAGCGGCTTGAGTGAGTGCTTGCGCCGAGTGTTGGCGCCTCGGGTTGTTGTTAGCCACGGATTCACACAGATCGGCACGACTCACGTTACCGGCGGGATTTGTGTTTATCTGTGGCCTTTTCAACTGAAGTCAGTTCTTCAACAGCTCCACGGCTTTCAGCACGCGGGCGGTGCCGCGGTTGATGTGGGCGCCGAGGGCGACGAGGCCGAGGACGACAATGGTGTAACAGCTAACGGTCGAGATGAGCAGCAGCAGCTGCAGGCGGTTCGACAGGTCCGCCAGCAGCACGAAGCTCACGATGAAAAGCGTCTCAACCGCGATCGCACTGAAGAATGCCAGTTTGAAATTGCGCTCGCTGCGCTCCACTCGCGCTAAAGCCGCCACGCGCACTTCGTCAAGTTTTGTTTTTGGTAACATTCAACACCTCACTTCCACACGAATTTAGTGCCTCGTCATTGCCACGACTGCATAAGCTGTGGCAACGAACTCGATGATTGCCGAAACAATCAGCGCGTATTTGATCTGTTTATTTGTCGACATGTTCAACTCTCCTCTCTAAAACTTCGGCGCAAACTCTCCAGCCCGTAAGCCAGCCGCGACTTCACCGTTCCAACGGGAATCTCCAGCACCGCCGCCGTCTCCGCCAGCGACAGCTCGTGCAAGTAGTACAAGACGATCACCGCGCGGCTCGCAGGCGACAGATTCTCGACCAGCGACGGCAGCGCCTGAACCAACTCGGGCGAAAACTCCGGTTCGGGCGCAACCAGAGTCTCGCGCTGATCCAGGGCCACGCCGTCGGAGCTCAACTCCTCCGGTGCGCGCCACCTTCGCTCCCGTTTCAAATATCTAAACGCCTCTCGCGTCGCAATCTGATAAGCCCAAGCGCGGAACGCCTTCGGCTCCTGCAACCACTCCAGCTTCCGATAAATCCGGATGAAGACCTCTTGCAGAATGTCTTCCGCCAGCGCCTGCTCGCGCACCACGTTGGCGATGTAGCGAAACAGCGGCTCCTGAACGCTCTTGAACAGCTCGTTCAGCGCCTCGCGGCTGCCAGACTGGGCCTGCAACACCCACCAGGCTTCCTGCTCCGCTGCTGCCTTCGCGGCCATTCAACTATTATGACCCGCCAAACGAGATTTAGGTTCGGACCCGAAGATAGAAACTTTAGTCCGCGATCCCGGCGCGGCGTTGCATCTCGCGCAACGTCTCGGGAATGAATGAGGTGATCTGGTAATTCTCTTCGCGGCCGTCGGCGAAGGTCTGGTAGAGATTGAAGTCGGGCAGTGAGAGACAGCTCAGCGGCGATTGATGGTTGTAGCCGGTGTCGAGCCCGACCGCGCTGTGAGAGATGTAGATTCCGTGCCGACCCAGTCGCCCGCGCAGCGGCAGCAGCGGCGTCGGCGTGTGGCCAAACACGCACGGCTTGCCGCGATAGTTTTTGTAGAAATCCATGTCGCGCATCCACAGCAGCGACATCGGCGAGCTTTCGCGCGGGTGCTTTCCTTCGTCCAGCCCGGCGTGCACGTAGATCGCGTGCTCGTCTTCGTGATAGAACGGCAGGCCCTGCATGAACTCGAGATGCTGCGGCGGAAACGACTCCTCAAACAGTTGCCGCATCTCTTCAAGATCACGCTCGCTGTCGATTCGCAAGCGTTGGCCCGTGTACTGCTCAAACGTGCGCTCGCCGCCGGTGACGGGCGTGAGCCAGATCGTGCTGCGGCCGTCGACAAAGTCGAGCAGCATCTGTTCGTGATTTCCCCGCAGACAGATCACTGACTTCGGGAAGTCCTGACAGAGTCTGAGAATGTGTTCGACGCAGCCGGGCGCGTCGGCGCCGCGATCGATCAGGTCGCCGAGAAAAATCAACGTGTCTGTTTCAGGATCGCGCGGCAACATGTCGAGGAGATTGAGGAGTTGCGCGCAACGGCCGTGTATGTCGCCGACGACGAAAGTTTTCATCCAGCCTGGTCCCCACGTGAAGCCTGTTGGTTCTTGATTCCCTGCATCAGCTCGACGAAGCGAGCGTCTTCGTGCATGTCTGTCCAGTTAGGATCAGATTCAAACCAGCGATAGTTCTCATTTCCTAAATGAATCGCAGTCTCCAGCCAGCGGAGTGCTTCCACCTGCCGGCCCTGCAAAAGATAGGCAGAGGCGAGCCAGTAAGATATATCGTAGTCGGCCTCCGCGACCAGCCTGACTTTGTGCGTCAACTGTTCGTCAGCTTTCGTGTGCTGTCCGTGCGCGCTGAGACAGATGGCAAGTATCGGCCGGATGCCGTCCATCTGCGGATGACGTTGCAGCACTTGCTGGAGGATCGTCGTGGCCTCGTCGATCTCGCCACTGAGGAAGAGCACGCGCGCGCGAATCACCTTGATCATCGGATGCTCGGGCTCGAGCGCCGCGCCTTCGTCGAGCTCCTGCAACGCTCTGTCGTACTCGCGCTGGTACATGTAAATGCGCGCGCGGTTGTAACTCGCCAGCACGCGCTCGCCCGGATCCAGTTTCACCATGCGATCGAAACTGCGCAGCGCATTCTCGTAGTCCGCATCGAGACGAGCCACGACGGCGCGCACGAAATGCACGCCCGGATCGTTTGGATACTCGCGAACCAACGCGGCAATCTCCTCGCGCGCCTTCTGCTTCTGCCCGCCGGTGAGATAGATGAACACCATGTGGCGGCGCGCTTCGAGCAGTTTCGGATCGAGCGCCAGCGCTTTGCGAAACGCGTTCTTCGCCTTGTCGTGATCGCCGGCCTGGCCCAAACCCTTCAACACGCGGTTGACGTAACTGCTGCCAAGTGCCGAATAGGCGAGCGCAAAGTCCGGATCGATCTCGATCGCGCGCCGGAAGTGCTCGATCGACGAATCGAGGTGCTCGCGTTCGATCGTGTGATAGATGAACGTGGCGAGACAGTCGCGGCCGCGCATGTACTCTTCGGAAGCCGCAGCGTCAGCCGTGGCGGCCTTGGCGAGTTGCACCTTCTCGTCGGGACTCAACTCGAGCCGCAGTCCTTCGACGATGCGCTGCACGATCGTGTCCTGCACGCCGATGATGTCCCTCGCGTCGGCGTCGATCCGTTCGCTCCAGAGAATCTCGCTCGTGCGCACGTCGAGCAGTTGCGCGGTCACACGCAGGCGATCCCCGGCGCGCAGGAAAGTCGCGGTCAGAATCGCGTCGACGCTGAGATCGCGTCCGGCCAAGGCAGGATCGACCTGTTTGTTCTGATATTTCACGATCACCGACGAAGGCCGCACGATGAGCGAGCGCACGCGCGCCAGCTCGGTGATAACCGCATCCGCCAGCGAGAACTGGTAGAAATCGATCTCGCGATCGTTGCCGACGTTCTTGAACGGCAGGATAGCAACGCTCTTCCGATCTCGATCGCTGAAACTCGTCCCCGGACTGTCCTGCGACTCGCCTGAGCGAGTCACCGATTTTGCAGTAGTGGGAAACTCGCCGGTCAAACTTCCGGTCAACCAGCGCAGCGCGCGCGTCACCGGATTGCGTGGCGTTAAATGTTCGGGCACGACCGGCGTTGTTGTTTCGTCGACGCCCGCGTCAGTGCCGATCTCGCGGATCACCGACTTGATGTCTTCGGCGAAGTAGGAAATCCTTTGATAACGATCGCGCGGATCCTTGGCGAGCGCCTTGTCGAGAATTGTCTGGAGTTTCGCGGGTACACGGCCCGGACGCACTTTCGCAATCGGCTCCGGTTCGTCGTTCAAAACCGCATGACGCACGTCGACTGCGGTCTGCCCGCGAAACGGCCACGTGCCGGCGAGCATCTCGTAGAGCAGAACGCCGGTCGAAAAAATGTCCGCGCGCGCATCGACGCGATCGCCGCGTGCTTGCTCGGGCGCCGCGTACGTCGCCGTTCCGTACGGAATGCCGACTTCAGTGATCTCCGTGTGATGAATGCCTGACGTGCGTGCGGCGTCTTCGTCGAGCAGCTTGGCGAGACCGAAGTCGAGCACTTTTACCTGGCCGGTCGGCGTGACCATCACGTTGCCGGCCTTGATGTCGCGATGAATGATCCCGCGCGAGTGCGCGGCCCCGAGAGCGTCGGCGGTCTGCAAGGCGATGGAGAGCGCGCTTTCGAGCGACAGCGGGCGGCCGTTGACCAACTGCCGCACATTGCGTCCTTCGATGTACTGCATCACGATGAAGTGAACGCCGTCGATGTCGTTGAGATCGAAGATGGTGCAGATGTTCGGATGATCGAGCGCGGAGGCCAGGCGTGCTTCGCGCTCGAACCGTTTGAGGTTTGCTTCTTTCGCCGTGAGCTCGGCGGGCAGCACCTTGATGACGACGGTGCGGCCCAGCTTCGAATCGAGAGCTTTGTAGACCGTTCCCTGACCGCCCTCACCGAGCTTCTCGAGAATCTTGTAATTCCCCAGCGTCGAACCAATCATCACGATGCGAACGGTCTAGCCAGCTTGTACTTCATTCTGATCGATTGGCGTCCGCGACACCCATTTGCCAGAGCATGAAGGCGTAGTCAAACGCCGTCTCCTTCAAGGCGTCGTAACGGCCGGAAGCGCCGCCGTGCCCCGCGCCGAAGTTTACCTTCAACAATAGCGGATTGTTGTCGGTTTTCATCGCGCGCAGCTTCGCGACGAGTTTTGTGCCTTCCCAGTACGGCACCTGGCTGTCGTTCAGCGAAACTTTCACGAGCGTCGCCGGATAGTTCTTCTTGGCGACGTTGTCGTACGGCGAATACTTCTTCATGTACTCGTACGCCGGCTTGTCGTTCGGATTGCCCCATTCGATGTATTCACTCGTCGTCAACGGCAGCGTAGCATCGAGCATCGTGTTGAGCACGTCTACAAACGGCACGTGCGAAACGACGGCCTTGAACAGATCCGGCCGCATGTTGGTCACGGCGCCCATCAACAAGCCGCCGGCGCTGCCGCCTTCGATCACCAGTCGATCGCTCGAGGTGTATTTGTTCTTCACGAGCGCTTCCGCACAGGCGATGAAGTCGGTGAACGTGTTCATCTTGTTCATCATCCTGCCGGCTTGACGCCACTCTTCGCCGAGCTCGCCGCCCCCGCGGATGTGCGCGATCACGAAGATCACGCCGCGATCCAGCAGGCTCAGACGCGTCGAGGAAAACGTCGGCGGAATCGAAGCGCCGTAGGAACCGTAGCCGTAAAGGAGAAGCGGCGCGGAGCCGTCGAGCTTGACGCCTTTGCGGTAGACCATCGACATCGGAATCTTCGTTCCGTCGGAAGCGGTGGCGAAGACGCGCTCGGCTTTGTAGTTCGCGCGATCGAAACCGCCGGGCACTTCCGTCTGCTTCAGCAACGTCGACTTGCCCGTGTTCATGTCGTAGTCGAAAGTGGAATTGGGCGTCACGAGTGAGTTGTAGCCGTATCTCACGACGGATGTATTGAATTCGCGATTCGCGCCGAGCCCGGCAGCGTAAACCGGTTCGGGAAACTCGATGCGGTTGCGCTTGCCGGTTTTGAAGTTGACGACTTCGAGCTGTTGCAGCCCGTTTTCCCACTCCGACAGCACCGCGTGATC
>JBKPPP010000224.1:0-5651 GCA_046733615.1 Acidobacteriota bacterium | reverse complement strand
TCCGCCGAGAAGATCGTCGACAGTTACCTCAAAGCTATCGGCGGTAAGCAAGCCGCGACGAGCGTTAGAGACGCCAGTTACGAATGGATCGTGCAGCTCAACGGCCAACCGATCGGCACGGCACGCATGCTCCGAAAGGCGGCCGCATCCGAACGCTTCGAGCTGACCTTCGGCAACGGGCAGATCGTTTCCGCGACAAATGCGCGCTCGGCGTGGGAAGTCGGGCTCGACAATCAACTGCGCACACTCACCACGCTCGACGCCGCCACCGCGAAACTGCAAGCCACACTTGATTCGTCTCACCTAATCGACTTCAAAAAGGCGAACGTACTCGCGCGCGTCGTTTCGCTTGGCGATCTCGGCTCTGAGCCTGCGTACATCGTCGAGTTTTCCACGCGCGGCGGCGCGCGTTTGCAGTATTACTTCAGCGTCAAATCAAAACTGATCACCAAGATTACCAGCGACACCAAAAAGATCCGGCTCGTCTTTGAAGACTATCGTTCCGAACAAGCACTGCTCGAGCCGCACACCATCAAGCTCGACCTGCCAGTCTCACAACAGAAGACTGAACTAGCAAGCTCCGCACCGAAGGCGGACCTCTCGGGTTCCGGCCAGCTCACGCTGCTGCTGCAAAAAGTAAGCTACAACGCCGGCATCGACGATCAGCTTTTCGATCCGCCCGCCGCAACTGAGAAACTCGACGTCGCTGCGTTGCTGCGCGAAGTTGCGCTCAACCAGGACGAGACCGAGAAGCGCGTCTCGGAGTATTCGTTCAAGCAGACGGAAACCGATCGCGAGATCAATAGCAAAGGCGAACTGAAGAAGGAGACCGTCAAGGTCTACGAAGTTTATCCGTTGCCGAATCGCGAGCCGGTGCGGAAGCTGATCAGCGAGAATGGCGTGCCGCTTTCACCCGAACGCGCGGCGAAAGAAGACAAGCGCGTGCAGGAAGAGTTTTTGAAAGCAGAGCGCGATAAGGAAAAAGACGAGAAAGAAGCCGCACAGCGGAAGGCAGAGCGTGAAAAGAAGCGCGCCGAGCGCGAAGCGAAGAGCGCCAGCGAAGCGAAGGGCGCCGGTCGCGAGAGTAAGAAAGGGAAGAATGAAGAGGATGAAGACGCCGACCCGGAAATATCGATGTTTTTGCGGGCCTGCGACTTCATCTCGCCGCGGCGCGAGCGATTCGAGAATCGCGATACGATTGTCTTTGACTTCCGGCCGCGCGCAGGCTTCCATCCGAAGACTCGCGAAGAGAGTTTGATTACGAAGCTCGTCGGCGTCGTTTGGATCGATCCCGTCGACAAGCAGGTGATCCGGCTAGAGGCGCGGCTCGCGGAAGGTTTCAAAATGGCCGGCGGGCTGTTAGTGTCCCTGAAGCCCGGCGCTGCGCTGGTGATGGAGCAGACGCGCATGGCGCAGGGCGTTTGGCTGCCGCGCTTCGCGCAGATCAATTTGTCGGTGAAGGTGTTGCTGTTTGGCGGCGGCGATTACAACAAGACGATCGAGTGGAGTGACTACAAGCATTTCACCGGCGATGTGAAGGATTATAAAATCGACGCTCCTGCTACTGTGAAGCCATGAAGGGCAGAATTTTAAAAATTTGACGAAAGAAATCTCGGTAATAGGAGGTGGACTGGCCGGTGTCGAGGCCGCGTGGCAGGCTGCAAGACTCGGCGTGCGCGTCGCGCTGTACGAGATGCGCCCAATAAAGCAGACGCCGGCGCATCGCACCGACAAACTCGCCGAGATCGTCTGCTCAAACTCGCTCAAGTCTGACGAAGCAGGCACCGCCTCGTATCTACTCAAAGAAGAGCTCCGCCGCGGCGGCTCGCTGGTGATGGAAGCGGCCGCGGCAACCAGAGTCCCGGCCGGCGCCGCACTCGCAGTCGATCGTCACAAGTTTGCCGAGCTGATCACCGAGCACATCGAAAGCGAGCCGCTGATCCGAATCGTCCGCGAGGAAGTCACCACCATTCCCGAAAACCAGACCACGATCATCGCCACCGGTCCTTTGTCTTCCGACGCGCTGACCGCAGAGATCATGAGGCTCACCGGCAGCGATCAGATGTACTTCTACGACGCGATCGCGCCCATCGTCGCCGCCGATTCGATCGATACCACGATCGCGTTTCGCGCCGCCCGTTATGACAAAGGCGGCGACGACTATCTCAACTGCCCGTTCGACAAAGAACAGTACGAGCAGTTCTACGCCGCACTGATCGAAGCGAACAGCGTCCCGCTGCAACGTTTCGAAGAGACTCGTTGGTTCGAAGCGTGCCTGCCGATCGAGGAGCTGGCGCGCCGCGGCGTCGATACGCTGCGTTTCGGCCCGATGAAACCCGTCGGCCTGCGCCATCCGCGCACGGGCCGCGAGCCTTATGCGGCGGTGCAGTTGCGCCAGGAAAATTTAATGGCGGACGCATACAGCCTGGTGGGCTTTCAGAATCATCTACGCTACGGCGAACAAGCGCGCGTGTTGCGGCTCATCCCGGGATTGCAAAATGCCGAGTTCCTGCAGTTCGGACAGATTCATCGCAACACGTACATCTGTTCTCCGCGCGTGCTCCAGCCAACGATGCAGATGCGCGAGCGGACCAACGTCTTCTTTGCCGGACAGATCACAGGCGTCGAGGGGTACGTGGAATCGGTGGCGATGGGCTGGCTGGCTGGCGTGAACGCAGCGCGGTTAACATCCGGCCGGGAGTTGCTGACGGCGCCGCCGGCCACGGCAACCGGCGCGCTGGCGCGTTACGTTTCACACGCGGAGACAAAAAACTTTCAGCCCGTAAACATCACTTTCGCGCTCTTGCCACCGCTCCCCGAACCTGCAAAGCGCGCCGCACGTAAGAAACGTGAACGCAGGGAACTTCAGGTCGAACTGGCGTTGAAGGAATGGGACGAGTGGTTAGCTCAACATCACAAACGAAGCGAAACGGCCTACGCCTGACCCTGCTCGCCGTTCTCTCTTTGTCGGCTGCGCTTCCCGCGTGGAGTCAGTCCGGCAGACGGAAGGAACCGGGAAAGGGACCGGCGCCAAGACAGACGTCTGGGCCAATCGCCGATCCGAATCGTCCCGGCTCGCCCAGTTCACCCTCCGCTCCGTCGCGCGCCAGTGATGAAGTAGATCCGAACGACGTCATCAAGATCAGCTCCAATCTCGTTCCGATTCCTGTTTCCGTTATCGACAAACGCGGCAACGCAGTCATCAATCTGAAGCTGGACGACTTTGAGCTGAGCGTTGATGGACAGCCTCGGCCTCTGAGTGATTTGACCCGTTCGGAAACGAGCGTGCGGCTGGCGATGCTGTTTGATAACAGCGGCAGTCTCGACTCCGCGCGTGAATTCGAGAAGCAGGCGGCCATCAGGTTTTTCCGCAAGGTGATGCGACGCCAGGATGAAGCCGCGATCTACTCGATCGAGACCGACAGCCGCCTGGCCCAGCCGTTGACGTCTGACGTGATTCGTCTGGAACAGACGATTGCGTTGTTCGGTAAACCTGAAGGCGGCACGTCACTCTTCGACGCGATTGTCGGCGCGTCCAGTTACCTGCGCCCTTACTCGGGGCGCCGCGTGATAGTGATCGTGTCCGACGGAATCGAAACTACCAGCCGCAACAGCGACTTCGACGCCATCGTGCAACACGTGCTCGCCGACGATTGCCAGGTTTACGTGGTCCAGACTGGTCTCTACGAAGGCGCGAACCTGCGCGCGCTCGCCGCCGAGCGGCGCATGGAACAGTTGTCGGGGCAAACAGGCGGCGCTGTCTACCTGCCGAAGACGACCGATCAACTCGACGTCGCGTTCGATCAGATCGCGGCGGATCTCGCGCAACAGTACGTGTTGAGTTACTACCCGGGCGCGGAAAATCGCGACGGCCGTTTGCACGTGCTCGATCTGAAGATCAAAACGAGAAATGATGTTCGAGTGCGTTCGCGAAAAGGTTATTATGCTCCCAAGCCGGCCGCCTCCGCGGGCTGGTAAGCACTGAATGGAAAAGCTGATCGAGCAATTCCTCGAGCACCTGCGATACGAGCGCAATGTCAGCGCCCATACCTTACGCAACTATTCCAGCGACCTCGAACAGTTTCTCGACTTTCTCGCGCCGCGCGATCCCGCGAACGGAGCCAGACACACGCCGGATGTGAAGGAGATCGATCACTTCACGATTCGCGAATGGCTGGGCCAGTTGCACGCGGCGCAAAAGAAGAAGACTTCGATCGCGCGCAAGCTCGCGGCGCTGCGAACGTTCTTTCAATTTCTCGTGCGTGAGGAAATGCTGGAGCTGAACCCGGCGAAGCTCGTTTCGACGCCGCGCTTGGAAAAGAAACTGCCGAACCATCTCTCGATCGAAGAGGCGATCCGTTTTATCGAGTCGCCGGATCTCGAGACCGATCTGGGCAAACGCGATCGCGCGATGCTGGAGTTGATGTATGCGACCGGCGTGCGCGTCGCCGAGTTAACGACGCTGAACGTTTCCGACGTCGATCTGCACAATCGTCTGATACGCGTCACCGGCAAGCGACGCAAGCAGCGGATCGTTCCGTTTGGCGATCCGGCGGGCGATGCGCTGCGGCTTTACCTGGAAGTGCGCGAGAAGTTTCTGCTGAATGCGCCCGTTTCCAAACGCGACGAGGAAGTGTTGTTCCTGAACTACCAGGGCACGCGCATCACGACGCGCTCGGTAGGCAGGATGGTCGACAAGTACATTCGTCTCTGCGCCGGCATGCACAACATCAGCCCGCACGCGTTGCGTCATTCATTCGCAACGCATCTGCTGGACAGCGGCGCAGATCTGCGCGACATCCAGGAGCTGTTGGGCCACGCGCGGCTCTCGACCACGCAGATCTACACGCACGTTTCGATGGAGAAGTTGATCGAGGTCTACGACAAAGCGCACCCGAAGGCGTGAGGCGTCAGGCGCCATTCTCTGTCAGCCTTTCAGGCCTGCTACTTCTTTCTTAGTGAACCAGAGGCTACGCACTTGTGCTTGCCTCTGGCTACCTTCTGTCCGCCTTCTGCGCTCTCACTAGTCCTTTGGGGAGTTTTTACAGCGTGGGAAGATCGTCTTCGCCGTTGGCGCTTTCGATAATTGCCTGGCAGGCGGCGTCGTAACGCGCCGTCGGTACGGCTTCGAGCCGACGTTCATCAATCGGTTTACCGCAGCGAGCGCAGATTCCGTAAACACCTTCCTTGATTCGCAGCAAAGCCTGATCGATATCCGCGACCACCTGCGAGCTGCGCTCGCCCAAACGCAACGCGATCTCTTTGTTCAGATCCTGCACCGAAAGATCGACGCTGTCTTTAACACCGTCGTCGTGAAACTCGAGTGCCGCAGCCTGGTCGGTGCGGACCTGTTCGGTTTCCTGGCGTAATTGAGTAAGGAGAAGATTTTGGAAATGTTTCAGTTTTTCAGCGTCCACCTGTCAGCCCTTGTCCGCGTGCCCAACTCCGCGCGCTTTGGTTCTCGTAATGCACGCGGAGTTTAGCACATCGCGGCCCCCAGGAGACGGGAACTAGAAGCGGGCAACTACCGCCACTCGCGCGCCACGCGGCGCGCCGGGCGAGATGTTGTTGTTGCCGTCGGCATTGAGGTAGTACTTCGCGTCGAACAGATTTTGCAGGTTCGCCTGTAGCCGCCAGTGTTCGTTGATCGA
>JBKPPP010000223.1:0-7987 GCA_046733615.1 Acidobacteriota bacterium | reverse complement strand
TCGGTAAAGCGCTCGAGCCCCTGCGGAGCGGCACCGGCGAAATCCTGGTGCTACTCAGCCTGCAATAACTCTCGACACCCGACACCCGATCAACCGAAACCCTCTTTCGCGGGAGTGCTGACATGTTCGCATCTAAGGTTCAATCTCTCATCCTCAAGCTTGCAAAGAATCGACGGTGGCGGTTTGTGCGCGGGCGTTTCACTGCCTACCTCTTGCTTGTCGCAATGGCTGTGTGCGCCGTGCCGGGCCCGGTAAGTGCTGCCGCCTTGCGCGAAGCCGTAGCTGGGTACAGCGCGCTGGCACTTCAAATCGGAACGGCGTTGGAAAAACTGCGTCGCTTCTCGCATCCATCGCAGGATCGGGGAATGCCGCAGGTGCAGGAAGATCGGCCGGGCATCCAACCGTCGCCGCCACTCTCGCAGGAGGAGAAGAAGGAGCGCGTCGCTTCGCTCGATCTGAATCCGAGTGGGGAAGTCGTACTCCCGTCGGGGCAGCCGATGTTGTTCAGCGCCGTTCCGGTCGACAAAGATGAAGTCGCGGTTCATGGGCTGATTGCGGAGTGGGAGTCGAACGATCCGCAGGTAGTCTTCGTGAAAGAGAATGGCGAGGCGGTGGCGGGCAGACCCGGCATGGCTATCCTGACCGCCTCGGCGGGCAGAGTTAGAAGAAACGTGCGGGTTACGGTCGTCGAGGGTTCAGGCGAACCGTTTGGCGGTAAAAAGAAAGTGAACTCACGCCGGGCTATCGGTGCTTCAGCCAGCCTCGCGCCGCAGGGCAATCAAGCGAAACTCGGTAGGAAGTCGGATGCCAGGCGACAGCGCTCGCATTCTTTGACTCATTCGGTGAGAGTCGCGCCATTTCTGCGAGATATCAACGACGATCCTCTGCCGGATGGTGAAACGGGCTCTCTTTTTACTCCGCAAAACGGCGTCGGCACGCCTTCGGGAAGAACCCCGAGCGGACCAGCGACGCCGCCCGTCGCGACGGAGGGTGTGGAGTTACCAGGCAGCTCCAACTTCGCGTTCGCGATTCCGGTCGTGAACCTTCCGGGCCGCGGACTCGACCTCTCTGTCAACCTCACTTACAACAGTCGCGCCTTCAACAAGTCAGTTGATCCCTTCGACAGTTCTACCTGGATGACTTACGACGTCGACTCTGGCTGGCCGGCCGCGGGCTTTCGTCTCAGCTTCGGGCAGATTGAGGATCAGGGCTCCTTCGGATTCAGTCTCACGGACAGCGACGGCACGCGCCACCTGCTCAACTTTACGAGCACGAACAACTACGACACCGACGACGGAACGTTTATCCACTACACCGGCGGCATGGCTTCGGGCTCCGTGTTTTATGCCGACGGCACGCGAGTCGACTACGGAGCCGGCGGCGGAGGCGTTCGTATCTATCCAACAAAGATCGTCGATCGCAACGGCAACTATCAGCTCATCAGCTACGTCAACGGCGTTGGCCCAAAGATCAATACGATTCAGGATACTCTCGGCCGCTTCGTGCGTTTCTATTACGCTTCGAACGGAGACCTGGTAGCGATCACTGCGCCCGGACTCACCGGGCAGGCCGATCGACAGATCATGCGTTTTTACTACCAGGATCTCACTCTCAGTACGACGGGACTCTTCGCCTCAGGTATCCACGTGAACGCGCCCTCCACGACGCGCGTGGTCAAATACATCTACCTGCCGAATGACACGGAAAGCGGCAACGCGCATCTCGGTTATCGTTACGACTACTCCGCGTACGGCATGATGTATCAGATCGCGAAGCAACACGGCATGACCGTTAGCTCGACTGCCCTTGATCAAACTGGTTCCGTCACGAGCGAGGGCACACAGGCCGCGCTGACGACATACAACTATCCGACTACCGCGAGCGCTCTTTCCGACGTGCCGGCCTACACGCGTCGCACCGACGAATGGGCTGGACGAACAACCGGAATGCCAACCACAGGCGAGGCGCCGTACTTTACCTTTGGTGTAGATCAAACGAACGGCATCACCACCATAACCGCGCCTGACAACACGGTCTCTGAAAGTCACGCCGTGGTGGCACCCGGGCAGTGGAATGATGGTTTTGTGAGTTCAACTCTCACCAGGCAAGGAGCCACGGGTCCTGTCTTGTCTGAAATTGACATCGACTGGGAACGGGATGCGAGCTCCAAGAACCCGAGGCCGCACCAGTTCACAATCAAGAACGACGCGCAACAGGCAGTCACGATCGTCGTTACCTATTCGACGTACAACAACGTCACCGTAAACAGTATTCGCGGTTTTGACGGCGTCGAAATGCGGCGCGTGGAAACTGACTATCAGACGAATTCCGCGTGGATAAATCGCCGGTTGCTGCACCTGCCGACACAGCGGCGCGTGTATGCCGGCGGCGCCTCCAGCCCGTTGTCACGCATTGACTATGCTTACGATACGAGCGGCTCGAGCCTCACTGCGCGCAATGACATCATCATGCACGAAACGGCTTTCGATCCGTTCGCTGCTTCCGGATACGATCCGGCGACGGACAAACGCGGTAATGTTACGAGCACGGTTTCTTACGCTGACGCCGCCAACGCGACCGGCGCCATCACGCAAGCGACTACCCGCGACATCGCCGGCAACGTGATGACTGTGCAGTTGGGGTGTTGCCAGCAGCAGTCGTTTGCCTACTCCAACTCGTTCTATTACGCCTATCCCACGTCCGTGACTTCAGGCTCCGGGCCGACCCTGACCAGCAGCACCAACTACGACTTCAACACGGGTTTGGTCGCTACCGCGACCGACGAGAACGGCCAGGTAACCACCGCTTACTACAACGGCGACTCACTCCGGCCGTCGCACATCGATCTGCCGGACGGCGGCTCTGTCACTTTCACCTACAACGAAACTCTCTCTGCCGACGCGGCCAACCGGCTGCACTTCTATTCCGCCACCAGCACCAAGATTGACGCGACACGTTCGCTAAGCAGCTATAGCTTTTTCGACGGCCGCGGCGCGCTGACGCAGTCGTTCGATAATTGGAGTCAAGCCAATGGCTGGTCTACGCTGGACAACGAATACGACGCATTGGGCCGTGCCTATCGCACCAGCAACCCGTACTACACGGCGGGCTACGGCCAGTCGAGCATAAATCCTTCCGGGCTCTGGACGACCAAAACCTTCGATAATCTCGGACGTGTGACCCGAATCGATATGCCCAGTGGCGACTCGCAGAATCCGACCGCAATGTTTGTCACGAAGGAATACAGCGGCGTGTTCCTGACGACCACCGATCAAGCCGGTAAGCAGCGACGGATAAAAACAGATGCCCTGGATCGCCTGATTCGCCTCGACGAACCCGACGCGAGCGGAAGTATCGGCACCACAACTTCGCCAACGCAATCGACCAGTTATGAATATGACGCGCTCGACAACCTGATTCACATCACTCAGGGATCTCAGAACCGTTACTTCAGGTTCGATTCACTCAGTCGAATTACGCACGAGCGTCACGTCGAACAGGACACGCCTTACACCACCACCGATCTGGTGGCGGGTAATAATCAGTGGTCGCGTAAGTACGAGTACACGGCACAGGGTCTGCTCGACAACAGCTACGATGCGCGCCAGGTTCGCACGCATTTCACTTACGACGGCATCAATCGCCTCACGAAGACCGAATTCTTCCTTCAGAACGGTTCCGCTGACCCGGCGACGCCAACGTGTTTCTACTATTACGACGCGCAAACGCTTCCCGCTAACGCGCCCATCTTCGATCGCGGCTATTCAATGGGCCGCATGGTGGCGATGACTTATGGCACCAGCACGTCGCTCACCGGCAATTATTACGGCTACGACAAAATGGGTCACATCAAGACGCAGCGTCAGGTGACCGGCAGCACCACCTATTCACTCAACTACGATTACAACCTTGGCGGCCAACTGATCGGCGAAACCTACCCGACTACGCGCGCTTTGACTTACTCGTACGACGAGGCGGGCCGTCTCTCGCAGGTGAGCGAGGGCAGCTCGGTCTACGCCAGTGGTTTTACTTATGCGCCGCACGGCGGGATAAGCGCGGAGACGTTTGGCAACGGCGCTGTCCACTCGCTGCTCTACAACCGCGCGTTGCAACCGAGCGAGATCAAAGTGAAGCAGAGCGCAAACGGCGCCGAGCTCCAGCGTTTCAATTACCTCTACGGAACCGTCACCCAAGCCACCGGCGCCGTCGACACGACCAAGAACGTCGGCCAGATCGGTCAGATTACGAATTACGTCGACGGCGTGAAGCAATGGGACCAGCGTTTTTCTTACGACTCGTTGGGGCGAGTGGGGACGGCCGCTGAGTATCGCGGCGACAACGCGCAGCAAACCTGGCAAGCCCAGTACACCTACGATCGTTTCGGCAACCGCTTTCAATCGGGAAGCGGAAATACGGGTCTCGGTTACACGCCTGTCCTTTCCAGCGAGATAGATGCCGCGCGCAATCGCTTCAACACGACGGGCGCAACCGCGATCGCTTACGACGCCGCCGGAAATATCACGCAGGATCTGAAATTCCGCGGCATGAACTTCCAGTACGACGCGAATGGCCGCCAGACGTCGTCGCAGCGCGAAGACACGACCAACCTGCAAACCTCCGTCTACGACTGCACGGGTAAACGCGTGCAGACAACAGCGAACGGCGCGACCCGGCAGGTCGTTTACGACGTGTTTGGCCAGAATGTCGCCGAATACGTCAACGGCGCATTGGAACGCGAAAACATCTTTCGCGACAGCCAGCTCTTCATGGTTATCGACGCGCCGGTTGCGCCGGCATCAATTCCTTCAGGACTGACCTCAACTGCGGGCTCCACCGTCACGCTGAATTGGACCGCAGCCTCCGGCGCCACGAACTATCGCGTCGTGCGTGCAACCAGCAAGGAAGGTCCCTACTCGTTCGTCGGCACTACCTCGTCGACTACCCTCAACGATACGTCGGTCACCAGCGGCACGGCCTATCTCTACAAAGTCTGCGCGGCTGACGGTTCGGGTAACTGCACCTCGGCCTACAGCAACGTCAGTTTGGGTGTGGCGTTCAGCTTTACCGATCCCACGATCCAGACCTTCGCTGAGAATCCCTCGAACCCGACCACGATCAAAGCCGCGCACATCACGGAGCTCAGAACCGTCGTGAACGCGGTCAGAACTCTGGCCGGATTGTCGGCTGCCACGTGGACCAACAGCACGATCACGGCCGGCGTCAGCCTGATCAGCAAAGACGATGTGATGGATCTGCGAAACAGACTGAACGACGCGCTCGTAGCGATGAATCTTCAGACGCAGCCTTACACCGATCCGACGCTGGCGGGTGCGCCGAACGGAACGATCGTCCAGGCTGTTCACATTCGAGAGTTGCGGCAACGGGCAACCAGCAGCACTGGCGTCTCGTGTTTCAAATCGATCTCGCAGTTTGTGCAGGACTTTTACCAGGGCGTCCTCAGCCGGCAGCCGAGCGCCACCGAGTTATCGCAGTGGACCGCCACGCTGACGCAGGCGCAGATGCAAGGTTCAAATCAGTTGCTCGGCGCGGCGCAGAGTCTCGGCGCGGTGCTCTTTACTTCAGCGGAGTACACCAACCCGCCGGGACATGACAATGCCGCTTACATTACCGATCTGTACGAGGGGTATTTGCAACGCGCGCCGGATTCGGCTGGGTATGCCAATTGGCTCGGCGTGCTGAATGGGGGCGCGAGCCGCGCGACTTTGCGCAATGCGTTTGCCAGCAGTCCGGAGTTCATTGGCAAGGCGACGGGACTCTGTCCGAGTGCGGGCGGCAGCAGTAGTGGCGCGAGGTATGTGATCTCCGACATGCGTGGATCTACGCGCACCGTCATGAACAACAGCGGCGTGGGCACGAGCACGGTAGTTGCGCGGCATGACTACGCGCCGTTTGGCGAGGAGCTCTGGTCCGGAACAGGAATGCGCACTTCCGGTCAGGGGTACGGAACTGCGGACGGAATCAGACAGAAGTTTGGCATGATGGAGCGAGACGACGCTTCCGGATTAGACCACACATGGTGGCGGAAGTACGACAATTTCGCCGGCCGGTGGACCAGTCCAGATCCCGCTTTGTCCAGCATGTTGACGAGCGATCCGCAGAGTTTCAATCGTTACACCTATGTGCAGAATGATCCGGTGAATTTCATGGATCCAACCGGCCTGTTCTGGATTATCGATTACGCCAGTTGCCAGACCATTGCCTATGTCACGACTGGCCTGGATACGCATCACCAGCAAACGTACGAGGTGCAACTGTGCGGTCTCATCTGGTTCCCGGATCGGTTCCCGTTCGCTGATCCGCAGCCTCGTGGTGGAAGGCGCGGGCAGCGAAGACAGCAACCGAAACCGCCTAAGCCGTGTCCAGTGGCACCGTTAGCCGAGGTAACGGATAAAGACGCTTACCAATTCGAGGACACCAAGGGAACCGCACTCTTTACGGCGGAAATGCAACCGGCAGCGCGGACTGCGATGGAATGTATGGAGCGGCAAATCGTCGCCTCTGGCGGAACCTTCTCGCTTCATTCCGCGTTCCGGCCGCCCGCATACCAAAATCATTTGCTGGAGGTCTGGGATAAGTGGCAGCAACTACGTAATAACAATAACCCGCAGTGCGCTACTACGAAGGCTGCTGTTAAGAAGGAGATGGAGGAGCACGACCTTACCGAGCGACCCTGCGACCCGTCAAAGAGTAACTGCCCGCACGTACAGGGAATAGCCTGGGACGCTACCGTGACACGTGGGCGAGGTACAAACCTGGGCACAATCAAGCAGAATTGCGGTGTATCTCAACATTCAGGCGAGGGTGCACATCATTTTCAACATCCTTGATTCAGGACGAAGACTCGGGTTGCGCGGCGCGGCATGTGTCGTATTCCTGTGTGCGTTCGCCGCGTCCGCAACTCCGCAAGTTTCGCCGTCGGATCCGATCAAAGTGTTGGGAGCCTTCCAGCACATCTCGCACACGACCGAAGACGCTTTCGGCTACTCGTTACAGCTATGGAAACAGGGAAACCGCGTCTTCGGTCTGTTCTACACCTACGTGGGGCCGCCTTCTGATCCTCCCGTGGGCCTGCTGGAAGACGTGAAGTTCGATCCGCGCACACACCAACTCTCGTTTACGGCGCGTCTCTCAACCGGCGTGAGGTCCAGTGGGGCAGGTAAGTGGGACGTGCCTTCGCGAGATCGATTCAGTTTTAGAGGAGTGCTTACGGGGAGAGAAGTAGTCGGGACTCTCAAGGAGTCAGACGATCTCTCCCCGCAAATTCCCCCGCGCTCCAAACGAATCAGACTGCGCCGGTCAGTCGCCTCGACCGAGCTCATGATTCCACCACCCGCAACTTATTCGGAGTGGAAAACCTGGGCCGACGAGATTCTCGAACGGCGTGGTCCGAAGTGGTGACTTGCTTCCCCCGCAAGTTCACGCGCAACGCTGGCCGCTTACAAGTTAATTAGATCGCTCACTCGATGGAGGTGTGGTTATGTCGCCTCGAAAACTCTCGGTTTCATTCCTTAACAGTGTTCGTCACCATCGTCACCGGAGTTTTCGTGACGGCCGCTTGACCGCAGTCTTGCTGGTGGCGTCGTTAGCAATCTGCTCGCTTCCGGCGCCGGTCGCCGCGAGCACTCTGCGAGAGACTGTTGCACGTGCCCGCGTTATTACGACTCGCGCGGAAGCAGCAATCGCCGGCTGGTTTGCCTTTGCTTTCGCACAGCGTCGAGTAGCGCCTCAACCGCCGGTTGAGGGACGAGGCGTGACGCCGCCTGCTGCGCTCTCGAAATTCGAGAAAGAAGCGAATGTCGCCGCCATCAAGGTCGATCCGGCCGCTGACCTAGTACTGCAATCACGCCAGCCGCTCTTGTTCGCCGCGATTCCAGTCGATCGTGACGGCGTGACCATTCACGGTTTGAGTCCGCAATGGGAATCGAGCAATCGGCAGATCGTTTTCATCAATAAGAATGGCGAGGCC
>JBKPPP010000222.1:0-19878 GCA_046733615.1 Acidobacteriota bacterium | reverse complement strand
TCACGGTTACTCGTTGCACCTCTTCGGCGCTTATGAGCCAATGCTCGCGATTCTGAGTGAATGGCAATTATGACGCTTCTCGCAAGTGTTGGAAGAAACTGAGCACTTCTGTTGTAGTGGTCAACAAGAAGTTGCGAAGATTGTCCAGTGTGCGGAGCCACTAATTTATAAGTGAGAGGCGACCGCGAGGTGGCCTTAACTTTGTCAGTGGGCGCCCGTATACTTCGCCCAGCCGATGTGGTTTCATCCATCACCTTATAACTGCTAATTAACGCATTTATTCCGCCGCGTCGAAGCGTTGATCACAAACTCGTTTACCGTTGTCCGACGTGACAATCGTCATCGTCATTCTTACGGCTGTTGAAGGTTCAAGAAACGATCGTCCTTTCAGAAAGGAAGATTATGGGCTCCGAGAAAATTGGTCTGTTTGTCTTGATGCTTGCCGCTTTAATCTTGACCAGCTGTGGTCGCAAGGCCCAAAGGGACGTCGCTCAAAACGCGCAAGACGGTGTGGTTTGCCTGAAGCGAGCGGATCTGAAACTTATCGCCGCCGCCCTGAAGAGAGATACTGCGAGAATGGAAGCGGCAATCAAATCCGGCGCTGATGTAAACGCAGCGGTTGAAGGGTTGGGCCCAGCGATCGTTATCACTGCACTGGGCGACAACTATGATGGCGTTAAATTACTTTTGGATAGCGGCGCCAATATCAACGCCGAAGATAGTGAAGGTTACACGGCGCTGATTAATGCGTCTCTTTCCAATAGGCCGAATATAGTGCGGCTACTAATTTCAAAAGGCGTAAATATAAATGCTCCATCGCATTTGACGTTTAATGGGAAACCGGCCCGATTCACGCCAATGATGATCGCGAAATCAAAAGGCTATCAGGAAATTGTGAAGTTACTGACGGAAGCCGGCGCGAAGTAATGATCGGAGAAATCAGGGGACGGGTTAGGGCGTTGGATCATTATCACGTTCTCACGGGTATGTTTGGCTTGCAGTCAGTCCCCTTCTCGGTTCCGAAAGATCCGAATCTTCCACCTTGGAGGGAGATCTATTCTGTCCTACACCTTGGTCAGCGCGTACTTGGAATAGCCTACCTCTCAGCACATGTTAGCGATCGGTGGTCATTCGGGAACTATTTGGGTGTATTAGATGGCTTCAGGTATAACAGTCGCGCACAATGGTTTGTCAGAGCCTTACTCCAAAGAGTTAAGGAGATAGATCACCAATCTCGCGGGATACTTTTCGAGGTCGATCCCCTGAACCTGGACTGCCTGCGCCAAGCCTTACGCCAAGGTGCGATTGCCGGAACCGCTGAGGAATCCGACGTAATAGAGAATTTGAGAAGTCTTCGACGTCTTGTTCTGTACCAACGAAAACTCGGAGCATATGCTATCCTCGGCGCAGATGATCAACCGTTACCATACTGGCAGCCCGCTCTGAGCGAAACACTGGATGCGAGTGATGAGCGTCCTCTGATCCTTATGTTCCTCCCAGACGGAGATCAGGCGATGCGGCAATTCGATGCCATCGACGCAATCAGGTTTATTTACGACAAGCTCTACAGAGATGCGTACGGTGGAACAAGCTCCGCTGAGATTGATGGGTTAGCTGACCACGTTGAATCCGTTTGGAAACGCGTGGAAATGCAGGCGACGAGGACCCGCCTCGGTAAGGTCAAAATTGATCGGGGGCTTTACCTAGGTTTGACCACGTTGGCACAACGCGAAGGCATAGGGTCGCGTCTTAATCTGTAGCCGATCCGTAACCTAACATCGGCTTGGCGAGGGGTTCCGATCACAGCTCGCTCCCACCAATGGTCCATATCCGGCGGTTTCGAGTAAGAACGATATATCAATACTCACGGAGAGTAAAAGATGGGGCTAATTACCGAGGTGGTTTACGTAGGGCAACAGCAGCATGAAACCAACCATTGAACCCACAGCCCCGAACCATTTGGAAATGATTCTCCACCCAAAACGAAAGGTCCCCCAATGCGCACCCCTATTTCAGTACTGCTTTTGATAGTTTTTGTAACCTCGGCAATCGCACGTGCCGCTGCCGGCCAAACTCAACAGGCGAACGTGCAGGCAACTGTGCCGCAAAAGGCATCTGCTCCGATTCTTGTGGAGGACACGCCGGTCAGACTTCGACTGATGCAAAATCTAACATCGGCAACAGCGAAACTTAACGACAAAGTCGACTTTGAAGTAATCGAGCCGGTTAAAGTGAATGAAGCCGTTGTGATTGAACAAGGTGCAACCGCAATTGCAACTGTGACAAAGGCCTCCTCGAAGAAAAGTTTTGGTCGTTCCGGCAAGCTCGATGTGAATATCGACTACGTTCGCTTGGTAAGCGGCGAAAAAGTGAACCTTCGCGCCGTTAAGGGCGGCAGCGGCGCGAGTAGAACAGGTGTTATGACGGGGGCGGTAGTTGCAACTGCAATAGTCTTTTTTCCAGCAGCACCACTGTTCTTCTTCATTAAAGGCAAGAACATTGAGATTCCAAAGGGAACTGAGATTACTGCCTACATTGCGGCGGATACACCAGTCAACCTTCCCACTCAATCAAGCGAACCGCCACTAACGCAGAAAACCACAGCACAAACTGCCGATGCCTTGGTTCCGACTGATAAGACGCCCACGATGGCAACGCTTGTGATTAAGTCTGATCCCAGCGGCGCGGAGATTACAATCGACGAGAGATTCGTGGGAACAACGCAGTCGACACTCAAAATTTCTGCCGGTGAACACTCAGTGACGATCACAAAAACCGGGTACAAAGATTGGAAGCGTAATATCAGTCTCAATGCTGGAAGCGACATTACGATTGATGCGATCTTGGAAAAGACCCCTCAATAGACTGATTTAGAGGTTGGGCATTTGGAATTTCGTAGACGCCTAGGGCACAAGATGCCGCAACCCCGTTATCTGCCGGCGTGGAGGGCGAGGTAGGTCGTACAGACGCACAGAGGGAGTTCAAAGAGTGTCTACACTAATAATTGGACCATCGGAAACATATTTCTTATTTTAGGTGGGCGTGCTCGTGGGCGAAGGATGGCGCAAATCTAACTCAGTCCATTACGATGTCGAAGAAAAGTTGTATGGTCTAGGTTCAATCTAGAAAAAAGTTGCAGCGACCGTCTGAAGGGTAATGCAAAAACCTCTAAGCACTTTTAGGAGGCACTAACTCTCCCATAACGCTTCGGCGGACCACTTTGTGGCTTCGCGCCGAATTCCTGGAAACGAAAGTTCATACATCGATGCCTTAAGCTTCAGACCAGGATAAGACTTCGGGGTCATTAGCAAGGGTGCGTTGAAAGCAATTGTAATCGGTCCTGAGAAAAAGAATTTCCCTCGGTGTCGCACGCCAGATGTTTCCGTTATTTGAATATTTCTCGCGCCACTTGGATGCTTGTAGTCATAAGTTAATCAACCAGTGAATTGTACCCACCGACGGTCAATCTGTGACCTTAACTGTTGTAGATTACCTAGCCGACCCTGAAAATGAGGCCTTTGCTACGAAACGCGTGAATTTCGACAGCCGTGTTGGAGTCAAGATCGTTTTGCCACGCGTACGAATCACCGCTGAAGAGTAACAGCGTGATTGATACGCCTCGGTATAGTCTCGCGGTTCTTATCTAGGCTCATTATCGCTCCCGTATAGGTATGGTTCCGGTTGGATTGGTCATCGTTTTGTTCCGGCGCTTTTCGGCAGGACATCTGCGGAATGGATTGTGTGCCTCAAAAGTCGTGGAACCCGGGAGCGGCAGTTTTTTCATAGGGGAATCTCTTAAGCGACGTAGAAAGCGCGTGAGGAACAAGCGCTTGTATCACACAACGAGACCAGTTGGAACAACTCCGACTTCTCAACCGGTAATTCGATTGCCCGTCCACTGGCTCTGGCTTAGGTGAAACGACAGCGCCTTCTTAGCTGTGAGGGTATTCATACCAAAAAGGGAAGAGTCATGCGTTCACGCGGGATAACTGCAAGCTTCACCTGCCGGGATTTGTGGCAACGACTGCTCAGAAATCCGGGCACAATTCACTGAACTTCGATGAAGCTGGCCGCACGCCTGTGAGAAAATTGTTGGGCACGCTCAGATACATCGAACGCATCAAGCGTAAGATCTCGTCGCGCATCAAGTCGCAACCGCCGATTCGACTTCTCGACAGGTCCGATCACACCATTGTTAAATTGCCTACCGGACTCCGGCTCGTTGGCACCTATGAAGGAAATGCGGGTGCGACCTTAGAGTTTCACCCTGACTCTGCTACGGTTGGGTGTCGTGAAGCAGTGCACGCTAATCGGTATACGATTATGTTGAAAAACGGCGATGTCATCGTTAACGTCAATGACCCACAACAACCGACCGCATTCAAAGTTAATCCCGACGGCTCTATAAGTGGGCCAGGTCAAATCTCGGTGAACGGCCGTAAAGCGGTTGGGTCACAACCGAATAATAATCAGATACAGTTCGCGTCCTATACAGACACATGTACATTTGATGTATTGCGACCGAAAGCGCCTGGACCATCGCCGAATGGTTTTGCTGGTGCAGAGGCGGCCCGAAGGGACAATGCTGGATTGCCACCCATTAGCCAGCAACGCGTGTGAGACTAACAATGCCCTTTGTAAGAAAGGAGCAGTCGTTGCCGGTCCCGCACGTGCAGGTGGGGTCACACTTAACGCAGGTGGAACCGGAACGTTTCCGGCTGTGCCCGCAGGCACGTATTACGTTGTAGGACAGGCTATTTACAATCAACGTCATCTCGTTTGGAATTACAGAGTGGATTTGAAAGCGGGCGACAATAAAGTGACGTTAAGTGCGATCAACGCAACTCTTAAATAACTGTTTGAAAGGGGGACGCAGAGAGCAGTGAGGCCGTGCCAGGCACGCGCATAGACGAGTTTCACGGTCCCCTGCCGCATTTCGTGCATCACGAACTGCTCACGCCTCCGCCCGCGCCCTCGGGCGCCTGGGCGAGGCCGGCAAACTCGGACGGCGCTGAAAATACTAGCGTTGTTTTGTAACGCTCCCAGTCCTGCTTTAACTTAGAAAGTAACGCTAAGAATCGAGGATCTGTCCGTAGATTGTTGAAATTTGGATCAGTCTCATAGAGCGGATAACAAGGAAAGCCATCCTCAGCCGTAACGCGAAGCCATTCCAGGGCTTTTGTCGCATCGTTCATTAATGCATAGGCAGCGGCAACGTTATACGTCGTGTGATGAAACTGGATGGAGTCTTTATTTTTTTACTAATGCAATTCTGATCTTCTCTTCCGCCTTCGCTCGTTCTCCGCCAGCAGCAAGAATGACGGAGAGTAGATATCTCTGTTAGCTCATCACACACTGGATGACGGATCTGCCCTCGTGTTTTCATCTCTCAAACTTCATGATCCAAATATCACCCGTGATCCGTCCCCGCGAATAAAGCAGTTGTCGACCATCGCGTGAAAGCTGTGGGTCTTCAAGGAACAGTCCGGATTCCGGAAAATTCGTTGCCTTCTCCGGCTGGCCTCGCTGCCAGCCTTGTGCCGGACCAGGCAGGCGATAGATATTCTTATGGTCCCATTGAAAGTACAGCCACTTGCCCGAGGGCGAGACGAATGGATGATAATCTTGATGTGGAGTAGCCACAACGACGCGTGACTCCCCGCCCTGCACGGGCAGCGCCCGCAGATCCAAGCTGCTCGCGTCGGATTGATAAATCAACCATTTACTGTCTGGACTGAAGGTGGCAACGGGCACTACACCCGCCTCGTTGGTAACACGGCGCGCGGTCTTCGTCACTAGATCAAAAATGAATAGCTGGTTCTGACGATCGTCAAAGACCGAGCTGTAGAGGATGGCTTGACCATCCGGTCGCCAGGCAGGGTTGACCGCTTTCTCAATCAGCAAGCGCGGATTCGCTCCATCCGGCGACATCAGCCATAAGCTACCGACGGCCAGTGAAGTGGCTTGCGACTCGTTCACCGGTCTGCGAACGAAAGCGATAGTTTGGCCATCAGGAGACCAGCGTGGAGCTCCATCATCAAATTGTGGATCAGAGGTCAGTTGAATCGGACTGGAGCCGTGATCAATCCGCCAGATATGCCCGCTTGCACCCTGATAATCTCGAAAGACGATGGAATGTCCGTCAGGTGAAAAGCTTAAGGCGTAAATGATCTTATCGCCGGACGTGGCTGGCTGCGGCTCGCCTGTTTGGTGGCCGGTTTCAGAATCGAAGGGCAATGTTTCAGCATTAAAAGAGATTTCCTGCGCTGCGAAGGCGATGAGTTTTCCATCACGCGAGACGGCGGCTTGTGTGTCACGCCCTCGCCCGAGCGTAAGTGGTTCAGGCGTTCCTTCTGCTGTTCCGTCCGTTGTCGAGAAAGGTACTTGCCACAGCGAAAAATTTTTGCCCGGTTCGCTATTTGAATAAATGATCATCCGGGAGTCTGCGCTCCAGACCGGGCGCTTGCCTTTGACGAGTCGCCGAGCCTCACCGCCGTCGGCGGGAACCACGAAAATGTTGTTTCCGGCTTCGAATGTTATCCAATGCTTATCCGATGAGTAGCTCGGATAAAGCCAGAACACAGCAAGTGGCTCATCCGTTTTGAATGTAACAGGGATGTCTTGTGCCTGGCCGCCTTGTGCCGGGACTCGTCGGATTTTCGATTGGAACCTTGCGGTGCCGCTTGTGTAGATAATCGTTGAGCCATCCGGCGACCAAGAGGGAAAATTGCCTGACTCTGCGATCCGCTTCGCGCTGCCTCCGAATGCCGGCATCACCCAGATATCGCCGCCCAGCAGAGGAAAATCAACTCCCGGATAGTGAAGGTTGGAGGAACTTGAGCGCGTCGACACGAACGCGATCTGTTTTCCGTCCGGCGAGAAAGCAGGTTGTACGTCGTCCGCTGAATTGTTACTGATGTTTATATCCGGTCCGCCTGAGATTTGTTTCAGAAAAATTTGAAAAGTACCAGTTCGATCTGAAACGTAGGCGATAGTCTCGCTGTCCGGCGAAAAGGTTGGCTCGCCCTCGTAACCCGGGTCGGTTGTTAGCGCAGTTAGTGAGACGTTTCGAAGATTTAGAGCACGTTCTGCCTCTCTGGTCGATCTGCCCATCTTCCATGCAACGACAGCGATGCTCATAACAATGGCTACACCAATGATGGGCCAGAGCAAGGATTTCTTCCGCGCTCTTTCATGTCGCACGAGAGGCTGCACGCGCGCGCTCACTAGCGAGTTCGTCTCAAAAGCGCGTTTAAATCTTCGAAGATCCAGCTCGAAGTCTCCCGCGTGCTGGTATCGTTCTGCCGGGTCTTTGGCAAGCGCTTTCGCAAGGATGTCTATCAGTTCGAGTGGGTATTTTGGGTTTATTTCAGTGATCACTTGCGGCTCTTCATTGATGATCGCATGAAGTGTGTCAATCGCCGACTTGCCCTTAAAGGCCTTATGTCCGGTGAGCATCTCGTAGAGCACGATGCCCAAGCTGAAGATGTCCGTACGATGGTCCAACAGGCGTCCTTCTGCTTGCTCGGGTGACATATAGTCGACTGTGCCCACAATTACGCCCGACTGCGTCTGATCGTAATCCTTCGCTACATGAGCTGGAATCACATTACTGACTGCGAATTGCGCTCGCTGTTTTTCAATGAGCTTTGCAAGACCAAAGTCCAAAATCTTGATCTGTGTCGCGCGCGTGACCATCAGATTCTCAGGCTTGATATCGCGATGGATGATGCCCGCAGAGTGAGCGGCGGCGAGCCCCGAGGCGACTTGCGCGGCAAACTCAACTACCTGCTTGACACTGAGCTTTTCATGCTGCAGTCGCGCGAGTAAGCTCTCGCCTTCAACATACTCCATTGCGATAAACTCGCGATGTCCGTCTGAAGCCAAGTCGTAGACGGTAACGATGTGCGAGTGGTTCAGCGTCGATGTGGTCTTTGCCTCCTGAGCAAAGCGTCGACGCGCCTGTTCATCAGTGAGCAGATTATCCGGTAAACGTTTCAAAGCTACCTTGCGGCCAAGGCGCGTGTCTTCAGCAAGATAAACCTCACCCATCCCGCCGGCGCCGACTCGCGAGATGATTTTGTAGTGACCAACGATCTGGCCCAACATCGAATCCATTTTTTTCACCAGCGCCTTGGCCGCTACTTCCATCGCAGGCTGTTCGAGAAAGCTGCGTGCGCCATCATCCGATGCGAGCAACACGTCTAATTCCTTGCGAAGCTCTTCGTCACCGGCGCAAGCCGCATCCAGAAACGCGCCTCGCTTCTCTGGCGGCAGCTCGAGCGCTGCATCCAGCAACCGGTCAACTTGATTCCAGCGTTCACGTTTCATGACTGGAAATTGCGGGATGTTTGTGACGCGGGCGATAAGAGAGCGGCGCGCCTGAAATTCTATTCCAACACAACTCTCAGCCAGGCTTTCGCTTTGCGCCACTCACGTTCGACCGTTCGCGATGAGACGTTCAGACACTCGGCAACGTCATTATCAGTAAGCCCGCCGAAGAACTTCATCTCTACGATCCGGCTCTTTTGTGGATCAAACTCTGCTAGCTTCCTTAGGGCCTCGTCAATCGCCACCAAATCCACGACGCGCTCTTTAGTCAAAATATCCGAAGCTTCAAGCGACAATCTCTGTGCGTGGCCTCCCCTTTTCTGCCGCGCGTGAGAACGCGCGTGGTCCACCAGGATGCGGCGCATCAACTGCGCCGCGATACCGAAGAAGTGACTGCGGTTCTGCCAGCGAACATTTTTTTGATCGACAAGTCTGAGATAAGCCTCGTTAACCAACGCTGAGGTTTGCAACGTATTACCAGGATTTTCACGCCGCATGTACCGGCGGGCCAATCGATGAAGTTCGCCGTAAACCAAGGGCGTCAATCGCGCTAACGCCGCCTCGTCACCTTGGCTCCAGGCTATCAGCAACTGGGAAACACTGTTGCTTGAAGAGGTCATTGGACTGCGCTGTTGACCTGACCTTTTTCCACCCTTCTCGCTCGTTTGTCAAGAAAGTTATCGGCTGTTCAGAGGGGGTGGATTTTATGGTGTCGGGTTCTCTCGAAAAACGTCGCGTTAAGACATGAGGGTGTCAAAAAACGACTCAACCCCGCGTCTATGCTAAACACGGAAGGAGGGGACTATGATAAAGAGAAAGAAGATACTTCGCCAATTTATTCAATGCGGAGGCGGAGGACTGGCGGGCAGGTTCCTGAAGCGAGCGCTCCTAATCACAAGTACGGCGGTACTTCTGGGTGTACCGCAGATTGCCAATGCCGATGTCGTCACCGATTGGAACATCATCATCGTCAACACGGTGACTACGGACACACTTACTAATCGCCAGGCCCGCGACGCGGCCATGGCGCACGCGGCGATGTTCGACGCCATGAACGCGATCCGGCCGTACTACACGCCGGCCATCGTGTTGATCACCGCAAAGGGCTATGCATCGCGCGACGCAGCCGGAGCCCAGGCAGCTCACGACGTGCTCGTCGCGTTGTTCCCGGCCAAGAAACCCGACCTCGATGCGCAGCTCGCCGTGACGCTGGCGCAACTGCCGCCCGACGACGAGTACGGCCATAAACCAGTGTACGAGGGCATCCTCACCGGGCAGGCGGCTGCAGCTGCGGTGCTGGCCGCGCGCCAGAAGGACGGCGCATTCGGTAGCGGCACGTTCACACCGCTCCCAGGGCCCGGCGAGTACCAGTTCACGCCGGGCTGCAGCGCAACCAATATCTCGGCGCCGTGGTGGGGGACCGTCAAGCCGTTCACGGCGCCGGATCCCGACTACTTCCCGACTGACACCCGACCCGCGCTCGACGACCCCGAGTGGCTCGCAGCGTTCGAAGAGGTCCGGGCCTACGGTGCGTCGAACTCGACGGTGCGCACGCCCGCGCAGACGCAGGTCGCGCTGTATTACATCGAGGGCGCATTGACGGGTGCGAATCGCCTCGCGCGCCAGATCGTCGCGCAGGAGCCGGTGGAGACCAACCGCGCGGCCCGGTCGAAGCAGGTACTGGCCCACGCGCGCCTGTTCGCCGCCGTCAACCTCGGGATCGGCGACTCCTACGTCCGGACCTGGCGGGTCAAGTATCGCGAGCACTTCTGGCGTCCGTACACCGCAATCAACTTTTACTTTCCCGGGTCGAACTGGACGCCGCTCCGCCAAACGCCGTGCCATCCCGAATTCTACGCCGGACACGGCGCGCTAACCCCGACGGGCCTCGCCGCGATCCGGCACTACCTTGGCACGGATACCATCGACGTGAACACCACGAGCACCAGCCTTCCAGGCGTCTCGCTGCACTACACGGCGATCAGCCAGATCATCGGGGACCTCACCAACGCACGCGTCTGGTCCGGGTTCCACTATCGGACGACGATGGTGCGCAGCAACACGCTCGCCTTCGCGATTGCCGACTGGATCGAGGCCAACATGATGACGGTGCTCCCCGAGAGCCCCCTCAGTCCCGACGACAAGGACAACGATGGCTATTATCTCGGTATCTCGGTCCAGGAACGCTCCGACCTAAACAACGTCGAGAACGAGGATTAAAAACCCGTCGCGAGTTTGTATGAGTCCCCGACGTCTAGCCTGACGCTGCAGCCGACGGCGCCGCGTCAACAACAGAAGTGCAAAGCGCAGTTAAAAGATCAGGAGGACCAAACATGACAACACAAAATTTCCACCGTGCCGTGCTTTTCACATTCTTAGCCGTAGCTGCCTGTGTTGCCGGGAACACAGTCCTGTCTCAATCGATCGATCGGACACAGAATCCGAATATCGCGAACGCAGGCATTGCGAAGTCGCTCGCGCACGAAGTTGGTGCAGGACGCGGCGACGTGCAGACGCCTGATTCGTCCTCATTCATCATAGCGCGCGATCCCTCTCGTGCGATTCGTCGGGGGCGTCAGCTTTTCCAGCGCAAGTTCCTGCGTGCGGCCCATAGAGATAACCAGCGAGGTTAGCATGATAGCGCCGACGCAGTTCCCCAAGCCCCATATTAGGCGTCGGATTAAGACTGTTCCAACGTCGGTGCACCCTCGAGACGGCATTAGAACGTGCTCGCATTACTCGGCGGAACCGGTCTTGATTCCAGTCAGCACGGGCCTCCGTCAAGGTCCGATCCAATCTCATAAGTAGCTGTAAAGCGCGACGACAAGGTTTGATGAAACCGCGCGCTCTACCATTGAGCTATGGCCCCACATGCTGGAGCCACCGGGACTTGAACCCGGAACCTCGTCATTCAAGTGATGTAGTTTCATCGGCATTCGTCGCAAACTGGTAAATGCTGAATCGTAAAACGTGAATAGAGATGCTCTGGCCGTCTATTTACCATTTACGATTCACCATTCACCGCTTTTAGGGGTGACAAGATCGAAAAGACAGCGAGCACGGTGTTGCCACCGCTGGAGTTCCGGCTCCACAAGGCTCTGGTTGGCGGATGTAGTCCTTTCAGCATTCACCCCAAATCGGAAATGGCGACAAAATCGGTGAGAGATTTCACACATCGCAAGCGATGCGGGCAGGGTTCGAACCTGCTTATTCCATGTACTCCACACCAGCATTCGCCATCATTTTCTAAAGGCCGACAAGTAATCATCGAGACACTGTTCATTTTCGAGTGAATGTAGTCACGACAGCATTCGGCCCTATTCCAGTTTGGAGACCCGCCTTTGGGCGGCCGCCTGAAGGCGGAACTCCATACCCATTACATCACCACCGACTCGATCACACCGATCCAGTGGTCAGCGTTAAGTTCACCACGTGCGAATTCCGAGATCACATCAAAAACTTGATCCGAGAATCCGCCGACGTTGAGAATGTCCTCGCGCTCAACAGCCTGCACTGTGCGATAAGGCTGCACATCGATACAAGCCAGACGAGCGTTCGGATTGCGCTGCTTAAACGCATTCCACTCTCTCATCGTTGCGGTGCCGCGACCTCCGCCGGCATCAACCCACGACTCGTAATCGGAAACAAAGATCACGAGATCGCCCTTCGCCTTCTGGCGGTTTAGCAGCGCCAGAGGCGCGCTACAGTTGGTTCCACCGCCACCAACCGCAGCCAGCTTCTCGGCATTAGTCATTACGCTGTCACGCGAGTTCAGGTTGACCTTCACCACGTCACACTCGAACGGCAGCACCTCAGTGCATGGGTTCTTGCGCAGCACTGCTGCGGCAACGAGTGCCGCTACATCGACACAACGAACGGCTGTGGTTGCGCCCTTGCGGTAGCCGGTCACCGCCGATCGCATCGAGCCCGAAACATCTGGACAAACGTAAACCATGCCGTCGACCGATGGGACATTCGCGATCGCAATCTCCATCGCATCCTGGAGCGCCTCACAAAGTTCCTTCGGAATGTCGGCGTTCGCGTTGGCCATTGTATAAGCGACCATTAGCTGGTACGGAAATACGCGGGCCTTCGCGATTGCCGATCCGTCACGCAGACGATCAGCAATCAGCCCGGTCATTCCTGGCTGACCGAACACGCCATGACGTGCAAACGTGTTCAGGTTCATGCGAGTCATCTGCCATGGCGCACGACGCGCAATCGCAGTCCATTCCGGTGTACCAAGCTCCAGCGCAGTCAGCATCTGGAAGGGCACGTCAGGTACTTCGCGCGACTCTCCCTTCTTGCCATTCTTAAATGCCTCGAAGTTGCGAGCCACTTCCGGCAGCTCATCGAACGCATAATCGCGGCCAATGAAATAACCGAACAGCGCATCACGCGCAGCATCCTTTGGCTTCGGGTGGACCATCTTCACGATGTCAGTCAGCGATGGGTCCTGACCCACACTCGACTTGAACAGGGTTGCCGGATCGCGAGCATCAAGCCACTCGCGCACCAGACGCTTCGGCGCCGAACCGAGCGACTTCCGGCCCACGACACCCGAACGCATGATCTGTACAAAATTGCGCAGCATCTTAGCGTTGTCGATCACGCGCGGGAACACTCGCGCGAGCAGTTCGCGATCCTTGACCGACAGCACAGCGCAAAGCAGCACCGGCATGTCCTTCATGAAACCACGCTCGCGGCAGAAAGCGGCTGTCTTGGCGATGAACTCAGCATCGATGTCGGCGCACAGCTCAAGCACCTTCGCCAGTTGCTCGTCGGCAGTTGCATAGAACGTTTTGTTCAGACAACCAGTCGCAGCGTACTGCGCCAGTTGATGCTTTGACGAAAGAGCGTACGCCGGCGCGCGCTCTTCATTGATTGCATCAGTTGCCGGCACAAGCTTGCCGATTAGCGACTTGAATAGAGTCTTGTTTGCCATTGTTCGTTACCTCCTGCAGAACGTCACGTGTTTAGTGACAATCGAAAATACCTTTTGCGAGTCAATGCGAAGGAATTGGCTGCGGGAGAAGGAGTCGAACCTTCATCTTCGGGTTCAAAGCCCGACGTGTTGCCGGTTACACCATCCCGCAAAGAAAAATTACGGCGCACTGGGATTCGAACCCAGACCCTCGCGCTGATCTGGCGCTAAAATCGCTTATAAGGCGACTGCTCTACCAGTTGAGCTATACGCCGACAAAGTTGGTCGCGGTGGCAGGAATTGAACCGACATCGCTCGATTATCGATCGAGTGCTCTGCCGTTGAGCTACACCGCGATGGTTGACCCGACGGGGCTCAAACCCGCACCTCACGGCTTAAAAGGCCGCCGCTCTGTCACTCGAGCTCCGGATCAAGAGATTGGCTGTGGCGGAAGGATTCGAACCTTCGATACCCGGATTAACAATCCGGTGCCTTACCAACTTGGCTACGCCACAAAAGGCAAAGAGGAAGAATGGCTGCGGCGACGAGAGTTGAACTCGTATCATCTCGTTTACAAGACGAGCGCTCTGGAGCCAATTGAGCTACGCCGCAAAGAATTTGGTGGACTGGGAGGGATTCAAACCCTCACAAGAAGTTTGCAGGACTTCTATGCTCTCCGTTACATCACCAGCCCAAAACTCTGGTGGCTGTGGGTGGAGTTGAACCACCAACCTCGCGCTTATGAGACGCTTGCTCTGTTCCACTTGAGCTACACAGCCGTGGATGATCTTGGAAGCCCGCGGAGGAGTTGAACCTCGTAACTTTCCGCCCAGCTCTCTAAGGTTCGGTTTAGAAGACCCACGCCGGGAATGCGGGCCGTGGTTTGGAGGCGATGGTGAGATTCGAACTCACGCGGTGCTGTTTACGAAACAGCCGCTCTGCCAATTGGAGCTACATCGCCAATCGTAGTCGGGGCGTGAGGCCGACGCGCCTCTGCCAACTCCACGATCCCGAAACAGTCACCGTTCTGCCGGGATGAGTCACGCCCCGATAACTTGAAAAGAAATTGGTGCCCAAGGAAGGACTTAAACCTTCAACCTCTGGTTTGTAGGACCAGCGCTCCGTCAATTGAGCTACTCGGGCGGAGAGGTGGTGGTCGGAGTTGGAATCGAACCAACCTTTCGGGTTTTTCAGACCCGCGCTAATCCGTCTCAGCTATCCGACCGTTACGGAGAACTCGATCGCTCAAGCCCTCCGTCTTTGCTCGTTATGAACCCTGTCCATGACTTCACGATCATCGTGCATGTCCATAAACAGGTACTTGCGCCACTCGGCTCGCGCCTCGGCGTAGTGGCAAAGCACCACCCGTTCGAGCTTCACGCGCAGCGCGGTCTGCGAAGTAAGCAGCGGCATGCGTGCTTCTTCCGGGGTACGGTTGCTCTTCCGGTTGTTGCACTTGACGCAGGCCGTGACTATGTTCACCGGCGAGTTATCTCCACCACGTGAACGCGGCAGGATGTGATCGAGCGTTAGCTCAACCGCACCCTTCTTTTCACCGCAGTACTGGCAGCGGAACTTGTCGCGCATGTAAATGCGCAGACGCTTCATGCCAGAACGTTCGCGGCGTTGGCGCACATTGATGTATTCGCGCCGGCGAATTACCGACGGCACGGGAAACTCATCATGCGCCGAACGCAGGACGCGATCGCCGTCGAATTCCTCGACGAAGACTGTGCTCTTGAAGGTCATGATGATTGCGCGCGCGACACTGACGGTGCCGAGCGGCTCGTAAGTTTGGTTGAGCAGCAGAACTCTGCCGTTGAGTGCCATTTCTCGGCACCTCCTTTCTGAAGAGTGATCTTTGGTCTTTGTACTTTGGTCTTTGATTTCTTGGGTTTGGCGAATTACGTTTCCAAAGACGACCAAGTACAAAGCTCAAAGTACAAAGCACGTTGTTAAATTGGAGCGCGCGGTGAGACTCGAACTCACGAATACCGGATTTGCAATCCGGCGCCTTGGCCGCTTGGCGACGCGCGCGAGAAGTGGGCCGCGGATTAACGCAGCCGATCGCCGATAAGAATAGAAAGAAGGAAAACCTGCTTCCGCCATTTCAATTCTTACCCGCGTTTATCTGCATTCATCCGCGGCTGTTTACATTTGGAACGGAAGGAGAGATTCGAACTCTCGAATCGAGTTTGGAAGACTCGCATGTTTCCGGCTACATCACTTCCGCGAGTAGCGCAAGTTGCTTAACTTGCGCACGGCTGTGGGGTGAGTGAGAACAATCGCAAGTTAACAAGTTGCGCTACATGGGACCCCTGACAGGACTCGAACCTGCAACCTCGACGTTCGAAGCGTCGCGCTCTTCCAATTGAGCTACAGGAGCGAAAAGACTTGGAGCATCGTACCGGATTCGAACCGGTGTCTCAGCGTTGGCAACGCCGTGTCTTGAACCAAACTGGACCAACGATGCTAAGGAAGAGTTCGTGCTTTCGCGTTCATTGCGGGCGAGGACGCCCACGCTCCCCGCATTTGGTCGGGGAGGACAGAATCGAACTGTCGCCACGAGTTCCCAGGACTCGGATGCTTGCGTTACACCACACCCCGAAATCAATTGTGAATTAAATAGAGGAGAGAGGTTGGGTGAAGGACTGAAGAAATCCTCAGCCCTTCACACAGACCACTTGTTTGATCTCGGCGACGATTTCAACCAGGTCTTTTTGGTTCTTCATCACCGCTTCGATCGATTTGTATGCGCCCGGAATTTCATCCAGCACGCCGTGGTCTTTGCGGCATTCGACGCCTGCGGTTTGCGTTACGAGATCAGCTCTGGTGAAGTGGCGCTGGGCAGCGCCGCGCGACATCTTGCGGCCGGCTCCGTGCGAACACGAATTGAAACTTTCAGGCAATCCGCGTCCTTTAACGATGAACGATTTCGCGCCCATCGATCCTGGGATGATGCCGTAGACGCCTTTGTTAGCATTGATCGCGCCCTTGCGTGTGACGAAAACTTTCTCGCCATAGTGCTCTTCGAGCGCGACATAGTTGTGATGACAGTTGACTGCCATCTCAGGTTTGAACGACTGGCGATGATTGAACATCTTGTTGAAGACTTTCAACAGACGCGACATCATGATTTCGCGGTTCTTCATCGCGTAACCCTGCGCCCACTTCAGGTCTTCCCAGTACGCCGTAAACTCAGGCGTTCCCTGGATGAAGTATGCGAGATCGGGCGAAGGAAGTTCCGGCAGCTTCCAAAGACTCTTGGCTGTCGAGATGTGACGGTCCGCGAGTTCCTTCCCGATGTTGCGCGAGCCCGAGTGCAGCATCAACCAGACGAAGTTTTCCGTATCCAAACAAACTTCGATGAAGTGGTTGCCGCCACCCAGCGTGCCCAGTTGCTTCATCGCCTTCGCTTTGCGATCGTGAACGCCTTCGTGCAACTCGCTGAAGTCTTTCCACCCGTCCCAGTACGAGGACTCATCAACCGATTCCTTGTAAGCGTTGAAGCCAACCGGAATCACTTCTTCGATCGCCAGTCTTAGTTCTTTCAATTTGCCGTCGAGGATGCCGCTCTTGAATGGCGTCTTCACCGCCATCATGCCGCAACCGATATCAACGCCGACCGTTGCCGGAATAACTGCGTCTTTCGTCGCGACAACCGAACCAACCATGCTGCCTTTGCCGAGGTGTGCATCGGGCATCAAAGCAACGTGCTTGAACAAACATGGCAAGCGCGAAACGTTTCTCAGCATCGATTGCTCTTCGTGGCTGAATTCGTGATTGGCCCACGAAAGAATTTCGGCGTGAGCGCCACCGATTGGTAGCTTCTTGTAAGGCATTTCTTACCTCCTTTCTAAGTGTAGATGAAATTGGTGCGCCAGGTGAGACTCGAACTCACAATCCCCTGCTTAAGAGGCAGGTGCCTTGATCCGATTTGGCTACTGACGCATGGCGGAACTGAACGGACTCGAACCGTCATCGGCCTGATCGACAATCAGGTGCCTCACCTCTCGGCCACAGTTCCGTGCGAGAACAAATTGGCAGCGCGTGTCGGATTTGAACCGACGATTCCCTGATTGAGACTCAGGTGGCTTGAGCCGCTTGCCTAACGCGCCGTTGATTTGGGTGGGTCGAAAGGAGTCGAACCCTCACGGGCCGCAGTCACAGTGCGGTGCTCTGCCAGTTGAGCTACAACCCACATAACATTTTTTGACTTGTGGTTTTTTGATCTCTGATTTGAAATCGAGAATAAAAGCGACTGAGATTACATCGCTGATAACAGCGCTTCGAGCATTATCGATTGCCTTGCGGGCATTCTTTCTCTCGACATCCACCAACCTCCTTGCGGTAGCCTGGTACGCTGTCGGCATCGCCTTTTTTTAAGGTCTGGCCATCGACCTGTCATTCATGTGCTACCTCTGCGCTTTCATTTTCGTTGACCTCGCGGGCCATTCACGGGCGCTAGCTCGTTACGAGAATGTAGGCACAAACTGATTTCACCTTGCGAGCTACGTCAGGCTCGATTGACTTTCGTCCCGAGCATTAGATGCCTTTCACACATGACCGAGGCAGACTTTGCATTTGGCATACGTACCGGGAATTGAACCCGCGTCCGTCTGTTTATCAAACAGATGCTCTACCATTGAGCTATACGCACAAGGTGCAAACCTACTGTGACGTGCTGCCTCGGTTGCTACGCGATCTTTTGGATCACGCAATACAACACGCCGCGTTCCTTTCGTCTCGCAACTACTCAGACGTTTTTCACGACCGCGTCAAGTTTTGACCTTGCCGCTGACCGTTCAAACTGCGCCCCAGCCTTTGATTTCGAAAATCTCGGACAGATGACGCTACCCTTTCTCATACAGATTGGCTGGTTGGTATTGCAGTGGGGCCGGCACCACCCGTTACTCTCCGTTTACCTGTGTTCCCTTGCGGGCACATCGGCGAACGTTCTTTCCACTACGCCAGCTTCATCGTTACCTCCACCGGTTGCTCGGTGAAGGGCACTTTGCGGTGCTGAGCAGGCTTGCATAGATGAACCATTGCTGGCGCAGGCATGTAAGGATGCTTCTGCTTTGGCCACCTCGCGGTGGTTATTCTCATTGAGGCTATGCCCCCAAAACTCATTTTGAATTGGCAGGGATGACGAGACTCGAACTCGCAAATCAGCTGATTGAAAATCAGCCCGCTTTCCATTTCGCGTTCATCCCCAGAAAGGTGGTGCGCGTGGAGAGATTCGAACTCATCACAAAGCTGGGCTTAAGTCAGCCGCCTCTTCCAATTGGGCTACACGCGCGAATGTTTAGTTAGTGCTCGCGAGAGGATTCGAACCTCTAAGACGGAAGGTTTGAGCTTCCGATGTCTGCCGGGTTGCATCACGCGAGCAAAATCTTGGGGCTGTCGGAAGGACTTGAACCTTCAACTACACGGCTCTCGACCATGCGCGTCTGCCGATTGCGCCACGACAGCATGATTTGGTACCGGCGGAGGGATTCGAACCCACACTGTCTAGTTCCTAAGACTAGCGCCTCCTCCCGATTGGGCTACGCCGGCATGGTGAACCCGGCAGGACTCGAACCTGCGACTTGTCGTTTAGGAAACGACTGTTCTCATCCGTCTGAACTACGGGTCCTTGAGCTTGGTTGCGGAGACAGGACTTGAACCTGCGTCGACGGATCATGAGTCCGTCCCTGGCGGCTCCGACTCCAGTGTACTCCGCGTCAAACTTTTCAAACTGGCTACAGAGGTAGGATTCGAACCTACATAAACGAGTTTCAGAGACTCGCGCCTTTCCAGTTCGGCCACTCCGTAAGATCTAGTGTTGAATTGGTGGACCTGGCACGATTTGAACGTGCGACCTCGACCTTCGCACGGTCGCGCTCTCATTCCGCTGAGCTACAGGTCCGAATGCTTCCGGCGATGAAACCAGCTGCGCTGACAGCCACCAGTGCTGTCGCTCGATCTGACCACCGAAACTTGGCGGAGGCGGCAGGAGTTGAACTACACACGCAACGCGCGGCGATTTAGCAAACCGCTGCCATACCATTAGGCGACGCCTCCACAGATGGCGGAAGGGACAGGACTTGAACCTGCAAGCGACGAGCGCGGTAGTTTTCGGGACTACTGCCTTACCAGTTAGGCTACCCTTCCGAAAAAGTTTGTTGCGATTTTGAATTGGCTGGGACGCCCGGATTTGAACCGAGAAAGTCGGGTTTGGAATCCGATGGTTTGCCGTTAGCCTACGCCCCAGACATTGTTGGTGCATGTGGTAGGACTCGCACCTACGAAGTCGTTGGACGGCTGATTTACAGTCAGGTGCTTTTGCTGCTCAGCCACACATGCGCGAGTGAATTTTAGATTTCAAACCTGAGGTGAGATTTCAAATCCGAGATCCATCTGTGCTAAAAAATAGATGAAGGCAGAGAGAACAATGCATCGAACACACTTCGAGGCACACTTCTCCTGACGATGGCGACCTCGCGGACTCTCGCAAAGGACCGAGATCGTCATCCGTTGAAGGCTCCCTGCCTTCATCTCTCGCAAATAGGTACTTCGATTGTCAAAAAACTAAAGGAGCGGGCTTTAAGCCTCCCAGGGAAGCTGCCCGCTCCTTCAAT
>JBKPPP010000221.1:0-14535 GCA_046733615.1 Acidobacteriota bacterium | reverse complement strand
CGCAACGCAGAGCGCCACGGATTTCGGATTGCTTACACTCGCACAAAATGGCAGCTCAATTCAAAAAATGAAAATACCAATTAAATATGGATTGCTGGCGACGGCCGGGATGATTGCCTGGATTCTGATTGCGCGGATGTTAGTGTCCAATCCCCAATCGTCCGTGCATAAGCTTGGAACTCCGGTCTTCTTCAATGTCTTCAATTTCGTGACGATCTACCTGGGCATTAAAGCGCTCGAACGCGAACGCGGCGACCGCCCGCCCTTCAAAGATGCGTTGAAGACTGGCGTTTCAACCTCGTTCGTCTTCGCTTTGGCTGCGTCTCTGTTCTTCGTGCTGGTGCTGCTCTTCGTCGGCACTCGCTGGCTCGCGAGTGAACCCGGGGCTGCCAACACCCCGACGCAGGCACTCGCGGCGAAGGCGTTTGCCGGATTATTCTTTGCAACCCTGATTTTCGGCTTGATCTATTCCACCGTGATCGCGTTCTTCGTAGCGAAGCGCCGATCCGATCAGACTTAACAGCTAAGGAACGAGCACGACCTTGCCGATGTTCTTTCGCTCTTCGAGATACCGGTGCGCGTCGCCGGCCTCGTCAAACGAAAAGCTGCGATCGACGTAAGGCCGCACCCAGCCTTCCTCGACGCCACGCAGAATGTCGCGCATCCAGAGCGCGACTTTTTCCGGCTCGTGCCACATGTGACCGAGGTTCAAACCAAACACGCCGCGGTTTTTGTTGAGCAACGGCAGCGCGTGAAAACGCGGGGTTTGCAGCACCGCTTTGAGCATCTTCAGCTTGCCGAAGAAACCGTTGGCTGAGCCGGTCGACACGCCAAACATTCCGAGCCTTCCGGTGTGCCGCAGCGAAGCGTAACTCTTCTTCCAGTGTGAGCCGCCGATCGGATCGATTATCAGGTCGACGCCGCGGCCGTTGGTGAGTTGCATCAGAACCGGTTGCCAGTCTTCTTTGCGGTAGTCGATCGCGTGATCGAGCCCGCGTTCGGCGAGAAACTTGTGCTTCTTCGGACTGGCGGTGCCGTAGGTTACGGCGCCGACTTTCTTCGCGATGTCGAGGGCCGCGAGACCGACGCCGCCGCCCGCGTTGTGAATCAACACCGATTCGCCCGGGTGCAGCGACCCCATCACGACGAGCAGCGCGTACGCCGTGAGGTAGTTCACGGGGATCGCGGCCGCCTGCTCGAACGTGAGCTTCTCAGTCTTCTCGAACAACTGTGTGGCTTTCACCACGACCTGATCCGACTGCCCGCCAAAACGCGTGAGCGCCGCCACTGATTTACCGACAAACGAACTGTTGACGTCCTCGCCGGCGGCTTCCACGACGCCACTCACTTCGTAGCCCATGACGCAGGGTTTCGGCGGCGAGTCGGGATACAAGCCCTGGCGCGAAAGGATGTCGGCGAAGTTCAAACCCGCGGCGCGCACGCGGATCACGACCTCGCCCGGGCCAGGCTTTGGATCCGGCTTCTCCTGGACCTTCAGGACCTCGACGCCGCCGGTGCGTGTAGTAACAATTTGTCGCACGGTCCCATCTTATCAATGTTAATCTGTGGCACAAATGCGCCGCCTGACATTCCTGATCATCGTGGTCCTGGCGCTGAGCTGCGCGAAGCAGCCTGCCAAACAGCTCACGCTCGCCGTCGTTTCCGGCGTCGAGGGCGAAGCACTCAAGCAAGCGGCCCTCGATTACGAGGCCCAGACCGGAGTGCACATCTACATCGCGGAGTTTCCTTACGCGAATCTTTTTGAGAAAGAGTTGATAGATCTAGATACGAGGACGGGCGCCTACGACCTGATCATGCTCGACGACCCGTGGTTTCCGCGCTTCGCGGGCAGCCAGTTTCTCACCGAGCTGACGACGCTGTTGCAAAAGCGTGGGAAGAGCGGCCCCGACGCCGATTTCGTCGAGACCTCTTTGGCGCTCTGCCGCGAGCCATATCAAACCGGACCGCTTTATGCGCTGCCGTACGTCGGCAACTCGCAGTTGTTCTTCTATCGCAAAGATCTTTTTGAGAAGTACGGTCTGAAGGAACCGACGACGTGGCAGGACGTCGCGACTGCCGCCGCTACGATCCATGAAAAAGAGGCCAGCCCTGACGGCGGAAAGATGTACGGCTACGTCATGCGCGCGGCGCAGGGCAACGCCGCCGTCGCCGATTTCATGCCGATCTTCTGGGCCTTCGGCGGCGAGATGTTCGACTCAAACGGCAAACCCACGTTGAACAGTCGCGAGGGGATTGCGGCGCTCGATTTCATGCGCGGCCTGGGCCAATACTCGCCGCCGGCCTACGCGAGCTTCAATGCTGACGACGTTGGCGCTCATCTGTTGCGCGGCACGGCCGCCATGTCGATCAACTGGCCCGCGTGGATCAGCGCGTTTAGCGATCCGGCGCGCTCGAAAGTGATCGGCAAAATGGCTTTCACGGTGCTGCCCGCCGGCGACAAGCGCGGTCAGGCCGAGATCGGCAACTGGCTGATCGCGATTCCCCGCGCTTCGCAGAATGCCGAACTGGCAATGGACTTCCTGCTTTGGGCCACCGATGCCGCGCAGATGAAACGATCTGCGGAGCGAGGCAATCCGCCGACGCGACGGTCGCTGTTTACAGACCCGGAACTGGTGGCGAAGTTTCCCGCTTACCCGGTGCAGTTGCGCTCGCTCGAGACTTCGCGCCCGCGACCACGCACGCCGCAGTGGAACGAGATCGAAAACGCATTTGGCATCTTTCTCTCGAAAGCAAACAGCGGCGAGTTGTCTGCCGCGGACGCGATGAACCAGGCGAATGCTGAAATCGAGAAGATTCTTCAGCGCGCCAAATAGAAGTCGCGTTCTGAACGTGCCTGGGTATTATCTGGTGGCCCCGGATGAACACGGCGGCACAAGCTCTATTTGCGAAGAGTCGTCGAGTCCGATCTACATAGAAGCGAGTTCTGAGCGTGCTTGCGTGTTTATCTGTGGCCACAGATGAACGGCGGCACAAACCCTATTCGTGAAGTAACTGAGTCGAGTGCGAACTACAAGGCTGGTTCCCAAGAGACGCGAGCTGTTGCTGCCGTATCTGCTCGTCGCCCCGGCAGTCGCAGTGCTGCTCGCGCTTTCGATTTACCCGCTTCTCTACTCAATCACCGTCAGTCTGCAACAGGAAACAAGCAGCGGCGCTTCGTGGAGCGTGGCCCACTTCCGTCGTCTCGCTTCCGACAACTTCTTTCTGACTGCGATGGCCCACACGTTTGTCTACGCCGCCGCCGCGCTGACGCTCGAGTTTCTGCTCGGGCTCGGTCTCGCGCTGTTGCTCAACCGGCAGATGCGCGGGCGCAGTTTCTTTCGCGCGAGCCTGCTGGTGCCGATGATGCTGCCGACGGTGGTCGTCGGCGTCGTTTGGCGCCTGCTGCTGAACTCAAACTTCGGCGCGATCAACGGAACACTCAAACAGCTTGGCGTGAACACGGAGAGTTTGACGTGGACCGCATCGCCGCGGCTCGCATTTCTCGCGGTGATCGCCGTGGACGTTTGGCAATGGACGCCCTTCGTGTTTCTCGTGCTGCTGGCGGGGTTGCAGGCGATTCCGCAGGAGCCGTACGAAGCCGCGCTGATCGACGGCTCGAGCGGGTGGCAGACGTTCCGGCATGTGACGCTGCCGCTGCTGAAACCCGCGATCCTGATCGTGCTGTTGCTGCGGACGATGGATCTGCTGCGCGTGTTTGACCAAATCTTCATTCTCACCGAAGGCGGGCCGGGCTTTGCGACGGAAACGATCAGTCTTTACATCTACCGCACGGCGTTTCGGTTTTTTGATTTTGGCTACGCGGCGGCGATGTCGTTTGTGCTGCTCGCGATTACGAATGTCGTCAGTGTGATCTACATAAAGCTGCTGCAAACTCATGAGACATAGAAAGGATGGAATCTTAAGAGCAGGATTGGTGGTGCCGGCGGTGATCGTAGCGCTGGCGCCCGTTTACTGGATGATCACGATCTCGCTGAAGACGGAAGGCGACCAGTTTGCCAGCCCGCCGAAGTGGTTCTCGTTCACGCCGACGCTTCAGCACTACTACGACGCGTTCGTGATGCGCTCGTTTGGGCAATACCTGATCACGAGTGCGATCGTGGCCATCGTTTCAACAGCGTGCGCGCTCGTCATCGGCACGCTCGCGGCTTATGCGCTGGCACGTTTTCGGCTTCCCTACAGTCTCGATCGCAAACTCTCGCTCTGGATTCTCTCGACGCGCATGTTTCCCGCGATCGTCACCGCAGTGCCCCTGTTTTTGATGATGCGTGACCTGAGACTGCTGAACACCCGCGCCTCGCTGATCGTCGTCTACACCGCGTTCAACCTGCCGTTCGTCGTCTGGATGATGCGCGGTTTCTTTGCCGAGGTGCCGCGCGATCTGGAGGAGGCGGCGCTCGTCGATGGCGATTCGCGTTTGGGCGCGCTGGTGCGCGTGGTGCTGCCGCTGGTTACGCCGGGGCTCGCGGCCACGGCGGTCTTTTGTCTGATCGTTTGCTGGAACGAGTTTTTGTTTGCGCTGATTTTGACGCAGACGGACGTCGCGATGACCTTGCCGGTGGGGATTGCCGGGCGCGTGACGCAGTACGAGATCAAGTGGGGCGTGATGAGCGCGGCGGGTGTCGTGGCGATGATGCCGATACTGATCTTTGCGCTCGGCGCACAGAGGTTTTTGGTGCGGGGATTGTCGTTGGGGGCCGTCAAGGGGTGAGTATTAAATTTCAAAACGTATCCAGGAAATTCGGCGAAGCAAACGTCGTCGACGATCTCTCGCTCGAGATCGAGGATGGTGAGTTTGTCGTGCTACTGGGACCCTCAGGCTGCGGCAAGACGACGACGCTGCGGATGCTCGCCGGTCTGGAAAGCGTCACGAGCGGCGACATCTACGTCAGCCGCGAGCGCGTCAACGACGTGCCGACACAGCAGCGCGATCTCGCCATGGTGTTTCAGAGTTACGCCCTGTATCCGCATATGACTATCGCCGAGAACATTGCGTACCCGCTGCGCGTGCGCAAGCTCGATCGGGATGAACGCGACAAACGCGTTGCGCGAGTAGCAAAGATGTTGGAGATAGAGCCGCTGTTAGCGAGAAAACCGCGGCAACTCTCAGGCGGCGAAAGGCAGCGCGTCGCACTCGCGCGCGCGATCGTGCGCGAGCCGCGCGCCTATCTTATGGACGAGCCGCTTTCCAATCTCGACGCCCGGCTGCGCGTCCAGATGCGCGGCGAGCTGAAACGACTGCAACACGAGCTCGGCACCACCACCATCTACGTGACGCACGACCAGGCGGAAGCGATGACGCTCGCTTCGCGCGTCGCGGTGATGAGCCGCGGTCGACTGCAACAGTTCGACACGCCGCTCAATATTTACAATCACCCGGCGAATCGCTTCGTGGCGGAGTTTGTCGGCAGCCCGAGCATGAACTTTATCGACGGCTCCATCGTCGACGGTAAATTGGTGCTCGACTCCAATTCGTCTGTTTCCCTCGGCATCCGCCCGGAACACGTGCACGTCTTCACCGATCCGGTCGCCGGTTCGATTCCGGCAACTGTTTACGTGACCGAGCTGATGGGCAACGAAACCTTTGTGTTTCTTTCGGTGGGCGGGAACAAGTTGATCGCGCGCGCTCCTGCCGATTTTCGCGCCGAAGTCGAGAGTCGGGTGTGGATAAAAATCGACGCCGAAAAGGCACATTTCTTTCCAAAAGAATAGGTCCTGCCGACTCGACAGGACCTCCAATACCAATCGAATCTTCGTGCTTACGATCAGCCCTTCTTCGCCATGGCTTCTCCGCTGGTCGCCGATTTGTTTGGCTGCGGCGTGATGCGCAGGTACGGCTTCGGGGCTCTCCAGCCGCCCGGGAATTTCTCCTTCGCGGCTTCGTCGGACAACGACGGCACGATGATCACATCGTCGCCCTCTTTCCAGTTCACCGGCGTCGCCACGCTGTACTTTGACGTCAACTGCAATGAATCGATCACGCGCAGGATTTCGTCGAAGTTGCGGCCCGTGCTCGCCGGGTAGGTGATCATCAACTTGATCTTCTTGTCCGGACCGATGACGAACACCGATCGCACGGTGAACACGTCGCTGATCTCCGGGTGGATCATGTCGTAAAGCTCGGCGATCTTGTGGTCTGGATCGGCGATGACCGGGAAATTGAGCGCGGTCCCTTGTGTTTCCTTGATGTCTTCGGCCCAACGTTGGTGCGAGTCGGTTGGATCAACGCTGAGACCAATCACTTTCACACCACGCTTTTCAAAGTCGGGTTTACAGCGGGCCACGTAGCCCAGTTCGGTGGTGCAGACGGGCGTGAAGTCCTTCGGGTGAGAGAACAAAACCGCCCAACTATCGCCAATCCATTCGTGAAATCGGATTGGACCTTCGGTGGTGTCTGCTGTGAAATCGGGTGCTATGTCGCCAAGTCGTAGAGCCATTTCTAATCTCCTTTTCTGTTCGGGAACACCACGCTTTTACATCCAATACGCAGCCAAGTCAAACCAGGCTCTCGCGATTATCCGTGTTATTCTTCAGCAAATGAAACTCGCACTGAACGGCGCGACCACGATGCGCGCTGACCTGGCTACAGACATACAGGCGGCCAAAGTCGCAGGGTTCGATTTCCTCGAAATTTGGGCCGCAAAACTCCGAACTTTCCTGGCTCAACGGACCACTCAGGAGCTCAACGAACTTCTCGCGCAGGCGGGTGTTCCGGCGTTGAGCATCAACTCGATCGAGCATGTTACTTTTCGCGACGCGCAGGCGTACTCGGGCGTCAAACAAGAATGCGCCGAGCTGAGCCGGGTCGCCGCGAAGATCTCGTGCCCTTTTATCGTCCTGGTTCCGGGCCGGCTGCCGAACGCCGGCGTGACTCGCGCGGAGATCGTCGCGGAGTCGGTGCGCGTGTTGACGGAATTGTGTGACATTGCCGGCAGTCATGACGTGTCGCTCGCGTTCGAGTTTCTGGGTCAGCCGGATTGCAGCGTGCAGACACTCGACCTGACGCACGAGATCGTCCGCAACGTCGATCGGAAGAACCTTGGGCTCGTGATCGATAGTTTTCACTTCTACGCCGGCGGCTCGACAATCGAGATGATCGAAGCGCTCGATCCGAGATTGATCTACGTCTTTCATATCAACGACGCCGAGGATCTGCCGCGCGAGCAGTTGGAAGACAGGCATCGGTTGTTGCCGGGGCTCGGCATTTTGCCGTTGCGTGAGATGGTCGCGGCGTTTCGCAGGATTGGGTATGACAAAGTGGCCAGTGTCGAGATCTTCCGTCCGGAGTACTGGAGCCGGGATCCTTTCGACTTAGCGCAGGACGCTCGTAGACAAACGGAGCGCGTGCTTAATGACTAAACTCAGAGTGGGAGTCATCGGCGCGGGTTACATCGGCGGCGTACACGCCGGGCTGCTCGCGCGTGACGAGCGTGTTCTGTTGAGCGCGGTTCACGATGTGGCGCCGGAATGTGCGGAAAGGTTGGCGCGTGCGCACGATGCGCGTGCGGCCGCAACGGCCGATGAAGTGATCGAGCAGTGCGATGCGGTCTACATCACGACACCAAACACACAGCACGTCGCGCTCGCACTCGCCGCCCTCGACGCCGGCAAACACGTCTTCTGCGAAAAGCCGCTCGCCACTGACATCGAAGACGCCCGGCGCGTCTTCGCCAAAGCAAGCGAGAGCAAAGCCGTTTTCCAGGTGGGCCACAATCGCCGCTTCGCTCCGGTCTACGCGACGCTGAAACAACTCATCTCGGAAACACACACTCCCCACTCAGCGCACGTCAAAATGAATCGCGGCGAGTTGCTGAAACCCGTTTGGACCGGCGACGCGTCCGTGACCGGCGGCTTTCTCTACGAAACGCCGATCCACATGTTCGACATGATGCGATTCCTGTTCGGCGAGATCGAAAGTCTGCTGGCGATCGGTTCGCGGCACGAGTACGGCGAGATCGACGACTTCTCCGTGCTCCTGAAGTTCACCAGCGGCTTTCACGCCACGCTCGCCACGGCGGCTGATGCGAGCTGGCTGTTTCCGTTCGAGCGCGTCGAAGTGTTCTGCCATCACGCCACGCTGGTGACGCGCGAGATGGAAACCCTCGTGATCAGCAGCAACCTCGAGGGACACTTCAGCGAGCAGTCGATGCAGCAGTTGCCGCGCGAAGAAAAGTGGGGTTACGCGCAGGAAGATCGCGCGTTTGTCAACGCGATCGTCGAAGGCACGCCGCCGCCGGTCACAGCCCACGACGGCCTCATGTCCGTCGCATTGGCCGACGCCGTTTACCAGTCCGTGGCTTTCGGAAACACAGTGGCCGTGCGATTGTGCTAAGATTCGCGTACCCCGAGCTGGATCCCCTTTTCCGACGATTTCCCCCTGAAATTGTTGAGTACGTTGTTTCGAGGGATTCGTGTCTCAAAAGGCTTTAACTCAGCGGGAAGAGCGCGCCAAGCCGTCGGCGCGGCCGGTCGAGCTTCACTCCGACCTCTACCGCGAGATCTTTGCCCACTCGAAAGAAGCCATCGCCATCATCGATCCCGACGGATTTTACCTTCAGCAAAACGGCGCTCACTTCATGCTGCTCGGCTATACCGACGACGATCTGAGAGGCGCCAATCTCGCTACCGAGCTCGGCGAAGAGACATTCGCGCGGATGAAGCAACAGCTCGCCGACGCTGACGAGTTCTCCGGCGAAACCTATTGCCATACAAAAAGCGGCGGCAGCCGGTTGATCGACCTCTCGTTGTTCACGATGCGCAGCGGCGTCGGAGAGCCGCTCTGTTACGTCGCCATCAAGCGCGACATAACTGACCGCCGTCGTACCGAACGTCGCCTGGCGTTGCAATACGTCATAACCAAGATTCTTTCGCGCTCGATCGACTTCGTCGAAGGCACGCACGAGATTCTGGAAACAGTTTGCGAGAGTCTTGGCTGGGAGTTCGGCGTGCTTTGGGCCGCCGATCACCAGAAGGAAGTGCTGCGTTGTATCGACGTTTGGCACAGCCCCGCGCTTGACCTGGATGATTTTGAACTTGCCTGTCGCCTGAGGACGTTTCGTAAGGGTGTCGGCCTGCCCGGCCGCATCTGGGCCACCGGCAAGCCCGCGTGGATTCCGAATCTGAAAGAAGATCACAACTTTCCGCGCGCGGCTTTTGCCGAGTACGCCGGGCTCCGCTCCGGTTTCGGGTTTCCGATTCTGCTGGGCGATGAAGTGCTCGGCGTGATCGAGTTCTTCACGCAGGATTTTCGCCCACTCGATCAATCGCTGCTCGACATGATCGGCAGCGTCGGTCGTCAGATCGGACAGTTTCACGAACGCAAACGAGCGGAGGAGAAGTTGGCGCACCTGCTCGTTCGCGAACGGAGCGCGCGCGCTGATGCTGAGAAAGCGAACCGTTTGAAAGACGAGTTTCTGGCGACTCTGTCGCACGAGTTGCGCACGCCCCTGAATGCGGTGATCGGTTGGTCGCGCATGTTGAAGGCAGGCCGCTTGGACAACGACAGCTCGCGTCACGCGATCGACGTAATCGAAAGAAACGCCTGGGCGCAGAAACAGATCATCGAAGACATACTCGACGTGTCGCGCGTCATCACCGGCAAGCTGCACCTGCATCTTGGACCTGTGGATCTGGTGGCGGTCGTGAACGCGGCGCTGGACGCGGTTCGTCCGGCGTTCGATGCGAAAGAGATCAAGGTCGTCACTCACTTCGAGGAGTGTTTGAAGATCCTCGCCGGCGATGCCGACCGGCTTCAGCAGGTGGTTTGGAACCTTTTGTCGAATGCGTCGAAGTTTACGCCGCCGCGCGGCGAGGTCGGGATCAGCGTGACTCAGGACGGCGAATACGCCCAGATCCAGATCAGCGATACTGGTCCCGGCATCGCCGCTGAGTTTTTGCCGCATGTTTTCGAACGCTTCCGGCAAGCCGACGGCTCGACGACGCGCACGCACGGCGGTCTTGGATTGGGCTTGGCGATCGTACGTCATCTGGTCGAGCTGCACGGCGGAGTGATTGCAGTCGAGAACAAAACGGTCCCCTCCGGCGCGGTGTTCACCGTCAGACTGCCGCTGCCGAGCGGCGAGCTGAATGTCGCGCTTACGCCCTCTTCAACAACGCGCGAGGAACCGGCCACGGAAGTAGATTTGGGCGGCCTTCGCATCCTGGTTGTGGAAGACGAGAAAGATGCGCTCGATCTGCTGACGCTGGATCTGCGCGAACACGGCGCTCGAGTCACCGGAGTCGCCTCGGCAAGCGACGCGGTCGCCCTGGTCGAAAAGAAGAAGTTTGACCTGATCATCAGCGACATCGGCATGGCCGGAACTGACGGCTACAGCATGATCACGCGGGTGCGCCAGTTGGAAAGCGAACGCGGCGGTCACACGCCCGCGATCGCGCTCACCGCTTACGCCCGCGCGCAGGATCGCATCCGCGCCCTTTCGGCGGGCTATAACACTCACGTTGCTAAACCAGTCGAGATCCGCGAACTCATTTCTATGGTAAAGTGCCTGACCGGTAGGATTGGTTAGCCGCATGACCAAGCGCTGCTCCTGGGCCTCCACTTCCTCGCTGATTGCCTATCACGATGAGGAATGGGGTGTGCCCGTTCACGACGACACTCGTCTCTTCGAATTTCTGATTCTCGAGGGAGCGCAGGCCGGACTCAGTTGGGACACGATCCTGCGAAAACGCGACAACTACCGCAGGGCGTTCGACGGTTTCAATCCCACGAACATTGCGCGTTACGACGAACGAAAGATCGCCGCGTTGCTACAAGACACCGGTATTATCCGCAACCGTTTGAAGATCAATGCGGCAGTCAGCAATGCGCACGCGTTTCTGGCAGTGAAACGCGAGTTTGGCAGTTTCGACGAGTACGTCTGGCGCTTTATCGACGGCAAACGGCTGCGGCGCAAACGCGGGCAGCCAATCGTCGCTACGACGCCAGTCTCCGATGCATTGAGCAAAGACCTAACTAAGCGCGGCTTTAAATTCGTCGGCTCGACGATCTGCTACTCCTTCATGCAGGCTGTCGGCATGGTCAACGATCACGATGCGGCCTGCTATCGATATAAAGAAGTATGAACAAGATAAGTTTGCGAGAGAAGTTCTCGCTGATGACGGACCACTGGAATCCGCGCATCGCCGCTGAGCTGAACGGCCAGTACGTCAAGCTGGTGAAGTTTCAGGGGCCATTCACCTGGCATCATCACGAAAACGAGGATGAGCTGTTCATGGTGGTGAAGGGCCGGTTCAGAATGGAGTATCGCGATGAGAGCGGCGCGGAGCAGAGCGAGACGATTGAAGAGGGCGAGTTGATTGTTGTGCCTCGCGGCGTCGAACACCGTCCGGTCGCGGATGACGAGTGCCAGGTACTGCTTTTCGAACCGGTGTCGACTCTGAACACCGGTAACACCGAAAACGAGCTCACGCGAAAAGAGCTGTCGCACATCTAACGGAGGTCTCAAGTTTGAAAATCAAATCCCCGAAGCTGTGGTTGCTGGCCGCGATCACAATCCCCTTTCTGTTTTCAGCGGCGGCGGCGCAGTCGTCGTCGCTCGCAAGCCTGCCGGACGCCGACATCATCATCTACGCCAGCCCGCAGCGCATCCTGAACGAAGCGGCGCCGAAGTTTCTGTCGGCCAAAGAACTCGCCGACATGCGCTCGACGTTTGCGGAGATGAAGAAATCGGCCAGTATCGATCCCTCGACCGTTGAATATCTCGTGATCGCAGTGCGCTTCAATAAGCCTGCCGCGGATCTGAGCTTTGTGGCTCCCGACGTGATGGCTGTCTTCGGCGGCGACTTCAGCCCCGATTCGCTCCTCACCTTGGCCCAACTCTCGCTGCAAGACAAAGTGCGCACGGAGAAATACGGTGGGAAGGAGATCTCGTTGATGAAGGTCGATCCGATCGCCGAGCAGGCGCAGAAGTATCCGGTGATCAAGTCGCTTTCCGAGATCGGCGCGGTGGCTTTGACGCAGAACTCGGTGGCCATCGGCACACTCGGGTATCTCAAGTCGGCGATCGATGCTGTTGACGGCAATGGACGGATCAATCCGGCGACACTCCAGTCGCTCCTGCGCGATCCGAATGCGTTGATTGCGGCCACTGGTTCGCCGTTGACCTCGTTTATCAAGAGCTTTGGCATGCTCGGCACTGAGGCCAACCCGCGCGTCTCGACGTGCGATACGCACTTTGGCAACTTCTACAGTGCCGTTACAATGAGCGGCGCCAATTTCAACCTTCGCGGGGCCATGAACGCCGACAATCCCGACACCGCTAAAATTATCAGCGGCCTGTTTGCGTCGTTGATGAAGGCGGGGATTGAAAACGTGCCGGACAAGCAAGCGCAAACGGTGCTGCAAAACATCAGGCTGGCGCCGCGCGACAATGAGATCGTCGTCGAAGCTGACGTGCCGCAGCAGATGCTCATCGATCTCTTCAATGCGCCGCCCTGGCCGAAGGCAGTCCCGGCGGCGAGTCCCGCACCGCCGACCAAGCGGCCCGTCAGGAAAAAGCACAGGCGGTAAACAAGCGAATCCGTTCGTTCACAGTTTCGGAAGGAGAACTTGAATCATGTCGAGAATTCTGCGCCTGGTGGCGTTTGTCCTGCTGTTCGTAGTTGCGGTTCTGTTCGCGGCTTCATTAAGGCTCGGTTCAACTTCGCTCGCGCAAAACGCCAACAGCTCTACGACCACGAACAAGAACCAGAACGACTCGCGCTCGGTCGCGCCGGGCCAGGGTGCACGGCCGCCGCAGCAGGATTTTTCGAAGAACACGTGGGAGCTTCCGGCTGACGCCGACAAGACGCCGAATCCCGTGGCTTCGAGTCCGGAGTCGATCGTGAAGGGCAAAGAATTGTACTTCGAGAAGACGAAGGGGAATTGCGTGTTCTGCCACGGTGAGACTGGCGCCGGAAATGAAGAGAACCTGCCGAAGCTGCGCCGCAAACCGGCGGACCTGACGAAGAAAGAACGGATGACCGCGATGACCGACGGCGAGCTCTGGTGGAAAGTTTCGAAGGGAATCAACGGGATCATGCCGGCCGGCGAGAAGCGCATGAGCGACGAGGAGCGTTGGCACGTCGTCAACTACATCCGGACGCTCGCTAAAGATAAGCAGTAGGAACTCGGAGAACAGTCGGACACGGATGAACACAGACTTCGAGTTCGCCGGTGGTCCTGTAAAGCGTAGCGATGTTCATCCGTGAAGATCCGTGGCCAAGAATCGCTCGGCGTACTCGCGGATCTCATTTAACGAGGCCTCGGCGAGTACACGGAAGACTTTGATCTGGCAGCCGGCGGGTATGCGTGGCGCCATCAGTGAATCAGTAATCACGAAACTCGCCGAACGCAATCCCTTCTCCCAACCGCGCTCACGCGCATCGCGAAAACTCAGCGCGTCAGCATCGAGTCCGGCCGCGACCAGCATCGTTCGCGCCCACTTCAAAAACTCCGGCCAGCGAGAGACGATCGCCACGAGCGCATCCGCCGGCGGCCGTGTCTGTCCACGCATCGACTCGACAACCGAAGCGGAGTGAATCACGAGCATGTCGGTAGCCGGATCGATCTTGCCTGCAAAACTCTCGAGATGCCCGTAAAGGACCAGCGGCGCGGCGCCGGCCAGCGATCGTGAGCCGTCGAGGTCTGCGGGCCCAACACCTTTGACCTTCACCTTCGCCGCCGTCGCGATCTCCGCGACGAGTATCTCTCTCAACTCCGCATCCGGCTCGAGCAACAGAAAATGGTCCGGGCGCTGCAACGAAAACGATCGTCGCGTCGCTTCCTGGATCTCGGCGAGTGAATACCCTTCCTCGCGCAGGTTGCGAAAGAACCGGCCCACCAACTGGTCGAGCGCCAACTCCTCGTCGAGCTTTTCATCCGCGCGAGCGCGCACGTAGACGCCACTGCCCTTGCGAAACTGAACCCAGCCGCGCCGCGCCAGCTCGCGATACGCCGCGCTGACCGTGTTCGCGTGAACATCGTAACGGCGCGCCAGGTCGCGCGTGCTCGGCAAACGCTCGCCGGCCTTGAGATCGTTGCTCACAATTCCCAGCGTGATCTGCGTGACGAGCTGTTCGCGAATCGGCACTTCACTGTTTTTGGAGAGCCAGATGCGCATGCGGGTTTTGACAGGATTACAGCATTAACTATAAAAGAGCAACGATGAACTTCACTTCCGGCGTCATGACTGAGTCGCTGCCGCAACACGAGCCGTCGTATCTGCGCCTGCTGCGCGAGCGCGTGCTGGAGAGTCGTGTCGCCGAGCTCGAACTTCTGCTCGCGAGCTGCACTGTCTGCCCGCGCGACTGTCTCAACAATCGTCTCAACAACGATATCGCCGCCTGCTACTCGGGCCGTTTGCCAATCGTCTCGTCTTACACCGCGCACTTCGGCGAGGAGCCGCCACTCGTCGGCTCGGGAGGCGCGGGCAACATCTTCTTCGGCAACTGCAATCTTCGCTGCGTTTATTGCCAGAACTACCAGATCTCGCAAACGCACAAGCAGCAACTCAAAAA
>JBKPPP010000220.1:0-13967 GCA_046733615.1 Acidobacteriota bacterium | reverse complement strand
CAGGAAATTAAGGAGCAGTTCCCTGAGTGGAAAGAGGCGATCCTTCAGACAGACGGCCTGGTGATCGTTACGCCTGAATACAATCACGCCTATCCGGGAACGCTCAAGGCCGTTCTGGATCTGCTGCTGAGAGAGTATGTGCACAGAGCGGTGGGTTTCGTCGGCGTCTCTGCCGGAGCGTGGGGCGGCACGCGGGTGATCGAAGCGCTGCTGCCGGTGGTCCGTGAGTTAGGACTGGCGGCGACCTTCACCGATCTGAATTTCTCGCGGGTGCACAAGAGTTTCGACGAGCAGGGTAAGCCGCTGGATGGCGCGTTTGGAAAACGGGCGGCGGATTTTCTCGATGAGCTTGTTTGGATGAGCCGGGTTTTACGGTGGGGACGCGAGCACGTCCCCTCCGTCTATCATCCGAATCACAACGTGCAGCCGTAAGCCTTCATCGCTGTGCGCGTCGTTTCCAACTGCTTCTTGCACGCTGCGGTGAGCGTGCCTCTGGTTTGCGGATTGTCAGCTATTCGTTTCCAGTCCGTACGCAAGCGCGCTACCTGGTCGCGTAGTGGACCACGGGCTTGTTCCGGCACTTTGGTCGAGACGCAGTTTTCGTAAGCAGTGATGAAGTTGTCGCACTCGGCGACCCCTACGGCCGTGGCGCTCGCGCTGGTCGTAGTGGCGGCCGGCGAAGGGGCTGCGTGGGCATTGGCGTTGGTGGCGGCAGGGGCTGCGTTGCGATTTGTTTCAGCTTTACTACAGGCAAGAATTACTAGGCCAATAACAAGACAGGAAATTAGGAGGAGAGATCTCGACATTTTCATTCTCCCTGATCAAGAATGGCAGAGCCAGAGGATAATACACCAAAACACTTTCTCTCTCCCGAACGTGTTTACGTCTGAGGAGAACCCGATGAATCACAGACCAGCCCTTGCGCTTTTACTGTCGATTTGTACCTTTGCCTCTGTCCCGGCCCAGCAAAAACCGGCTGACGACCAGGACGAAGTCGTTCGCATTACAACAAACCTGGTCCAGGTTGATGCCGTGGTCACGAAAGACGGGCGACCGGTAAAGGATCTCAAGGCCGAAGACTTCGAGATCTACGAAGACGGTCGCAAGCAGACGATCACGACTTTCGCTTACATCTCGAACGTTTCCCGCCCGGTCGTCGCCGCTGCGCCGGCGCCTGCTAAGAACACTGGCAGCGTAGTTCCGGCAATGCCGGTCCAACGCGACGCGCCGCGACGTACGATCGCGCTCGTCGTCGACGATCTCGGGCTGTCGTTTGAGAGCATTAACCAGGTGAGGCGCCAGCTCCGTAAATTGATCGCCGAACAGTTGCAGCCAAACGATCTTGTCGCCGTTATTCGCACTGGCGGCGAGATGGGTGCATTGCAGCAGTTCACCAACGACAAGCGGTTGCTAAACCGTGCGGTGGATCAGATCCGCTGGAACTTGTGCAGCCGCAGAAAAGTTACTGTTATTCCGCGGGCCACCGGGCTTAACTTCATTCCCGACCGCGACGATTGCGGTGGCCACAGTCTCTACGACACGATGAAGTCACTGCGCTTCATCCTCGATGCGATGGCCCAGCTTCCCGGCCGCAAGTCACTCCTTCTCATGTCCGACAGCATGCCGCGCGAGGATCAGGAGATAAAACTCGAAGGCCGCGACGAATCGCTGAGCACGGTTTCTCCGTTCACGACCAATTACACCGCCTACCTGCATAAGCTCGCTGAAAAAGCGATTCGCTCGTCGGTGGTGATCTACTCCGTTGACACGCAGGGCTTGCAGGTCACCAGTCTGACGGCGGCGGACTCCGTTCCCAGCCTCAGCGGCCGCGACAATCCGATGGCGATGAATGCGCTTATGACGGCGCGCTCCCGTTTCCTCATCGAGCAGCGCGAAGGCGGGGACATGATAGCGCGCCAGACCGGCGGCTTTCAGATTCGCAACTCCAACGATTACGGATTCCCCCGCATCCTCGAAGATCAGAGTGGCTACTACCTGATCGGCTATCGCCCGACAGACGAAACTTTCAACAAGAAGTTTCACCACATCAAGGCGAAAGTAAAACGTTCGGGCATGACGGTGAGGACGCGCTTTGGTTTCTTCGGCGTCAGTGAAGAAGAGGTCGAGCGCACGAAGTACACACCGACGGACCTCACGAACCTCGCTTTGGCGTCGCCCTTCGGCGCGCAGGACATCGAGCTCGACTTGACCGCGTTCTTTGCCAACGACAAAACGAACGGCTCGGTCGTGCGATCGTTTGTCTACGTCGATCCGAGGAACTTCACTTTCAAACGCGCGCAGAACAAATACGAGACAACGCTCGACATGCACGGCGTGATCTTCGGCGACAACGGCCGCATCGTGCAGGAACTGAAACAAAGCTCGACGCTGACGTTCCGCGAAGACGCCTATCAACAGGCCATGCGCGACGGGCTGCAATTACGACTCGACATGCCGGCGAAGCTGCCCGGCGCGTACCAGGTGCGCATTGCCGTGCGCGACACTGCGTCAGGGAAGATCGGTGCGACGGGCCAGTTTATCTCGGTGCCGGATCTGCGGCGGCCCAGGCTGGCGGCGTCCGGCATTGTACTGCGACGCCTGGCGGAAGCGGCTCCGGACTCAGCGGTGATGGCGAGTCCGGTCGTCAGGCGCTTCGCCCCCAACGCGGAAGTCTACTTCGCGCTGATGCTTTACAACGCCACGATCGATCCAGCGTCTCAGTTGCCGAACGTCGCGATGGAAGTCAAACTGTTTCGCAACGAGAAAGTCGTCACCGCGATGCCCGAGACTCCGATCAACTTCGTGAACCAGACGGACCTCGCGCGTCTGTTTACGAGTGGCGTGATCAAGTTGGGCGGCGACTTCGAGCCGGGCAACTATTACCTTCAGGTTGTGATTACCGACAAAGCCGTCAAAGACAAGCAGCCCCCAGTTGTTCAATGGGTCGACTTCGAGATCGTGAAGTGATTACCACTAGAGAGCTACGGGAGATGAAAATGACAAAAACCATCAGCCTGTTAACGTTGCTGCTGTTTTGTACGGCCACTGCCTGCGCGCAGCACATGAGCGGCGGGAATCATCACAGCCCCTCGCCCGCGGATTCGCCCGCTTCCGATATGGAAACGCAGGAGTGGGCGAGGCAGCGGCTCGCAAAATCTCCACGTCACCGCGAGTGGGTGAAAGTGAAGAACGGTACGCGCGAAGTGAACAGTTTCGTGGTCTTTCCGGAAGTGAAGAACAAAGCGACCGCAGTGGTAGTGATTCACGAGATCTTCGGCATGAGCGACTGGGTGCAGAGTCTCACCGATCAACTAGCGGAAGCGGGATATGTCGCCATCGCGCCCGATCTGCTCTCGGGAATGGGACCGAACGGCGGCGGCACCAGTTCACTCGGCCAGCAGGCTGTGGGCCAGGCGATTCGCGATCTGCCGCCGGATCAGATCACCGCGGATCTGAACGCCGTCGCTGATTATGTGTCGAAGCTGCCGGCGTCGAACGGCAAGGTGGTCGTGGCTGGTTATTGCTGGGGCGGCAGTCAGACGTTCAGCTACGCGACCAACAATCCGAACATCAAAGCAGCTTTCGTTTTTTACGGGTCGGCTCCTGCCTCTGCCGACGGCACGCCGGACAAAGCGGCGCTCGCGAAGATCACCGCGCCCGTCTACGGTTTTTACGCCGGCAACGACGCGCGTATCAACGCCACGCTGCCGAAGACCACGGAAGCCATGACTGAGTTGAAGAAGTCTTTCGATCCCGTGACCTACGAAGGCGCCGGCCACGGATTCATGCGCGCCGGCGACGCGCCCGAACCCACCGCGCCCACACCCAAAGGCGAAAAAGAGGCCGACGACAAAGCCGCGGCTGATTATCAAAAAGCGGTGGACACGTGGAAGGCCAACAAGAAAGCGCGCGACGAAGCCTGGGCGCGTTGGAAAAAACTACTCGCGGCAGTGTGAGGTCGGCGAACGATGCGAAAAGTAACTTTCGGCGGAGCGAATAGTCTCGACAACTACATCGCGCGGAAGGACGAAGGGATCGACTGGCTGCTGTGGAGCAAGGAGACCGGCGCGATGATGAAGGACTATTGGAAGAAGATCGATACAGTCGTGATGGGCCGTAAGACTTACGAGTTTGCCATGCGGAATGCGCCGAGTGGCGCGAGCTCCGGCGGGAAGATCAAAACCTACGTCTGCTCGCGCAAACTCGAAAAGGTCGAAGGTGACAACGTTCAGCTCGAGCGCGATGCGGTGAAGCTGGTGCGGCGTCTGAAAGAGGAAAAGGGCAAAGAGATCTGCATTATGGGCGGTGGTCTGCTCGCGAAGTCATTGTTTGAAGCCGGTCTCATCGACGAGATCGGCTTCAACGTTCATCCGGTTCTGCTCGGCTCAGGCATTCCGCTTTTTCACAAGATGAAGCAGCAGATCAATCTCGAGCTGGCGGACTGCAAGCAGTTGAAGAACGGCTGCGTGGTGCTGACCTATCGCGTGCTGCACTGACAGCGCGTCGCTAAATCCGTCCTTATTCCTTGGTCAATACTTCACGGAAGAAATCGATCGCCCGCGGATCGCCTGACTCGCCCAGCGATCGAATCGCCTGTCTGCGAACCATCTGGTTCTGATGAGTGCGCGCAATCTTGATCAAGAGCGGCACTGACTCGTCAGCCTTCCGCTCGCTGATCGCCCGCACTGCCTGCAACTGAACCTCCGTATTTGCATCGCTGCTCTGCGCCGTCGCACTCAAGAATTCAAAGCTGCGTTTACTCACGCGCTCGCCCAGAAGCCGGATCGCCTGGCGTCGCACGTCCATCGAATCATTACTCTTCGCGACTTCAAACAGCTTGTCTTCGACGCGAGTGCTCTTGATGTCCGAAAGCGACTGCAAGATCGAGCGCTTCACGTCAGTCGCCTGCTCTGAATCGTACAGGCGCAACAGATCGTCAACGGCCGCTTCGCCGCGCTCGCTCAACACGCGAATCGCCGTCTTGCGCAACTCGGCGTTCTGATCGCTGCGCGCAATCTCCATCAAACGGGCCTGCGCTTTGGCGCTCTTCGTCTCGGACAGCGAACGCAACGCTGACTTCTTCACTTCCACGTTCGCATCGTTCGCGTAGATCTTCATCAACTCGTCCGCCACGTCGTCACGCGTGAATCGTCCGAACTGGCGAACCGCCGTGCGCCGCGACTCCCAGTCGGCGTCGTTCTTCGCGATGCCCAGCAGAAATGCAAACGCCGGTTGCTCTTCATCGCTGTTACCGACTGCGGAAATCACGCTGCGCCGCACCTCCGGATCCTTCACGTCGTTGTAGAGACTCTGAAGCGTGGCCACCGTGCCGCGGTCATGACTCTCTCCAATCGCGTGGGCCGCGGAACGGCGCAGCTTTTTGTCTTCACTTTCATTGCGCACGAGCGACGCGAGAAACGCCTGCTCGCCGCCGACCTGGCCTAACCAGTAGACCGCAGACGAACGAATGCGTTGATTCGGCGAGCTGCTGACGAAGTTCTTGAGCATGCCGCCGACGCGCGCATCGTCGTGCAAGGCGATGCCGAGCACGGCGCGCTCGCTCAACATATCGAGCGGCGCTGCCGCGGCGAGCGCGCGCAGGTAGTTGAGGCTCTCCTCGTTGTTGGCCCGGCCGAGCCAGTAAACGGGATAGCCGCTGTACTCGCGTTTCCGCTCGAGGTTGTAGATCTCCATACGTGTGATCTGATTGGACGCCGGGTCGCGCAGCAGAAAGATCGCGAGGCTGCGCGTCTCGACGGTCCTGCCGCTCGCGTCCGTGCCGACGAAAACCGTGGTGTCGCCGATCGTATTCATGTTGCCGCGGAACTCGCCGATTCCCGGATCGATCGCGACGCCGGGACGCACGTCGAACGTGTACGCCGACCAGTAGGGCGTTTGCTTCGTACGGCCATGCGCCTGCGCGGCTTCGAGTTTCGACATCAGATCGGCGCCTTCGACGGTGGTAAAGCTTTGCACCGTCGTAGCGGTCGATTGAACCTGGAGATCGTCACGACTGACTGCCGCCGTGCTGAGCAGCGCCACTGACAAGAGGATTGGAAGAATCATGGGTTATCTCCGCTACTTGAGTATGTCTTCTAAAAACTTCAACGCTTCGGGATCCTTGCTTTCGCCGAGGTACCTGATGGCGACTTTGCGCATTTCGAGCGACGGATCGGTGCGCGCGATCGTCATTAACTTGCGCAGGGCGCTCTTCTTGTCCGACTCGCCGAAGGAGCGAATAAGAAACGACTTGATTTGCAGGTTCTGCTCGGCGTCGTACATGCCGACGAGCATGTTTACCGTCTCTTCGTCTTGTCTTTCAGCTAACTGCCGGATGGCGTAGCCGCGCAGTTCGATCGGATCGTTGCCGCGCGCGATTTCGAGCAGCTTGGCGCGTGCGCGTGGATCGTTGTTCTCGCCGAACGCGCGCAATAAGGCCTGTTTGATCTGGACGTTGGGTTCACTAGTGTAGAGTTGCAGCAGCTCATCGATCGGCATATGGTCTTCGCTCAAACGTCGAATCGCTTCGATGCGCAGCTCAAATGTCTCTCCCTGTCGGGCGATCTCCCACAGCTTGGCGCGCGCTTTCGCGTCACCCTCACGCTCGGCAAGCGTCCGCAGGAGTAGAGAGCGAATCTCTCTGGTCTTGTCGGCATCGTAAATTCGGATCAGTTCCTCTGTTGACGCCGCGTCGTTCGACTCGCCGATAAAGCGGATCGCAATCTGGCGCATCTGGAGATCGTCACCCGAGCGGGCGATCTCGAGCACCTTCGCACTGCCGCGCGCCGTGTGGGCCTCGGTCAGCGCGCGCAGGATCTGCACGCGAATCTCTCTCGTGCGATCGGCGTCGTAGATCTTGATCAATTCATCAGTGACCTGATCGTTGTTCTGTTCGCCGAGACGTCGAATCGCGGTCAGCCTGAGTTTCAGGTCGGCGTTGTTGCGCGCGATGTCGAGCAACATCTGAGTTGCGCGCGCGCCGCCGTGCGTACCGAGCATGGAAACCGCGGCGGCCGTAAACCCCGGACACTGGCTCTGATTCGCTTTCAGCGCTTCGGTCACGATGCCGATCGCCCGTTCTTCATCAGCCTGAAACAGGCTCTGAAGCGCGAGCGTCTTGATCTCACAGTTGTCTTTCTCGAGGGCTCTGTTTACTTCCGCCTGCTCGCCGAGCACGACCAACAATGCCTCTGCTTCACGTCGCCAGCTCGAACCCGGGAAGCGGTTGATGAGCCGGACCAGCGGCGCCTTCGCGTCGTCTTTGCGGCCCTGCTTCTGCAACGCGTAGCCGTACCAGTAGAGCGCGGCGTCGAGGTCTTTGTCTTTCGGATAGCCGGTGATGAACTCGTTGAATTTCTCCGCTGCTCGCTGCCAGTTCTGGGCCTCGATCAGGTCGCGGCCTTCGCGAAAGATCTGCATCGACGCGGTGTTGACAGGCTTTCCCTGAACGAAGCGATCGAGCTTGGCGATGTCCTGGCCGTGAGCGACACTACTGAGCGCTAACATGACGACCAAAAAATTAATGTAGGGGCGAAAGCGAACTACATGATTCATAATTGGGTTTCCTTAATTAATAAAATGCTTTGGCCGCACAGGCACAGAGAACCGAGAGCGAGCGCAGAAGATCGAGCGGTGATCAAAACGCACATGGCAGCTCTGTTCCCTGTGCCTCTGAGGTCAACCATTCGCAAACTAATCAAGAGCTCGAGCGAGTGCCGCGGAATTGACTTGCAACAGCGCTACGATGTTTTTCCGTTCGATGCGCGCGCGGATCGCGCGCACCGCATCTTCAGTCGGACGATCCGGCAGGTTGGCAATGTCCAGCAGGATCGGTTCCAGATTTTCTAGTAACGAAGCCGTCTCGACGTCGCCGGCGGCGTCGGCTTCGCGCCGCAGCATCATGTTTTGATAGACGAGTTGTTGCGCGCGCTTGCGCTCGTAACCGACATCGGTGGCGGTGCGGGGCTCGTTGAGCCGCACGTTTCTGAACGCGCGCAACAGTGTTTCAGATTTTTCGAAGTGAATCGCGGTCATGGTTTGCGCGTCGGCGGATCTGATCGGTTCAGCGATCGGTTGAACGCGATCGGGAATCTTGGCAAATTGTTCACCGGGTTTAGGCTCACGCGGTGGTGCTGGTTTGCGTTTTGGAGCTACTCGCTGCGGATCCGGCGAAGGCTTTGGTTCGGGTGTTGGAGCGACCGTTGCCGTAGGAACAGGAGGTGGAGATTGAATTGCGACGTGTTCCGGCTGCCGGTTTGAATTCAAAGCAAAAATTAACGCGACGATAGCGATTGCTGCGAAGGCAACCGCGCCTGCTGCCCACCCCAGTACCGGTTTTCGTTCGCGACGTCTTCCACCGGACAAGATCTTCGCCAGCGCGCGATTCTGCACCGCAGGCGGCAACCCCGTTTCGAAGTTTGCGATCTGACTTCGCAGGCCCAGAAAGTCGACGCGCGCCTGTTCACACTCGCCACACACCAGCAAATGACGCTCGACTTCCCGCGCCTCACTCGCCGGCAGCTCGCCGTCGATCAGCGAAGAGATCTTTTCTGTAAAACTGCAACTCATGATTCGTCTGCTAAACGTGTCCGGCGCTTGCGCCGGCCATCTTTGTCCGTTTGCTCCAACGTTCGCGCAGCGAAGCGCGCGCACGGAAAATATCGACCTTCACCTTGCTCTCTGAAACCTTCAGCACCTCGCCGATCTCGCGGTAGCTCAACTGCTCCTGCTCCCGCAGCAACAACGCGACGCGCTGGTCTTCCGGCAGTGTTTGCAACATCTCGAGGAGCATCTCCTTGCGTTCGCGCGTTTCGTACTCCTGTTCGGGATTGCGCGACGCTGGTCTCACTGCTTCAACCACGCGATCAAAGAGCCTGTAGCGCGTGTGCGACTTGCGAAACTCGTTGATGGCCAGGTTTCGCGCTACACGGTAGAGCCAGAAGCGTGCTTCGCCCGGCGGCAAAGTTCCCCATGCCGTGCGGTGTAGTTGCAGGAAGCTCTCCTGTGCCAGATCCTGCGCCAGCGGGGCGCGGCCTCCCAATAAACACTCCAGAAAGCGGCATAGGCTCGGGTAAAAATCCTGAAACAGCATGGTGAACTCGTCATCTTGGCTCGCCATAAGCTGCGCTACGTCTCCTAAAACACGCGAGTTCTGGAAAAGTTACAGGTTTTTTTTGAGATTAACTGACGTTGTTAAGGATGGAGAGGGCGGTGCCTGAAAAAATCCCTTCCTTCTCTTCGTCACGAATATCGAGACCTTCGATGGAAGCGACCGCACGGTCGATCGAGCCCAGCAGGTGCGGGTAGTCGCTGCCCATCACCATGTGGTCGGCCCCGACCATGTTTCTGACCATCGTCAACGAGTGCGGGCTGAACGAAACAGTGTCGTAGTAGAGCCGTTTCAGGTAGAAGCTCGGGAGTTTATCGATCTTCGCGCGGCACTCGGGAAAATCGCGAAAGCCGTTGTCAATGCGCTCCATCAGGTAAGGAATCGCGCCACCGAGATGGCCGATGATCCAGCGAATATCGGGAAACTCCGCCAGGAGCCCGTCGTAACACATCCGAGCCACCGCGAGACTCGTGTCGAACGGAAAGCCGATGATCGGGCCAAGCACGTACTCGCGAAACGCATCCGAGCTGGCCGGAATCATCGGATGAAGAAAAATACACAGCTTCATTCGATTCGCTTCCGCGAAGAACTGGCGATACTGCGGCGCAGTGAGCGGCTTGCCGCCGATGTTGCTCAACAGGATCACGCCGTTGAGCTTCAACTCGTCGATGGCGCGATGCAGTTCTTCCAGAGCAGCATCGGGTGCATCCATCGGGATCGAGGCGAAGCCTTTGAAACGTTTTGGATGGCGGGCGATCAGCTCGGCGTAGGAGTCGTTGACCAACTTCGCGACTGCGGGCTGATGTTCGCCGTCGGCGAAGAAAACGTTCGGCGTCGAAAGCGAGACGACTTCGACGTCGATACCGGTGCGATCCATGTCTTCGATCCGCCTGGAGACGTCGGTCATTGCGGGCGTCACGCCGAAGAAGCGTGCGCCGCGGTAAGTGATGATGGTCTGTCCGCTCGGGCTCGTGCCGAAAGAGAATTCGGACGGCAGATCGCGAATCGTTTGGAAGTAACTTTCGGTGTAGAAATGGGTGTGAAGATCGAGTTTGGGCACTGGTTTCACTTCTCGCGCAGGTATTGGCTGAGGCTTTCCGCCTGCGCAAATTCGCCGCGGTACGTGTAGATGTCGTCGAGTTTCCAGGCGCCGTCTTCGTAAAGAAAGATGAAGGAGGTCGTTCGCTCGTCGCCTGGGTAATTCGTTTTTGGTCCCCACTTGTAAAGCACATCGATGACTGCGCGGCGCCCGTAACGGCGTGACGCGACGATTGAATAGGTCGTGGGGTAGTCCCAGGAACCGACAAACGTCGCGTTGCTCGGATAGTCAGGATCGTCGGCGGGCGTCGCGAAGGTGGCGAGTTTCTGCGCCAACGCCTTGCGCAACTCCTGCGTCAGCCAGCGTTTCTGCGCGGGTTCGTCGCGAATGATGCTCGGCTCGCTCTTTTGCAGGTAACCGAAGAAGGCGCGAAACGCGAGCAGGCATTCGTTGGGCGCGGGAGCCGGGGCCGATTTCATCTTTACTTCGGCGATGGTGGTCGGAGCAGCCGGCCGCTTTTGAGCCTGGACCGATGCGAACACGCAGATTGTCAGTGCGACGAGCAGAGTGTGCTTAACCATGATTGTTTATGACTGGGGAAAAAACTCGCCGAGCTCAGCTTGGATGAACGGCTTGACGCCTTCGCGGCCCGTCAGCTTCAACCATACCGGACCGTTTTCCGGTTCGACTTCAATCGTAAATCCAAAAAACGGGCAGCATAACCTTTCCAACGCGACGAACTCGCCGAGTTGCGCGAGCAGATCAGGCGAGTCGTGGAAACGATAGGCGAAGCCGTCCGCAAGTTCTTTAATTTCGGTGACGCGCGCGAAGAGATCCCGGGCGTTCTCGAGATGCGGCGCGCGCTTGTCGGCTTCGATCGCGTCCATCACGCACGCGAACGGCGACGTCGTGTTTGCAGCGTCGGTCATTGGTGCTTTGCCTCTGAACGGCAATCTAATCGTAACATTCCTCGCCGAGTGGCAGATGATATAGTCTCCATCAGTTGGTTATTTCTTCTTTTCAGCAGCGGCGGCGCTCCCCGGCGGCTCCGATCCCACCAAAATCTTAATCAACGGGCAAAAGTTCTTACTGAACGGGTACAGGAGCATCGGAGAGGACCCGAAAGGAGTTGCGGCAGTGACTACTCAAGCAGTTGCGAGCAGCGGTGAACGCGGCCAGCCGACGCTCGTTAATAGCAACCGGTCGAATATGAATAAGGACAACTGGCTCGGATTCGTGGGCGACGTCGTGAACTTCACCGGCGAAGTCTGTTTCAAATCGATGCTGCGCATCGACGGTCATTTTTCGGGAAACGTCACCTCGGCGGATGGGACGCTCATCATCAGCACCGGCGCGCAAGTTACGAGAGCCGTCATCAAAGTTGCAGTCGCAAAGATCAATGGGACGGTGGAGGGCGACATTCACGCTAGCCAACAACTGGTCCTCGGCCGCACCGCCAACGTCAAGGGCCACCTCATCGCCCCAGCTCTGGTTGTCGAAGAAGGCGCGCAACTAAACGGCAGTTGCCGCCGGCATTAGTTTTAGTTACTCCGCACACGGCCGATAAACACTCCGGCGCTATTTGATCCATTGCTTGGTGTTCACTACTTCGTCAATCTTATTTTCGAGTGCGGTTAGCTGGTCCAGCACCGGTAACCCCGTGCAACCGTGATAATGCAGCACGGTTTTCTGCTTGCCCTTCCAGTTGAGAGACGTGGTGGCGGCAGAATGGTCGGTCCATGCATGCGGACAGTTCTTTCCTTCGACGTATTCGTCTTCGAGACTGACGTAATCGATCTTCTCGAATTCACCGACCAGCGCTTCGAGCGCAGCCTTCGTAATTCGTCCCTTCGCTTTGCCCTTCACCCTGACGAAATCCTCGCCTTCGTAAAGCACTGTGCCGTCTTCCATGATCGTCAACTTGTAAGCCGGGCAGGGGCCGTAGCAGCGCGTGCGTTCCAGCGTGATCACGGGATCGTTCGGCAGGGAAAAATAGAGAGCAATCAAAAGCAAAATCATGATTTCTCCGAGAAGCGCCGCACAACGAGCGCGATTGGCAATCCAATACAGAACATAATAATCAACGCACCTATGATGCGCCCGGAGAGAGTTGGGGGTGTACGCTGGCGAAACGCCGAGTGCGGCAAGACAACGAAATTCATAAACGCGTAAACCACCACGCCGTAAAGCAGTCCCATCGGGACCGGCCACTCGATCAAAAAGCGTAACACGCGGCTCGCGAGGTAAAAGACAATAGTCCACGTCGTGGCGATCAGGAAATGAAGCGCGATACCGAGAACTGCCGTCTTAGCGCCACCGGTGTACGCGTCCGGCCCGAGCAGACCGCTAGCAACGGATTGAAAGACGCGTCGCGGCGGAACACTCGCCCGCAGCCACGAAACGACACACGCTCCAGTCAGATCGAGCGTGCCGGCGATCAGGCCACCCCAGAAGATGGTCGGAAGAGGTTTTCCTGGTTTCATTGTATGCCTGTGCGGTTTGGGCTACCGCGCGACCTTTTTAGATCAATGCCTCTCTTTCAGTGGTCTAATAATACCGTCACCTGAACCACGAAACGATCGAGTAGCGTTCGCCGTGCGTGACGGGTGTGACTTCGTGGGTCGTCTCGGAGCGAAAGGCGATGAGCGTGCCTGGCTCCGCAACCATGCGAAACCGATCGTCGTCTGGGCCGGCACGCAAACTCGTGAACACCAAAGAGCCACCGCAGTGCGCGCCTTCCTCGGGCTCGTCTGACTCGCGACTCAGAAATATCACTGTCGATACACGACGCCGCTCGGTCTCGAGTCGCAGCAGACCGGTGTTTCCGTCCTGATGGGCCACGAAGAAATCGCCCTCGCGATAACGGAGGAACTGCGGTTCTTCGCACTCGCTGAGCTGAACGTCGAAATACCTTTCAATCTGAGGCTGACAAGCGAGCAGACGGCGCGTAACGAGCTCAATCGTTTCGACGGATGGACGCAGACGAAGTGTCTTGCGAAAGTTTTGATCGACAGCGCCTGAAGCGGTGCGGCCGTAAACAGTAGCAGCCTCTCCGGCCGCCTGCTTCATTTCGGCGATCATTCGCCGGCAGAGATCCGGTGCGAAGAATTGATTGAGACGAAAGAGCTGGAGCCAATTGGGAGGACAGAGATTGGGCATCTAGCGAGACGCAGATTTCTAAGAAGACATGGGTGTGCTCGGCGCAGCATAGCGTTCCACCGAGCGCGCTCGCGCCTTGGCGGCTTCGACAGCTCGATCTCGCGGAGGGGCATTAGTGACGAGCGACTCGAGCAGCTCGTGCGCGGCCTGGGCCACCTGCTCGACCGCACGGTTGAACGCCTCTTCGTTGGCTTTCGAGGGTTTGGTGAAGCCGCTGAGCTTACGTACAAATTGCAGCGAAGAGGCGCGAATCTCCGCGTCTGTCGCCGGTGGTGCGAAGTTGTGCAGGGTCTTGATCGCTCGACACATAAACTTTCCTTGGGCGCTGAAAACTTGGGCCTCAACTGCCCGGCGCCTGCGCACAAGATACATTGCGTGGAGCGAGTTGAGAAGCGCGGCGGAACGGCTGCGCCTGCCCGTAGGTCAACGAGCGCCAGACCCATTCTGCCGGTCCAAAGTAAAAACGATGCAACCACCAGACGCTCGCCGGCACCTGCACAGCCCACACGCTGAGCGCCAGTGCGACTCCCATCAACGGCTTGATCGTGTCCATGAGATTGAACGACAAGCACACCGGCACAAGTATCGCAGCCTGCAAAAGGTAGTTGGTCAGCGCCATGCGACCGACCGCGCCGAGCGGCGCCAGCCGCCTGCGCCAAA
>JBKPPP010000219.1:0-5544 GCA_046733615.1 Acidobacteriota bacterium | reverse complement strand
CTCGTCGGAATAACCGATAACTTTCACCGGAAACGCCGCTTCAGTCGCCATCGACTCAGCCGCCGCGCGCAGATTCTCATTCTTGCCCGCGAGGAAGATCGCCTGCACGTCTAACTCGCCGTGCACCAGCTCGCGAAAGATCTGCGGAATGTTTCCGCCGCCGATCCAACCGGCGTTGACGAAGACCGTGAACTTCTCCGGATCCAGTCCGAGCGCGCGCCGCGCAGCCTGCGCTGCCTCTTCCCCTGGATAGGAAAACTTCGGATGCACCGGCATGCCCGAGATCTTGATCCGCTCCGGCGCGACGCCGTAGTCGATCAACTGCCGGCGCGCGTCTTCACTCGCGACGAGATAAAGCGTCACTGCATCGCAGGCCCAACCGCGCCAGAAGCCGTAACACGGATCAGTGACCACGGAAACAAGCGGCACGCGATCCGCCAGGTTCAATTCGCGCAACACGCGGCCGAACAGGTGTTGAGTCAGCGGATGAACGCTGACTACGATGTGCGGGCACCAGCGTTCGAAGAGTCCAGCGACGTAACCGATGCAGCGCTTATGAAAGAACTCGCGCGTTTCGGGTCGAACGCGATTGAGGATCCAGTAGTAATACTTCATCCAGTGCTGGCGATTGCGCAGGATCCAGTTGTAAAGACGAACCAGCTTGTCCGCGAGATGGTGCGATTCCTCGACCGCGCGCACCACACGAATCGCGTACGACTCGCCTTCGAGAAACTTCTGCACGCCCGCGACGATCGCGGCCGCGGCGGAACGATGCCCGCCGCCCGTGTCGGACGAGATGATCAGAATTTTCGGAATGCGACCCTGCGAGGACATCTGCCTTTAGATCTCCGTCGTCTTCAAATCGCCGACTGACAAACCGCCGTCCATCTCGCGGCGCGCCTTCTTCATCTCGCGCTCCAGCTTCTTGATCTGGATCAGGTGACCCGGATTGAACGGCAGCGACGGGTAATAACTGTTTGACTCGTGCGTGCAGAAACAACCGTTTGCCGCGTGCTGGCGTCGTGCTTTCATCGCCGGTGAGAGCCAGACCTTTTGGAAGTTCCAGTCGAAGTCGCGCAGGTTGCCGATCGGCGCGAGATTCTCACACGACGAGACGGTGCCTTCGTCGTAAATGACGCCGCCGGCGGTGCCCGCGTAGCACTTCATCTGCGCGGTCTGTGTTTCCTGCGTCTTCGCGATCAGGCCGTGCATGTAGATGTCAATCGCGGCCTTGAAGAAACCGGCTTTGCCGCCGTAGTTATTTTTGATCGCTGCGTGACGCGAATCGTCGTCGATCATCCGCGCGAGCTGCGCGTAGCGCGAGTGGTCGATGTCGAGCTCTTTGGGATCGGCTGAAGGCGGACGAATGTAATTGAAGTTTACCTTGTCAGGCTTCAGATCGTATTTGAGAAAGTCGTACCAGTCGAAGATCGTGTCCTGGTTGGAGTTCATGAAGCAGGTGCAGGTCTGCACGTCGAGACGCGGGTACTCCTTCTTGATCGACTGAAGCTGGCGCGCGGTGTCGATCGCGATGTCCCACGAGCCGGGTTTCTGCCGGATCTTCTCGTGCTCCATTTTCGGACCGTCGATGCCGAGCGCGACCGTCACGTTCAGGTTCGGGCACTCCTGCAGGGTGCGCGTCACGTCGGGAAAGATCCGTTTCTGGATCTGCCCGTTGGACATGATGTAGATCGATTCGAGCTTGTTGTTCGTGTAGAACGCGCGCGCGATTTCCGGCAGGTCTTTGCGAGTGAACGGCTCGCCGCCGGCCAGAATCAGCACGCCCAGGTTGCCGCCGAGTGTCTCGGAGATCCGCTCGATCTCGTGCGTCTTCATCTGGAGCTTTTTGCGCGGACGATCGTCGAGCTCGTCGGTGAAGAAGCAGTGCGTGCAGCGCATGTCGCAGACGGAGGTCACCAGTATGTTCAGCAATACCGGCGAAAACGGCTGTCCTACCGCGAGCTTTGCGTACCGCTTCAACAGTTCTTTAGTCGTAAAATCCATTGCACCTCAACCTTTTACCCGCGCGATAACGCGCGCGAGTTTAACTAGTAAGCTATTTGAAGACGCATTGTCAACGTAGGTTTACTGAGGGGTTGCGGAAAAGTGTGGCGGAATAATTCTGATCAAGACACGGAGCGATTTTGGATGCCGAGCGCGCGCATGCGGCGGTAGAGATGGCTGCGATCGACGCCCATCAGCTCAGCCGCGCGCGAAACATTTCCCTCCGCCTCTTCGAGTTTCCGCTGGATAAACTCCCGATGGTAAGCCTCGGTGGCTTCCTTAAAGGACGGGAAGCGGAATGACGCAGCCGGCGGTTCCTCTTTTCCCTGCGGCGGCAGGTCGCCGGCTGAAACCTTCGTGCCTGGATGCATGATCACCACGCGCTCGATCGTATTGCGCAGCTCGCGCACGTTGCCGGGCCACGAGTAAGACTGCAACTCCTCCAACGCTTCTGGCAGAAACTGTTTCGGCTTCTTGCCGTACGCACGCGAGAAGTTCTGGTTGAAGTAATCAACCAGCAGCGGTACGTCTTCCAGCCGTTCACGCAGCGGCGGCAACTCAAACGGGATCACGTTGAGGCGATAGAAGAGATCCGCTCGGAAATTTCCATTCTCGATTTCCACGTCGAGGCGTTTGTTGGTCGCGGCGATCAGTCGCACGTCGACGCTGATTGACGTGCCGCTGCCGACCGGCTCGAAGCGCTGCTCTTCCAGAACGCGCAGCACCTTCGCCTGCACCTTCGGACTCATGTCGCCAACCTCGTCGAGAAAGATCGTCGCGCCGTCCGCCAGCTCGAATTTGCCCTTCTTCGCGGCGGTCGCTCCGGTGAAAGCTCCTTTGACGTGTCCAAACAGCTCACTCTCGATCAGCTCCTCGGGAATCGCCGCCGAGTTGACCTCGACAAACGGCGCCGCCGCGCGCCGCGACTCAGCATGAATCGCATGGGCCACCAGCTCTTTGCCCGTCCCCGACTCGCCGTAGATCAAGACGCGACCGTCCGTCGGCGCCACCACCGAGATCTGCTTGCGCAACGCGCGCATCGCCACCGACTCGCCGACCATCGTGTATTCGCGCGCCAGCGCCGCAGCCATGTCGGCATTCATCAATTCGAGCCGCTGCTGTCGCAAAGCATTGCGAACAGTCAGCACGGTCTTCTCGATCGAGAGCGGTTTTTCGATGAAGTCAAACGCGCCCAACTTCGTCGCGCGCACTGCCGTTTCAATGTTGCCGTGACCGGAGATGATCACGACTGCCGCTTCCGATCCAGCCGCGCGCAGTTGTTTGAGCGTCTCGAGCCCGTCGATACCCGGCAGCCAAACGTCGAGCAGAATGCAGCCGTATGCGCGCCGGCCGAGCGCTTTCAAACACTCTTCGCCGCTCGCGACGGCGTCCGCGACAAACCCTTCGTCCTCCATCACGGCGCGAAGGGTGTCGCGAATGCCGCGTTCGTCGTCGACGATGAGAATTGAGTCCATTACGTCTGTTTGCTAGGCGATTGCCGGTAGCTCGATTACAAACTTTGCGCCGCGGGGATGGTTCTTCTCGGCGCGGATACGGCCGCCGTGCTCGAGGATTATTTGCTGAACGATCGCCAGCCCCAAACCGGTCCCGCTGTCGCGTTTCGAGAAGTACGGCTGAAACAGCCGGTGGAAATCCCGAGGCTCGATTCCCTGTCCCGTGTCCGCGACTTCGGCCCGCAGCATACTTCTCTCCGCGTCATGCGCGGTCGTGATCATGATGTGCTTCTGGTCTGAAGCCGACACGGCTTCGAGCGCGTTGTCGATCAGGTTAACGAAGACGCGTTTGATCTGTTCCACGTCGAGCATCACTGCCGGCAGATCGCGATTGAGCTGCGCCATGATGCTAACGCCGTCCAACCGCTCTTCGTAAAGTCCCATCGCCTGCGTAACGACGTCATTCAGGTTCGCCGGTTCGAGCCGGGTCGCGGGCAGCCGTGCGAATCGCGAAAACTCATCGACCATCGCTTTCAAGCCGGCAACTTCGCGAGTGATCGTTTCGGTGCACTCGCTGATCACCGCCGCGACGCGTTTCTCATCCGGCGCGTCGCCATTCGATCCGTTGCCGGCGCCGTTCGCGGCCACGCGCGCGTAACTCTTCGCGATCCGTTCGGCCGAGAGCTGAATCGGCGTCAACGGGTTTTTGATCTCGTGGGCCATGCGGCGCGCGACTTCGCTCCACGCGGCGGCACGCTGCGCGGCCAGCAGCTCGGAAAGATCCTCGATGACGAGCACTACGCCGCGTTTGAGACTCGCCGAATTGCGCAATGCCGTCGCCGTCATCGCGACGGGCAGCGCCCCGCCGCCGTTCGCTCCGCCTTCGAGTTGCGTCTGTTCAGTGGCGTGGCCCGAGCGACGCGCCCTTTTCATCAAGCGGTCAACCACAGTCCAATCTTCACTGACAACGAGATTGTTCAGTTTCGAATTGGCTTCGACCTTTCCCGCCAGGCCCAACATGCGTGAAGCAGACGCATTCAACGTCGTCACGCAATCGTTTTCATCGACTGATACCACGCCGGTCGACAGCGACTGCAAAACCGTTTCGATGTAATTGCGTCGCTCGCGTAGCGCGAGGTTCTTATCGCGCAACTCCGCCGCGCCCGCCTCGATGCTGCGGCGATTCTCTTCCAGTTGCGTGGTCATCTGGTTGAACGAGTCCGCCAGGAGCGCTAACTCATCGTCCGCAATCGTCGTGACGCGATGCGAGAGATTGCCGCGCGCGACCTCATTCGAAGCTTCCGCCAGCGCCTTGATCGGCGTCGCGATCCCACGCGCGAGATAGATCGCGATCCAACTCGACGCAAACAGCAGGATCAACGTCATCAGGCCGAGCGTCGAGAGTCCCAGCAAACGAACGCGGCGTTGCTTGCGAACCAGCTCCTGGTAATCACGCTCGGAACCGGTAACGAAGTCCGTCAAATCGTTTGCCGCCCGTTTTTGCGGGGCGATGATTAGCAGCTCAGTCGCGCTCAACGGCACCGCCATCACGTCAAACTCTTTGCCGTCCGCCATACTCGCGCCCGTCGGCCCGTGAACACTGCGCGCGTCGTCGAACAATCGATCAAGCTGCTCGGCATCGCCGGGAGAAAGATTCGCCCGGCTCCTGTTCACCACCGTGCCGTCCGTGGAAACGATCTCCGCGCCGACCAACTGTCCCGACGCAACCACCTGATCCATCGTCTCCTGGCGATCTTCGACAGGCTGGTTGTTGAGCAACATCACGAGCAGCGACGCCGTGTCGCGAAGCGTCTGATGTTGAGTCGACAACGTCTCGCGTCTCAGCTCGATCGCCTGCTGTTGAATCTCATCGGGAAACGGATTGAACCACTTCTCCAGCGTGCGATTCAGAAACAGGTACGAGAAGGCGGCCATCGCCGTGATCGGCAGAAAGCTGATCGAGATGAAGTAAACCAGCAGGCGCGTTTTTACTTTCGAGCCGAGCTGTCGTTCTTTTCGCTCGCGCCGCAGCTTCAGCAGATTGCGAATGAAGATGAAGAGAAAGACGACGAACGCGACGAAATTG
>JBKPPP010000218.1:0-13526 GCA_046733615.1 Acidobacteriota bacterium | reverse complement strand
GCGCGCAACTTGTTCCAGGTCGCGCCCGCGTCGGTCGACTTGTAGATCGCGCTCTCCGGACCGCCGTTGATGAGCGTATAGAAATGGCGGCGGCGTTGATAGGAAGCGCAGTAGATCGTGTTTGGATCATTCGGATCGATCACGACCTCGGTGACGCCGGTGTTCTCGCTGATATTGAGAATATTTTTCCAGGTCTTGCCGCCATCGGTTGTTTTGAAGAGACCGCGATCGCCGCCCGGTCCCCAGAGCGGGCCTTGCGCCGCGACGTAAACGATGTTCGAGTCTTTCGGATCGATCGCGATGCGGCCGATGTGTTCCGAGTTGCGCAGACCGACGTTGCGCCACGAGCGGCCGCCGTCTTCTGATTTGTACACGCCGTTGCCGTAGGAAACACTGCGCTGGCTGTTGTTCTCGCCGGTGCCGACCCAGACCGTCAGCGGATTTTTCGGATCGAGCACGATGGCGCCGATCGAGTAGGAGCCTTCGTTATCGAAAACCGGCTGCCAGGTGGTGCCGGCATTGATCGTCTTCCAAACGCCGCCCGAAGCGACCCCGACGAAGTAATGCGCTGGATTGTTCGGATCGACAGCGAAGGCAATCACGCGTCCGGAAGTGAACGCCGGACCGATCGAACGGAAGCGCAGGCCGTTGAAGGTCGGCGTCGAAAACGGATCGCGTGGCGTCGGCGATTCGGCCGGTGTCGGAGATGGACTCGCGCTCGGCGACGCGACCGGTCTCGGAGACGGCTGTGGGCCAGCCGGCGGCTCCTGAGCTGAGACAGTGAAAGAGAACAACAACAGCAAGAACAGCAGACGGGCGCACGTAGACATAGTCTTAGAAGGTTCCTTTGATTGGATTAGGAGACACGGATAAACGCGATCCGTGTTTACGGCTGCTAACTTAAATGCTGTCTGAGAAAGTCGATTGTGCGCCGCCATGAGTCAGCGGCGGCCTCAGCGTTATAAACTTCCGGCCGCGTGTCGTTGAAGAAAGCGTGGTCCGCGCCCCTGTAGATATGTGTCTCGATCTGCTTTCCGAGCGCCTTCACTTGCGCTTCCAACTGGTGCACCGACGCCGGAGTAACAGACTTGTCGCGCTCGCCGTAGATGCCGAGCACGGGCGCGTGCAGTTTCGGCAGATCGGGTTTCACATTCGGATGGCCGCCGTAGAAGACGATGCACGCGCCGATGTTTGGATTCTTCGTGGCGGCGTAGAGCGCCAAAGCGCCGCCCATGCAAAAACCGACGACACCAACTTTGTCCGCCGTCACCGCCGGATCATTCAAAAGATGCTGAACAGCGCCACTGATGTCCTTCTCCGCTTCGTCGATGCGCAGGGCCATCATCATCTTGCCCGCTTCATCAGGCGACTTCGTCGTCTTGCCGTGGTAAAGATCGGGCGCGAGCGCCACGAAACCCTGAGCTGCAAGCCGGTCGCAAACATCTTCGATGTGACGAACGAGTCCCCACCACTCCTGTATCACGACGACACCGGGCCCGCTGCCCTGCTGCGGCACCGACATGTAACCCGGAGTCGTTCCGCCGTCACTCGCGAATTCAACCATCTCTCCCATGTTCGTTCTCCTTACTCTTCTTCGACCGGCGCTCGTTTGCGATCCAGCAGCACGCCGTCCCAGCGGTTCATGACGTCGAGATGAATGTCGAACTGGTCGATCACTCGCATCGCGATGTGGTTGATCATGTCGTCGAGATTTTGCGGGTTGTTGTAGAACGCGGGCACGGGCGGCAGGATCACGACGCCCATCCGCGCCAGCTTCAACATGTTTTCGAGATGTATCTCATTGAACGGCGACTCGCGCACGACCAGCACCAGCTTACGCCGCTCTTTCAGAATCACGTCCGCGGCGCGATGAATCAGGTTGTCGCCGAGCCCGTGCGCGATCGCGGCCAGCGTGCGCATGCTGCAAGGTGCGATGACCATGCCGAGCGTCACGAAAGAGCCGCTCGAAATCGCCGCGCCCTGATCGCCGCTCGCGTAACTGTGCGTCGCGAGACTTTCTACGTCTTTGAGTGCGTACTGGGTTTCATGCGTGAGCGTTCGCGCCGCCCAGCGACTGATGACGAGGTGAGTCTCGACGCCCGACCCGTGCAGCATCTGGAGCAGACGCACGCCGAAGATGGTTCCAGTGGCGCCGGTGATTCCGACAATGAGTCGAGCTGGCTGCATGGGTGAGTGCATTTTGCCACAAAAAAGGCCGGACGTTGAGCACGCCCGGCCTTAAATCTCTCTCGAAGCAGTTATGGTTACGCTTTGACGGTCACGTATTTCTCGACCATCTTCGTGATCGACTCTTTACTCGTCGCGCCCACGACCCGCTCGACTTCCTTTCCCTCACGGAAAAGAATCAGCGTCGGAATGCCCTTGATGCCGTAGCGCTGCGCGGTCGACGGATTGTCGTCGACGTTGAGCTTCACCACACTCGCGGTATCGCCATACTGCTCGGCCACGGCCGCGACGGTCGGCGCGATCATGCGGCATGGCGCGCACCACTCCGCCCAGAAATCCACGAGCACCGGCCGATCCGATCCCAACACGTCCTTCTCAAATGAACTATCGCTTACTTCTTTCACAAATTCACTCATGTCGTCGCTCCTAATCTGCTATTAATCTCCCGAAACTCAGTTACCCTCGCCTTCGAGGAAGTTTTTCAGTAGCCGCGCCCGTGACGGGTGGCGGAGTTTGCGCAGTGCTTTGGCCTCGATTTGGCGAATGCGTTCGCGTGTCACGTTAAAGTTTTGCCCAACTTCTTCCAGCGTTCGTTCATGACCGCCGTTGTCCAACCCAAACCGCAGGCGAATGACTCGCTCTTCACGCGGGCTGAGGGTTTGCAAAACATCGCCAGCGATCTCGCGCAGGTTCGAAGTGATGACGCGCGCCGCCGGGCTCTCGCTCGACTTGTCTTCGATCAAGTCGCCGAGCTGCGAATCGCCGTTCTCGCCGATTGGCGTTTCCAGGGAAATAGGATCCTGCATCAACTTGCGCGCTTTGCGCACCTTGTCGACGGAGGTGTCCATCTTCTTGGCGATCTCCTCGGTCGTAGGTTCGCGTCCCAGCTCACGCACCAGCTCACGCGAAGTGTTCTTAAGTTTATTGATCACTTCGATCATGTGCACCGGAATGCGAATGGTGCGCGCCTGGTCGGCGATCGCGCGGGTAATCGCCTGGCGGATCCACCACGTTGCGTAGGTGGAGAACTTGTAACCACGCCGCCAGTCAAACTTGTCGACGCCCTTCATCAGGCCGAGATTGCCTTCCTGGATCAGATCCAGGAACTGCAAACCACGGTTCTGATACTTCTTGGCGATCGAAACCACGAGACGCAGGTTCGCTTCAGTCAGCTCGTGCTTCGCCTGCGCCGTCTGCGCTTCGCTGACCGCGATCATCTGGTGCGAGCGCTTGATCTCGAGTGGCGACAGGTGATGCTCGGCTTCGATCTCTTTCAGCCGCTTCTTCGCGCCCGCAATGTGACGACGAAACTCTTTCTGCTTGTCAGCCTTTAGTCCTTTGCGCCGGAGTTTTTCAGTGAAACTCTCGATTTCTCGTTCGAGGACGCGAGTCTCCTTGTGCACCGCGCCGATGGCCGCGATCAGCCGCTGGCGCGCGGCTTCTTTCAAGTGAAGTCCGCGGATCTCCTGCGCGATCTCGAGACGAGTGCGCGCGAGCTTGCGCCGGTAACGCAGCAGTTTCTTCGAACGCTTGCCGCGCGACACTTTCTGCTCGTCGGCGAATTTCTCGAGCTCCTTGAGACCCCGCTTGTAGAGCTGCCGGATGTTCTGTAGTCCCTCGATCGTCCACTGCAAATACTCTTCGCTGCGATCCTCGTGCTCCTCGGTCTCCATCTGATCCGAGAACGCGACGACGTCGCGAATGTTGAGCATGCCGGCCGCCAGCTCGTCTCCGATTTTGAAAAGCTCGACAACGGCGATCGGCGAGCGCGCGATCGCTTTTTCCGCTCGTTTCTGGCCGCGCTCGATCCGCTTCGCGATCGAGACTTCCTGTTCCCGAGTCAACAACGGCACTACGCCCATTTCGCGCATGTAGACGCGAATCGGGTCGGAAGTCTTGTCCATCTCGCCGGCCGAGAGGTCGAGTTCGACTTCCTCGCTCATCCCTTCTTCTGATTCGACGGCAGACGAGGACTCTTCAATCAAGGGTTCCTCGATCTCCGTCTCGCCGCTGGTGGCTCTTTCCAGCGTTTGCAATACTTCATCGATATCTTCAATCGACACGGCATCGTCCGTCAGCTCCTCGCTGAGGTTGACGAACTCGCTCTTGTTCAAGAGCTCGATGTCGCTTTGATCTTTTTCAAGCCTGGACAAATTAGCCTATTCCTTTCTCGCGATTTAAGCAGTGCGGAGGACTTTCGTCTTCCGGTTCTTTGTACCTGTGCGCAACTCAGGCAAAGTTACCTGCTTCTGGTCAAAGTGCTTCTTCCTACCGTTTCTCTCCATCGTTTTCCCGACTGTCAGAGAGCTACAGGGCTTCAACCGTTGTACGACGTCGTTAATCGTGATGTTGGCCAACACTTTTTCGACCGCTGAATCGACCTCCTGTAGCACGTCTCCCAGCACTGTTTCGATGTTCACGCCGACCGGGCAGTTGCGGCTGGGCGGCTGCCGGTGCAGAGAAAAAACGCCGCGGCACTCAAGGGCCTGGTAAATGTCCAGAAGGGTGGTTTTGGCCGGGTCATTTGCCAGCCGCGACCCGCCGAGCGAGCCTGTTTGCGAGACGACGAGACCGGCCTCCGCGAGTTCGAGCAGCATCCGCCGAATGACGACCGGATTAGTGTTGACGCTCTCGGCAACCTGTTCAGATTTCAGGGGTTCTTCGCCCGACCAGGCCATCAAACTCAAGACGTGCACCGCCACGGCGAACCGGCTATTAGTCGACATATCAAAACGCGTGTCCCGGGATCGGGAGTCAATTTTGTAACCATTATAGTTACAATTTGAATTTTGTCAACCCGGTCATTTTCAACGGTTTGGGTTCGCGGCTTAGCTGTTACGGGGCCGCCCGGCGGGGAGTTTCAGGTCGTGGATGAGGCTGAAGAGGAGGTCGACGTCGATGGGTTTGGGCATCAGGGCGAAGTAACCGACTCCGAGCGCTTTTTTGCGATCCTCATCGCTGGCGTAGCCGGAGATGGCGACGGCGGGAACGCGGTTCATGCCGGGCAGCATTTTCAGGCGTTGGAGAAACTCATAACCATCTACGTCGGGCATGCCGATGTCGGAAATGACGATGTCCGGGCGGTTGGAACCAGCCCACGCCAGGGCTTCGTCGGCTGAAGTGGCGGTCGTGACCCTGGCGCCCTCACGCGTAAACATCGCACCGAGCAACTTCAGCGTGTCTTCCGAGTCTTCCACAATCAATACCTCGAGTCCCTCGAGCGAGTGCGTCTTCTGCTCGACAACTTCGGGCGCCACTTTCTCGCTCGCCGCCAGCGCGATGGAGAAAGTGAAAGTCGATCCGTGGCCGACGCCTTCCGACTTAGCTTCCAAACGGCCGCCGTGCAACTTCGCGAGGGCGTCGGCGATGGCGAGACCGAGCCCCAATCCGCCGTGGCGCCGCGAGGTGGATCCATCGGCCTGACGAAAACGATCGAAGACGTGCGGCAGGAAATCGGGCGCGATGCCGACGCCCGTATCGATGACTGACAGATGCGCCTCTCCGCGTTTCTTCGAAGTCGTAACCGTGACCTTGCCGCCGGAATCGGTGAACTTGATCGCGTTAGAGATCAGGTTCCAGGCGATCTGCTGGAGCCGCACCGGCTCACCCATCACGACCAGAGTCGACGGCGACAACTGGATCGCCAACTCGATGTTGCGCGACGCGGCCAGCGCCAGAACCGTGTCGAGCGCCGCCTTCACGACTGTGTTCAGGTCGGTAGGCTTTGGCTCAAACTGCAACTTGCCTGTAGCGATGCGCGAAGTATCGAGCAGGTCGTCGATCAAACGCGCCTGCAACCAGGCGTTACGCTCGATGGCGTCGAGCGCCTGGGCGACGCTGTTTGTGTCGAGATTGCCGCTGCGCAGCAGTTTGATCCAACCGACGACGGGCGTCAGCGGCGTGCGCAGCTCGTGCGAGAGCGTGGCGAGAAAAACGTCCTTGGCGCGGTTCGCCTCGGCCAGCTCGGCATTCAAGCGCGTGAGCTCGGCAGTGCGTTCCGCGATTCGTCTCTCGAGATCCGTATTGAGATTTTCGAGATCCGCGCGCGCTTTCTGTTCGGCGAGCATCAGCCGCCGGTGGTCGACGCCGCGGCGGATCGTGTGCTTCATCGTTTCGATGTCGCAGGGTTTGACGAGGTAGTCGTAGGCGCCTTCCTGCAATGCGGAGATGGCCGATTCGACGGAAGCAAAGCCGGTCAGCACGATCGAGATCGTGAGCGGGCAGGTGCGACGGATCTCGTTGAGCACTGCCAGTCCCTCGCCGCCCTCCATGTGCAGGTCGGTAAGCACGAGGTCGTACTCCGCTTTACCGAGCAACGAGATCGCCTCGTCGCCGCTGGAAGCGGTATCGATCGTGTAACCTTCCTTTTCGAGAATCGCCGCGACCGTGATGCGCAGGCTCTCTTCGTCGTCGACGACCAGCAACCGCGCGTTCAGCAACACAGACGACGGCTCAGGCGAGTGAGTGTCTCCGACGTGATCCAGTACCCCGCTCATTTGCTTGTCGTCGTCGCCGCCTCCTGCTTTTTATCTTCGAGGATTGGAGAGTCAACCTGAAGGATGATGCTGAACACTGTCCCGCGCCCGAATTCGCTGTTCACTTCGATGCGGCCGCCGTGTTGCCGCACGATGTCCTGCGTCACCCAGAGACCGAGGCCGGTGCCCTTTTTGCCGGTTGAAAAAAAAGGGTCGAAAATGCGCGCGAGGTCGTCTTCGGCAATGCCGACGCCACTGTCGCTGAGTTGAACAATAATCGACGGCTGCAAGGCCTGCTCGTAACGTGAAGTCGAGATATTGACCTCGCCGCCGCGATCCATCGCCTGCTGCGCGTTGATGATCAGGTTGAGAAACACTTGCCGCAGTTGATCGGCGCGCGCGCGGATACGCGGTAACTCCGGATCGAGCGTCTTCGTGACCTTGATGCGCAACTGCTTCATCTTCTTTTCGAGCAGCACGAGTGTTTCTTCGAGCAACTGGTTGATGTCGACCCAATCCACCTCGCCCGGCCGGCGGGCAAAACCAAGCATCTGGCGAATGATGTGCGAAACGCGCTCGGTCTCCTTGCGCGCGATCTCGAGAAAGCGTGAGTTGGAGTCGGCCTCGGAGCCCGTCTGCATCAGGTACAAAGCATTCTTGATTGCTTCCAACGGATTATTGACTTCGTGCGCGATCGACGCGGCAAGCCGTCCGACCGCCGCCAGTTTCTCCGACTCAAACAACTGCTGCTCGACGCGGCGCCGCTCGAGCTCGCGAATCTCCGTCAGGTCGTGAAGAATCGAAACTACGGCGGTCACCTGCCCGGTCGCGTCCAGCACTTCGCGCGCGGTGATCTCCATCGGCAGCGCGCGGCCGTCTTCCGGGTCGATCAGCTCGATCTCGGCCTGCCGTCCGGTTTCAGCGGCGGAAGCGAGTGTCGAAATGAACGAAGTGAGTTTGACGGCGTTGGTGCGAACGGCAGCGGGAGCGAACGATCTGTACGAGGGATTTTCCTGAAACAGCAGCTCGGCGCGGCGGTTGAACAGAATAAAATTCCCAGCCGAATCGCACACGACGATCGGATGGCCGACGTTTTCGATGATCAGGTCGAGACGGTCGCGTTCACGGCGCGACTCGGCTTCAGCCTGTTGCAGCTTGATGAAGTTGCGCGCCAGCTCCTCGTTCGCTTCGCGCAGGTCCGTAACGTCGCGAAAAATCGACACGAGACCGAGCGGCTCGCCGCGCGAGTTTGCGGCCGGCGTCGAAATGACTTCGAAGTGAATGTCGGAACCTTCAATCGGATCGACCAGCGTGATGTCGCGCTGAATCACTTCTTCGGACGAGACAGTCGCGCTCGACAGGTATGCCGAAAAGAGCAGGTCGTTCATCTTCAACGCGCGCCGTTTTCCTTCGCCGGCGTTGGCTGAACCACTGAACAGCTCTTCCGCACGCCGGTTTTGCAGCAGGATTTCGTTGTCGAGATCCGTCAAAACAATTGGATCGGCGACTGACTTCATGATCGACTCGATCCACTGCCGCTCACGCTGTAGCTTCGTGACCGTGGAAACGAGCCGCTCCTGGTGCGTGGCGAGTGAGGCGACAATGCCGATGCGTTCTGCAAAACGCTTCAAGAGGTTGAGCGCATCGTCGTCCAGGCTCTTGCGGGGTACGCCGACGTAAAGCACGCCCAGACGCGAGCCTGGTTCGAAGGACCAATAGTGACCGGGAAGACGCGTTACACTGCGATCGCGTCCGGGTTTTGGCGGCAACTCCGATATGCCAAACAACGGCAACGCCAGCACGTCGTAGTTCCATTGCAGCTTGCCGAAGAGCCGGCGCGAGTCAACATCTTCCTCCATGTCGATCCAGCGCGGCTGCGCTTCGTGAATCACCGTCACGCAAGCGGCGCTGGAGTCGAGCGGCATTGCGAGTTTACTGGCCGCGTGATCGCCTTCGAACCCGACGGCGCCACGGATGCGCAGCTCGGCGTCGCGCTCGTTGATGATCCCGATCAGAGCCTGGCGGCAGCCGAAGTTGTTCACAATTGCTTCGAGGGCGAGCAGGAGCCGCTCCTGAAGACGCGGCGTGGCGAGCATCTGCGTCGTCGTTTCGATAAAGACATCGAAATGACGCAGGGTCACCCGTTCGGTATCCGCAATCGATGGGGCGACCGGGAAAGCTAACTCTGTGGGAACTTCTCCCATAACCTAAAGTTCATTCGAGGCTGATGTCCTCAACATTCCGCGACGAGGGGAGCAAACGTTTTGAAGCGCGCATTGCATGGGTCGCGCGCACATTCTCACTTCTCGACTTCAACTGCCACGCGACGTCGGGTTTCCGTCTCGACTGTTTCAGTCGCGCCGGGTGTCAACACTGGACGCGAAACTGCCGGCGTCAAGCCCACGGCTTCGGCGTATTTTAGGTACGTATCGATCGACGCCACCACCACGCGAGCTTCAATCGTGATGAGGTCAATGCCCACCAGCGAAATGCGGACCCACGCATCGATGACGATGCCCTTGTCGAGCACGCGATCGAGAACGTCTATTAAACTAGTACCGCCTGGTGCTCTTTCGACAGCCATTTGCTTCGGTTCCTTTTTCTCAAGTTTAGAAAAACCAGGATATCGCGTGCGCGAGGAGTAACGGCGCCCACTGTTCTAGTTCAATTCTCTTAACCAGCCCTTTTGAAATACATCTCTAAACACGGCCCTTCGTTCCAGGCTTTCTGCGTGTGGTGACCCGCGTGGTGGTGACTGCACGGCCCGGTGCGACGGTAGCCACGCTCAGCTTTGCGATCTCCTGTTCGAGCAGCGAGAGTCGTTCACGCAGCTCGAGGTTCTCCGCCTCCGCACGTTCGGCGCGCGTCGTCAGATTCGTGTCGTAACGCCACCAGTTCAGGCCAATTTGCTCAGCCTTGTCGATCGAACACACGAGAAGCCGGATCTGCAAGGTGAGTAGCTCTACGTTCGCCAGCGACACTTTGATGTCGCCGGCTATCACGAGGCCTTTGTCAAGAATACGGTCGAGAACATCAACCAGGCCCGGGGGACGAGCCGTAATAAGGGTAGACCGCTCACTGGACACTTTCGCCCTCCACACGTAGGGGGCGGCTTTACTCACAAAGCTTAGATGGCCGCCACCATCGAAAACTCCTGCTGCTGCAAGACTGCGTACAACTAAATCAAGCGCCCTATCGGACCAAGATCGAGATTGAGGTCTTCGTCCGCTAACCCGAACTGTGTTTTCAGCTCCTGGAGCTTGGCTTCCAATCGCATGAGCGCCAAGCCTAACTCTTCGATCTGTTCAGGTGAGAGATCCCCGCCCTCCATGCGACGGACCGCCTGCTTTTCCAGGAGGCGACGGATGAACTCGATCAGAGTTAGAACAAGCTTCGCCAGACCCTGCTCGACGCTCTGTGCATCAATATTGATTCGCGACGGCAGAGAGTCGGCGACAACCCGGAGTTCCTCAGCAAACTCCTGTGCATGCGATGTTTCTATTTCCGGCTCAGCCGGATGGGGGTTTTCGGGGGAAAACGCCATCAGCTTACTCCGAACTGCGTTTTAAACTCAAGGTCAATATTTGCAAAACTGTACGGAGCCCACGGACCGCTCACCAGAAAGTGCAGTTCCGGCCGCTCTTCCTGTGCTTTTCGAACCAAACTGCGATACTCGCTGACCGCGTCACGCTCAACAAGATGTGACACGGCGATCAGCAGCTTTTCGGTCAATCGTCTGTCGACCCGCGTGTCCTTTGCCGTCTCGCCAATCCGTTCCTGAAGCCACGTCGAGATCCGGTCGGCCTCGGCCGCGCGCGCTTCACCACCCAGAATCTCGCGGCGCTTCTCGGCCAGAAAAGCGGTGCCCGGCGTAGTCTGCGACGCGGCGTCCTCCGCCGGCTCCTCAGCCGGCTCGTCGTTAGAAATTATCTTCACGCTCATCTCGACGCAACCGCGAATCAGTTCGAGCCGCTCACGCACAGCAGCAGCCCGTGAGCTGAGATAACTCTCGAGCTGCTGCTCCGTAACGATCGTGCCGAAGCGAAACGGCAGTGGAGTTGTTTGCTGCAGGATTTTCCCAACTACTGAAGCGTGCGCGATTGCGTTCTCGCGATTTACAGGGACTGCGTCGCCCGCAAAGTCACTGACGACGACCGAAAAACCTCCCGAGTCGATCAGACGCACGTGTGCTCCAAGTATACCGCGAAGAGAAACAGGAAATGCGGGGACGTCTCCGGCAAGGCAATACACGTAGATTTTCATTGCGTCTTGTCTTGGCGGTTTCGGAAGACTTCATTCGCTGTCTCGACTGAGCTGACCAGCACATTCAATCCCACAAAAATCAGGTCGATGTCCGCCACCGAGATCATGATCTCGCCGGCGATAACCAGTCCGCGATTCAAGACGTGATCCAGCGTCTCCAGCAGCGACAGCTCAGACTCTTCTAGCTGCTCGACGTTCTCGCTGATGATTATCCGATCGAAAGGCGAGCTCATTCTTGTTCCCTGCTTTGTTCTTGAGACAACGCGGTGAAATTATATGCGGGCCAGGGCCCGGTCAGCTCCAGACGAATGCCTGCCGCGAGATGCTCCTCCGCCAGCCGTTCAGCCGCGGCGCGAAATTCTTCAAACTCCGCTCTCTTAACCAGAAACGCGAACTTCCCTTTCAGCTCGCCATGCTCCGTCGCTTCGACTTTCAGAATCCGCAAACGCTTCGCCTCACCGGCACGCTCACCCAGTTTCGTTTCGATCTGATCGACGATTCCATTCAGGACTGACCGCGCTTCGTCGACCCGCAGCGCCTCGATCTTCTTCTGCATCAGGTACGACTGGCCGGGCGGCGCCGCTTCCGCCTGCTGGACCATTTCCCGTAAACGAGGACTGACCGACGTGATACTCGCCAGCAAAGCAGCGCGATCGGTGTAGACGTTCACGCCCCACTCCTCACGTCCGCGCAGCCGGTCGATGATTTCCGCCAACTCGCGAGCCCTGTCGGCGAGCATGCGTTCAATGCCGGAGCGATCTAGATAGATCGTGCCGAAGCGAAGCGGAACTACGCCCGTGCGCTTCGCGACGTATTCGACGACAGTCTCGTGACGCATCGCGCGCACGGCGGTCCACGTCGCATCGGAAAGATGCTCGGCGAGTTGCTCTTCGCCGTAAGTCTCGAGCGGCACGGCACTGGCGAGCGCGGCGAGACCGCCACCCGTCACCCATTCCAGTTTTGAGTTTTCTTCGATGGCCGCCGGAAAGGAGCCGGCATCGAGCTGCGCGGCGGAGACACCTTCGGCGATACAGTAAACGTAGTATCCGAGTTTGGTTTGTTCGCTTCCGGCCATAGGGTGTGCTATGACCGGCATTATATACGCGCTGGGTGTCTAGTTGGCGAGGGAGGGTTTGCGATAATAGAAGTCGCCCTGCATTTGCCAGTTGCCGAGATTGAACCGGCGCTGCGCGCCACAATTCAGACAGGCGCGATACGCGCGGCCTTCCCGCGAGAACGGGCGGCTCATTTCGGCGTGGCGGCAACCGAACACACGCGCCATAAAACTTCCGATTCTTGTGGTTACGTGACTAGCTTGCATCATCCTCCACCTCACTCAAAGTGCCTTCCGTTTGCATAACGCGAAAAGACTGGAGGAATAGGGCCACCTTTCAGTAGCGTTCTTTCTGGCTTATACTTAGCGGACTCGCGCAGGAGAAACCGACGATTGAACAACCAGTCCTCTGACAACGTCACTAAACTGCTGATTGAACTGTCGAACGGCGATCGAGCCGCGGTTGATCTTTTGCTACCTGTAATCTACGATGAACTGCGCAAGCTGGCGGCGAATTATCTGCGGCGTGAACGCCCGGATCACACCCTGCAACCGACTGCTCTGGTTCATGAAGCTTACCTGCGTCTGGTCGATCAGACGCGAGTGAACTGGCAGAACCGAGCGCACTTTTTCGGCGTGGCCGCGCAAATCATGCGCCGCCTGCTGGTGGATCATGCGCGCAAACACAATGCAGAAAAGCGCGGGCAGGATTTTAAAAAGCTCTCCCTGGACGAAAACATCGACCGCGCCGTTGAACGCAGCGCCGAGCTCATCGCGCTCGACGACGCGCTTAAAACTCTGGCCACTTTCGACATACAAAAAGCACGCATGGTTGAGCTGCGTTACTTTGGCGGCCTCTCCATCGAGGAGACAGCAGACGTTCTGGGCGTCACTCCCACGACCATCAAACGTCACTGGCGGCTCGCCAAGGCCTGGCTCCACGGAGAAATGCAAAGAAATATTTAATGCAACGCTGCTAGTCCAGCCGCCATCATTTAGTCCTTACTTTTAGCTTTCGATCACGCGTCCAGTAACATGACCCCGGAACGCTGGCAACGAGTTGAAGAAATCTTTCAAGACGCGGTAGATCTCGTGCCCGAAGAGAGAGCCCGCTACGTGTCACAGGTCTGCGCCGGCGACTCCCAGCTCCGCCGCGACGTCGAGTCGCTCCTGTTACAACACGACAGCGCCGGTGAACTTCTCGACCAGCCCTTCTACGGCAATACCGAACAGAGCGTGCTCGAGTCGTTTGTGGAGGAAGAGGATCCGATGCTTGGCCGCCGTCTCGGGTCGTACCGGATCGAGCGGGAAATCGGACGCGGCGGCATGGGCGCTGTTTACGAAGCGTCGCGCGCCGACAACGAGTTCAACAAGCGAGCGGCGATCAAGCTCGTGAAGCGCGGCATGGACACCGACTTCATCCTGCGTCGCTTCCGCAAAGAGCGCCAGATCCTCGCCGCCCTCGATCATCCGCACATCGGTGGACTGTTGGATGGCGGCACCACGGAGGATGGCCTGCCCTACTTCGTGATGGAGTTCATCGAGGG